>MSXM01000072.1:0-24901 GCA_002083565.1 Nitrospira sp. ST-bin4 | reverse complement strand
TACTGGAACATCTATGCAGGAGCAGCCCGTCTGGACCTCTCTAACGGAATGGAGATGGGCGGCCTGCCCCAGCCGACACCAGCGGATTTTCTCTACCGGATGGTACCGGCCCTGGAGACCCTCGCCAAGATCCGTCCCGAACAGCTGGACAACCGCTTCCGTCTCGGCATGGCCTACCGATGGAACAACGATCAGCTCCCGATGATCCAAACCTTTGAAGCCTTGGTCCGCGACATTCCCGACAACCGGAAAACACCCAAGGCCGAAGCCCTCCTCCAACTAGCCTGGTCCCGCATCAACAAAGTTGCCTGGAACCGGATTTTGCACGATCCGGACAGCCTCCAGGCCTATGCCGATGCCGAAAAGGCATCGGGCCTGGCCGAGCTGCCCATCGACAAATTTCTCGCAGAATACACCATGGCCTACAGCATGATTTTCGTGCCGGATTACGGAGACAAGGCGAAGATGCTGCGGCATCTGACCGACGCAAAACGCTGGTTCGACGAAGTGCCGGGAAAAGACGACGCGGTCTGGCGCTACTTTCTTCACAGTGAACTGCTGAAAGCGGTGCTCGATGCCGATCCGACCTTCCAACCGATCTTGGCTTCCACAGAGAAGAGAAACGGATAAGACGAGCTACCCAAGAATTGACCGGTCTCTTTCGATATGTTCGTCCTGAGCGCACGCGGAAGGAATTTGAACTTTCCGCCGGTTGAACAGGCTGACGCAGACGGTTTGCTGGCAGTCGGCGGAGACCTCCGCCCTGAACGGCTCCTTGAAGCCTATCGCCACGGCATCTTTCCCTGGTACAGCGAGGACCAGCCGATCTTATGGTGGTCGCCGGATCCACGGGCTGTGCTCTTCCCCTCCAAGCTCCACATCCCACGCAGCCTGGAGCGGACGATGCGTCGCGGTCACTTCACGGTCACGCTCGACCGCTGCTTCCGGGAAGTCATGACCCGATGCGCCGGCCCCAGACCACAATATCCCGACGGCGGCACCTGGATCACGCCCGCGATGATCGAGGCCTACGGAACACTGCACGAACTCGGTTACGCCCATTCTGTAGAAACCTGGATCGGGGCAGACTTGGTCGGCGGCCTGTACGGCCTGGCCCTCGGGACGGCATTCTTTGCCGAATCCATGTTCACACAAGTAGACGACGCCTCAAAGACCGCGTTGGTCGCACTGGTACGTCAGTTACAAGCCTGGGAGTTCTCAATCATCGACTGCCAGCAAGCCTCGCCACACGTCCGTCGCTTCGGCGCCGAAGAAATCCCACGGCGCGAGTTCATGGCCTGCCTGTCCGAAGCCACCGGCCGATCCAATCGCTACGGAAAATGGACGTTTGATACTGTTCCCGTCATACGATCCTGAATTTGACAGTCTTTTCCCCTCTCACTTATGATTCATTTTCTTTAAGAGGAGGGCATCCTATGAGTTTCACGATTACGCCGAAAGAATTGAAAGCCCGCTTGGAGAAGGGGGACAACCTGGTACTGTTGGATGTTCGGGAACCCTGGGAGAATGCACTGGCCAAGCTGGACAACTCTCTGCTGATCCCGCTGGGAACCTTGCCCCAGTCGCTTTCAAAGCTGGACAAGAATACCGAAATCATCGCGTATTGCCATCATGGGATGAGAAGCGGAGACGCCACGGGATTTCTACTCCAGCAAGGCTTCTCAAACGTCAAGAATCTGATCGGCGGGATCGATGCCTGGTCGCTCCAGGTAGACGGGAAAGTTCCACGATACTGATCCGGTGAACCAATGGGACCCCATTGCCCGCTCCCCTCACATCGTCAGCGGAGCGGGCTAGCCCATTAGCTCACGGAAATACGCGACGGTTTTCTCAAGACCCTTGGTAAGATCGGCCTCAGGTTCCCAGCCCAGCTCTTGCTTGAGCTTTGAGGAGTCGATCACACTGCGCATCTGCTCCCCCAGCTTAGCCGGACCATGCACTTCCTTGCAGGAAGAGCCAGTGAGGCCCACGAGTATCCGGAACAGTTCATTGACCGACGTTTCAATGCCGGTCCCGACATTATAGACACCCTGTGAATCCTGTCGCATCGCCACCAGATTGGCCTCTGCCACATCGTCAACGAACACGAAGTCCCTGGTTTGGCGGCCATTCCCGTTGATGATCGGCTGCTCGTTGTTCAACATCTTGCGAATGAAAATTGCCACGACACCGGCTTCCCCTTCCGGATCTTGCCGAGGTCCATATACGTTCCCATACCGCAGGCTCACGACCTGAATTCCGCTGATACGCTGAAAATAGGACAAGTAATGTTCGGCGCAGAGTTTGCTGATGCCATAAGGCGAGAGCGGTTTGGTCACGTGAGATTCCGGCGCTGGAAACACCTCCTGCTCTCCGTAAATTGCACCGCCGGAAGAGGAGAAGATGACCTTTCTCACCCCATGATGCACCGCTTGATGCAGGACATTCATCGTCCCCAGCACGTTGACCTGCGCATCGAATACCGGATTGTCGACCGAGACCCTCACGCTGACTTGAGCAGCCAGATGGATGACGATGTTGGGCCGTTCATTGCGAAACACTCGCTCCAGTCTCCCGCTTTGGATGTCCAGCTTGTACAAGCTGGCAGCGCGATTGACGTTTTTTCTCGTCCCGGAAGACAAGTCATCCACAATAACGACTTGGTGCCCTTCTTCCACAAGCCGATCGACCACGTGGGAGCCGATGAATCCTGCGCCGCCCGTTACGAGTACCTTCATCATCCCTCCGATAAATGAGTATCCTCTAAAAACCGCATCGCCCTTTTACATACCATGAAACCGCGCCGCGAGCTCAAAAATTGCCAACATTTCGTGATTCCCCTTCTTCCCCTTTACGGGACAATCCAATGTCTGCAGCACCCGCAATCCCAATTCGTCCGCATGGCGCACGATCCGCTGGAGTACAGCCTGCCGTTGCGTCTCGTCACGAACGATTCCGCCTCGACCGACCTGTCCTTTCCCGACTTCGAACTGCGGTTTGACGAGCGCAATGACGCGGGCGTTGGGCGCTAAGAATGGGAGGATTGAAGGGAGCACGTTCGTCAATGAGATAAACGACACATCGATGACCGTGAGCGCGATCGGTTCAGGAACGGCGGACCGTTCGATATAGCGGATGTTGGTCCGCTCGATCAGCACGACACGCGGATCCTGCCGAAGCCGCCAGTCGAATTGGCCGTAGCCGACATCGACCGCATAAATCCGCGTCGCGCCCCGTTGCAAGAGACAATCGGTGAACCCTCCGGTGGAGCATCCTACATCAAGACAGACAAGACCACGAGGGTCGGTCCCGGACGCATCCAGAGCGGCTGCAAGCTTGTCCCCGCCGCGACTGACAAAGCGGGAGCCGTGTGAAACGATGTCGACCGCCGCCTCCACTGACACCGCTTTGGCCGGTTTGTCGATCATGGCGCCGTTCACTCGGACCTCTCCGGCGAGGATCATCCGTGCCGCGGCTTCCCGGCTCGGCGCCAACCCCTGCGCGACCAGCCGTTGATCGAGACGATCTTTTTGAGGGTATGCTTTAGCGCCCATGGAAAGACGGACTCTATCAAGACCTCGACCAGGCAGTCGGACCACTGAGGTGCTATACGTCGGCGTCGGAATCCCGTCCCTCGTCACCGTCGGAAGAAAATGCGCGAAGATGCTTCTTGCCGTTTGTGTCCTGGACCAGCACTTCGATCTTCCGCTCGGCTTCTTCCAACACCTTCAAGCAGTTCTTCGAGAGACGAATACCCTCTTCGAAGATCCTCAACGACTCATCCAGGGGTAAATCCCCCTTTTCTAATTCCGCCACGATGGCTTCCAATCTGGCCATCGCCTGTTCGAACTTCACACCAGCCACGGTCATCTCCTCTTCGTCGAGAAATGGGTCATTATAGCGAGGCTGACCCGGCTTTGGAACCATCGGGCATCACGTTCGTCACCACGCAGCGCAGTTGTCCTTTTGCAAGACGGGCCAACACCTCTTCCCCCACTGCAACGTCGCAGGCATCCCGGATCACGCGATGGGACGACACCGACTCTAAAATGCTATACCCGCGGTCAAGAATCCCCAGCGGGCTCAGCGTATGCAAGTTTACGAGACAGGCCTGCGCCGATTGCGTCCTCCGGTTTAGTCCATATCGCATCACTTGTACAAGACGCGAGCCTAACTGAGGTACCAGGGTTAGCCCCTGACGCACCTGCCCATCCGGGCTGTTCCCGATCAATTCGTGTTTGAACGAGTGCGCCTTGTCCCATCTCTGCCTCAGAAGACCCTGCACGGCCCGACGCATGTGAGCAACCGCTCCGTCGACCTGCTGAATATCCTCCAACACGCGATACCGGACGTTCGCGATGCGGGTGACGATGAGATCGAGCTGTTGCCGATCGGCTTCGCAACGGCGGCTCATCGCCAGCCGGGAGCGAGCCGTCAGTTCACCGAGGCGATCGACAACCTCACTCAACACCGGAGCGACAGCCTCTGCGGCAGCCGAGGGCGTCGGCGCCCGCAGGTCCGCGACAAAATCGGCGAGCGTGACATCCGTTTCATGACCCACTGCCGATACGACCGGAATGGGCGATGCTGCAATTGCACGCACGACCCGCTCATCGTTGAAGCTCCAGAGATCTTCCGATGAGCCGCCGCCCCGCCCCACAATCATGACATCGACACGGCCTAATGCATTCAATGATCGGATGGCGGAGGCAATCTGCTCTGCAGAGTCCTCTCCCTGTACCGACACAGGAGCGATGATGATGCGGAGAACAGGACACCGGCGATGCAGCACCGTCATCATATCTCTAACGGCCGCCCCCGACAGCGACGTAACGATACCGACAGTTCGAGGAAACACCGGCAAGGGCCTTTTTCGATCCAGATCGAAAAGCCCCTCCGCAGCCAGGCGAGTCTTGAGTTGCTCAACCGCCACCTGCTGCGCGCCGCGCCCCTTCGGTTCGACATACTCAAGAACGACCTGATACTCCCCGCGCGGTTCATATACGGTGACTCGTCCCCGCGCAACGACATGCAGCCCATCCTCCAAACCGAACCGTAATCGAAGCGCAGCCGACCGGAAGATGACGGCTCGCATCTGGCTGGAATCGTCTTTGAGCGTACAGTAGAGATGCCCGGACCCGGGCGCGCGAAGATTGGAAATTTCTCCCTCGAGCCATACCTCTGAAAAATCGGCTTCGAGGGATGCTCGAACCAAACCTGTCAGTTCCGATACCGTGAAAACACGCCTCGACGGGGAATCACCGGGCGATGGGAAGGCGCGAGTGCGACTCGTGACGTCCTCCTTCAATCGATCATACGGATCCGCTCAAAGGCGATGGCCTTACCCAACCGCGCGTCAAGCTCCACCAGCACCGCACAGAACACCGACGGGCCTGATGCGACTTCAAAGCGTCGCGGCATGCCGGTCAGAAATTTTTCGATCGCCAGTTCCTTTTTCACTCCAATCACCGAAAGCAGCGGACCGGTCATCCCGATATCGGTAATGTAGGCCGTCCCCTTGGGCAGAATTTGATCGTCGGCTGTTTGCACATGGGTATGTGTGCCGACCACCGCCGTGACCTCACCGTCCAAATAGTGGCCCATAGCCATTTTTTCAGACGTGGCTTCTGCGTGCATATCAACAATTATCGCCGATGTTTCCTGTTTCAATCTCGACAATTCGCGCTTGGCCGTTTGAAACGGGCAATCGATCGTCGGCATATAGGCCCGCCCCATCAACTGAAGCACCGCCAGCCGCTCCCCGCCGGCAGTTTCAATGACCACACTGCCTTTGCCAGGCACCCCGGGCGGATAGTTCGAAGGGCGCAGCAGACGGGATTCGCGCGGGAAATAATCGAGCACTTCCTTCTTATCCCAGGCATGATTGCCCGTGGTGATGACCGAGAGGCCCAATTCAAACAACTCTTCGGCCAATTCCGGCGTAATGCCGAACCCGCCTGCGACATTCTCTCCGTTTCCGATGACCGCATCGATTTGGCGCTGCGCAACAAGGCGCGGTACCGCACGGGCGACGGCGCGCCGGCCCGGTTCGCCCATGATATCGCCGATACACAACACCTTCATCGGGCGTATTCCACGTACCGGCTCTCCCGAATAACAGTCACTTTGATTTGCCCCGGATAAGTCAGTTCCTGCTCGATTTTCTTCGCCAACTCGCGCGAAAGCTGGAACGATTCGGCATCGGTGATATCTTCCTGTCGTACGATCACACGGATTTCACGCCCTGCCTGGATTGCATACGCCTTTTGCACTCCCTTTAGTCCCGTGGCTAAGGACTCGAGTTTTTCCAACCGTTTGACGTAAGACTCCAGCGCTTCTCGCCTGGCTCCCGGCCGGGCAGCCGAGAGTGCCTCGGCCGCAGCCACCAGTACGCTCTCCGGACACAGCGGCTCCACCTGTTCATGGTGTGCGGCAATCGCGTTCACGATCTTGGGAGATTCTCCGTATTTTTTGGCGATCTCGGCCCCCAGCATGGCATGCGGCCCCTCTTCCTCATGGCTGACCGCTTTGCCGATGTCATGGAGCAAGGCGCCGCGCCGAGCCAACTTGACGTCGAGTCCCAACTCCGACGCCATGATGCCGCAAATATACGACGCTTCCCGCGCATGGTAGAGATTGTTCTGTCCGTAGCTCGTCCGATACTTGAGCCGCCCCAGCACTTTGATCAACTCAGGATGAAAATCCGCAAGCCCCAATTCGAAGATGATCTTTTCGGCCTCTTCATACATCAGCTTGTCGATATCGACCTTCACCTTTTCCACAATCTCTTCGATGCGGGTGGGATGAATCCGGCCATCATGCATCAACCGCTCAAGCGACACTTTGGCGATCTCACGCCGCAAGGGATCGAACCCCGAAATGATCACGGCCTCCGGCGTCTCATCGATGATCAAATCAATCCCTGTGGCAGCCTCGATCGCGCGGATATTTCGCCCTTCCCGGCCGATGATCCGGCCCTTCATAGCGTCGTTTGGAATCTGGACCACCGAAATCGTGGATTCCGACACGTAGTCGCGCACCACCCGCTGAATGGAGCTGGTGATGATTTCACGTGCTTCCCGCTCGGCATTTTCACGCGCCTCTTCGATCGTCCGCTTGGCGATGCCGGCGGCATCAAGCCGAGCCTGCGACTCCATTTCGACGATCAGCTGTTTTCTGGCTTCTTCGGCCGTCATACCGGCTACGCGCTCTAATGCTTCACGATGCTCACGTTCAGCCTTGGCACAAGCTGTTTCTTTGGCGTTAAGCCGCTCCTCACGCTTCGCGAACTCCTGATCGCGTTTCTGCGACTCGCTCTCCCGCTTGTCCAGCGCGGCGAGCTTGCGATCAAATCCCTCTTCCTTCTGGAGAAAACGTTTCTCGGCAGCTGCGAGCTCGACAAGCTTCGCCTTTTGCTCTTTCTCGATCTCTGATTTTGCCTGAAATACGAGATCCTTAGCTTCCAGCCTGGCCTCTTTCAGCACATTTTCGGCTTCGCGCTGGGCATTGTGCACGACCTGCTTGGCCTGCTCTTCCATCTCAGCCCGTTTCGCCCCGGCCATATTGCGACGCACCAATTCAAATACCACAACCCCCACAAGGGCTCCGGCGATTGCACAGACGATGTAGAAAACGATTGAAGTAGAAATGGGAGTCACCCCCTTCTTGGCAAACCAGGTATCCAGGCTGCCCGGTTGCACGTAGTACGTGTACACGCATTGAGCGGGGTGCTTCTAACAGACAGGAATGGAGGGAGAATAACGCCCAGGAGATTGCTGACAGTTCAGTCGAGAAACGCGCGAGATCGCCTGCCCGCTAATACGACATCCGTCAGGTTCCTGCCACTCTGCCTTCCCCTTGACCGCAGGATCCCTTGTCGAGATCCAAGCCGCCGAAAAGGATCGGTGTGAGAAACAAGAACCATCTGTTGACACCCACTATGAACGGCATGCGACCACCCTCTGTCATTCACATCTTGTCGCAAAAAATCTGCCCCAAATTGCCGTCTGGGCATGACCACCCTAGTGAGAATCCACCGGATTACCGCATCGTACAGGGACATGACACCGTTCTCTATCGCTTTCACAACGTTCGTTTCCAGTCGAGTCAGCTGCTCTGAAAATCTATTCTCAATCCCCCGCTTGTCCGTTACAACACCGCACGCACACGATCACGGATTGTAGACCCACGATAACAAAGGGCTTCTATGAAAGCAAGGCGAAACTTGCTCTCGATGAGGAGCGGAGAGGAGACGAACCGGGGAGACTTACCGAAAGAGCGACGTCGGCATCTGCTCTTCAATGGATTCCATCAATGTATCCATCCGCCGATCGACATCCGCCTCTCCCTGAGCCCGCTTCTTTTCTGACTCGAAGAACTGATGGGCAAGATTAATGGCCGTCAACACGGCCAACTTCGAGGGGGTGGCGGTCTTCATGCCTTCAGCAAGATGCTTCATGTGATCATCAACGAAATGAGCGAGCCGCCGAATATATGCATCGTCGGCAACACCGCGAATCGCATACCGCTGACCATAGATCTCAACATCGATCGTCTT
This sequence comes from Nitrospira sp. ST-bin4, assembly GCA_002083565.1. GTDB lineage: Bacteria > Nitrospirota > Nitrospiria > Nitrospirales > Nitrospiraceae > Nitrospira_D. Next base: position 16,344 of record MSXM01000072.1, on the reverse strand, counting down.
AGTCAAGGGCCACCTCCTTGGTATCGTCCGCACATTCCAGCAGTTCTATCTCGCTCATGACCCGCTCGATTCTCGACCTGATATCAATTCGTTCTTTTTCCCACCGGCGATTCACATCATCCTGCGAGGCAAGCCTCTGGCGGGCCGCCTTGACTTCATCTTCCAACGACGCATTTTTTCGCTTCAGTTCCTGGACTAATTTCACCAGGTCTTTGATCCGAGCTTCAAGCGCATCCAACCGATCTAACGCCATAGCGGTTCTGTGTGCCCTCTCTTCTCATAGTTCGAGCCGCACTATAAAAAACTTTGCGAAATCTTGTCAAGAAACGGACTTTGCGGCACCGGCGAGGCGGAGATATTCCTTGTAGCTGCGGAGGACGCGTTTCACATATTGCCTGGTTTCGAGGAACGGAATCAACTCGACGAATTCGTCTTCGCTCCGGCCTCGATAGGTCGCCGCCCACCCCTCGACGGCGATCGGACCCGCATTGTACGCGGCGATGGTCTGCGCCACGTTGCCGGAAAACTGCGCAAGCAACTGCTCCACATACCGAACCCCGATCTGAATGTTCGTATCCTGATCGAACAAATCCTCCCGCATCACGCCGGGAAGACGATGCCGCTGAGCCACCGCATTGGCCGTTGCAGGCATGATTTGCATGAGACCGATGGCCCCGACACGGGACACTGCGCGCCAATCGTATTGGCTTTCCTCCCTGATGATCGCCGCAATGAGAAACGGGTCCACCCCGTTGACTCCCTGTGTTTTGATCGTGTGAATCAATCCCGTCGGATAGGCGACATTCCACAAATCGTCCGCCACAGCCCCCCCGGTTCGCTCCAGACGGTCTCGAAATCGAGCCCGCACAAGGCGCAGCGCATGATGGTAAGCCCCGGCTTCATTCAACATCACAGGCAGCGCCGCCAACACGTTGGAATCTCGGCTGTAGTGGTCTGTCAGCACGGCGAGTTCTCTCGCGGCATCCTGCTCAAGACCCAGCGTTCTGAGTTCAATCGCCCGCCGATAGGTCGGCTGTTGTTCGATTTCCGCCCGGCCATTGCTATGCTGCACGGGCCCCTGAGCCAAATCCGTCGCAAGTGACCCCGCAACGGCCGTAGCCGAAGAATCCCTCGGAGTCTTTTCCTGATCTACGGGCGCCACGGCGGGGACGTCGGTCCGCCCCTGCGCCAATTGACAATAATATGTCAGAGGATAGCGCTTGCAGAGGAGATGGAAGGTTTCTTTCGATTTGGACTCTTTGGCATGACCTTGAGACCGCGCGATCCAATAGAGCGCTTGCGGTTCCCATTCGCCGTCTCGCTGATCAACGATTGGTTGCCACACGGCAATCGCATCCTGGTAGCGACCCGTTCGATACAACACCCACCCTTCGCGCCAGTGGGCTTCGGCCCGCTGAGATGCCGGCTCTCCCGATTTGACGACATGCCTGTACTTCGCGATGGCCTCATCAAACTGGGCCTGATCTTCCAGCCAAATTCCGGCAAATAACGTGATCTGCCCTTTTTGTTCGGGAGACAAGGACCGCTTGGGTAATCCGCGGCTCAACTCCAGCAGTTTCTCACCCATTCCCTGTCGGAGATACACACGAGCCAACCAGACCACGGCCTCATCGGACTGAACCATCTGAGCTCCAGCGAGTTCCTGAAAGGTCTCGCGCGCTTGGTCATAGAGTTTCAATCTGACTTGTGCGATGCCCAATTTCAGCTTGGCGTCCCCACGGCGTGAAGAAGACGGGTCTTTTGCAAGAAACTTTTTGAGTTCGTCGATCGCTTCCGCATGCAGAGCCTGTCCCAGAAAGGCCTGAGCCCTGGTATAGTAGTCATCAGGCTGAGGGGTCCAGGTCTCACCACCGATATTGGTCGCAAGCAGAGCTCCCGCCTCCTTGGCCTCCTTCGTCTGCGGGAACTTCATCCATAATTTTTTGAGCGCCTCCCTGGCCTCAACCGGCTGATTGGCTCGAAGATAACAATCGGCCAGCCGCAGCCACGCCTGGGGCACCCGCGGATCTTTGTCGTTGATACCGACGGCCTTGGTAAGCCATACCAGCGCTTCGGGACAACTGGAGGCTTGATACCAGGCTTCTCCCGCACGGAGGGCGACCTGATCAAGCAGGTTTGAATCGGGGACTGATTGCGGCACTGATTCGAATGTCCTGGCCGCCTCTCTCGCCTCCCCCAGATGGAGCAATGCTTCACCGATCCAGAACCGGATGTAATCATCGAGAACTGAAAAGTCTTGTTGGGCCGAACGGAGATAGGTGAGCGCTTCGCTTGGACTCCGCTGAATCAGCATCACTCCCGACAACAATCCTGCCCGCTTGGCCCAAGGCGAAGCCCGGAATTGCTCCATCACTCGTCGAAGCCGCTCCAGTTTCAGCGTAGCGACCTGATCTTTCGTCAGCGCATGGCCGAACCGCTCTTTTGGCCATGCAGCGGCGGTGAAGCACTCCTCAGCCGACCCACAACCATCTGCTTGAAGTTTTTCCGAATCCGAAACCGGGGCAGACTGTGCGTCATAAAAAAAGAGACAGCCGGCGACGATGAGAAACAGGGCCAGCGAAACCGGCACAAAGCTTCGGCCAAGGCTTGCAGCAGATCGAGGGGTGAGCGTCGGTCTTTTCATCGCCGTTCATTATATACAGCATGAGCCGCAATGGAAGAAGTTTTGCAACCGCCTCATAACTCGGCGCTCCTCATGGTGTCGGTTCATTCTCACTTATGGTAGGCTCTTCGTCACACAACGAGATCGGGAAGGCTCTTGATGCCGACACTGCCCGTTCCAACCAACTTATTGGCCCTCACCGAACCGCAGATGGTGAAGTTCGTCCGCGCACGGGGCTGGCCGAATTATCGGGCCGGACAAATCCTCCGCTGGCTGTATCGCCGGCGTGCACGCGCCATCGCCCAGCTGACCGACCTGCCTTCCCGCGATCGATCGGCATTGGCCGAGATCGCGATCGTCGGGCGCGCGTCCCACTGTACCGTGTTGCCGTCTCAAGACGGCACGAGAAAACTGCTGCTGACGCTCGACGACGGATTGATGATCGAAGCCGTACTCATCCCCGACGACGATCGGCTGACACTGTGTGTCTCCACCCAAGTCGGCTGCATGTTGGACTGCGGCTTCTGCCTGACCGGTACCATGGGTCTCAAGCGCAATCTCAAAGCCCATGAAATCGTCGACCAAGTCTTGACCGCCCAGGACCGGCTCAAAGCCGGCGAGCGAATCACCAACCTGGTCTTCATGGGAATGGGAGAGCCCTTGTCCAATGTGGATGCGCTGGAAGCAGCCATTACCTGCTTGACGGATACGTCGTGGGGCCTCGCATGGTCGCCCAGACGGATCGTCGTATCGACGGCAGGCCTCGCGTCCCGCTTGAAACGAGTCGCGGCCCTCGGCGTCAATCTGGCTATCTCCCTCAATGCCACCACGGAAGAACTGCGCCGGGAGCTCATGCCCGCCGCCAGCGAAATCGCCTCACTTAAGTCATTACTGGCGGCCTGTCGCCGGTATCCTCTGGCGCCGACCCGGCGGCTGACCTTTGAGTATGTCCTGCTGGCGAATGTCAATGATCGGCCTATGGACGCCCAGCGTTTGACGACTCTGCTTCGAGGCATGAAGTGCAAAGTGAATCTGATCCCGTTCAACGAATTTCCGGGGAGTCGTTTCCATCGCCCGCCGGATCGCGACGTGCTCCGATTTCAAGCCACGCTCCGCCAGGCCGGGATCGACGTATTCGTCCGTAAAAGCAGGGGACGCGACGTACTCGGTGCATGCGGACAACTCGGAGATCTTCCCGCCGACCGGGAATCAGTTACCTTGACACCTATCGAATCCCGTTGTTAGCATACCGGGTGTTGTTGATCTCATCATGAAGCGGTCGGCTCTCCATCACTATTCGACGACGTGCCTCCTTGCAACGCTGCTTGCGTTCACTGACGCTGCCCCGTCAATGGCCCTGGAGCCCCTTGAACATGTGCTGTCCAACGGCATGAAAGTGCTGCTGGTCGAGGTTCCGAAGGCCCCGGTGGCGACAGTGCAGGTATGGTACAGGGTCGGCTCCAGAAATGAATTGATGGGCCGTGCCGGGCTCTCCCACATGCTGGAACACATGATGTTCAAAGGCACGGCGAAGTATCCCAAGGGCGCATTTTCCCGCATCATCCGCAAGAACGGCGGGATCGACAACGCGTTTACCGGACAAGACTTCACCGCTTATTTTGAAAACCTCGCGGCCGACCGCGTCGAACTGGCTCTGGAACTTGAGGCGGACCGCATGCAGGGTCTGATTCTCGACAACAACGAGTTTACGACTGAACGCGAGGTTGTCAAAGAAGAGCGGCGCTTGAGAAGCGAGGACGATCCGCAAGGCGCGCTGGTCGAGGCCTTGTTTGCTCAAACGTTCCTCAGCCATCCCTATCATTGGCCGGTCATCGGCTGGTTTGCCGATCTCGATGCGATGTCGCTTGACGATTTGCAGCGCCACTACGACACGTTTTATTCTCCCAATAATGCCACCCTGGTCGTCGTGGGGGACATCAAAGCAGACGCGCTACTCCCGACGATCAAACACCTCTTCGAGCCGATTCCCAAAGGGCCTTCGCCCAAACAGACCATGTCGGCAGAGCCGGATCAACGGGGCGAGCGACGTATCGTTCTGAAACGAGAAGCCCAGGTTCCCTCTGTCATGATGGGATTCCGCGTCCCCAATTATTCGAGCGACGATGCCTATGCCCTTAGCCTCCTCGAATCGATTCTGTCTGACGGGAAAAGCTCCCGACTCTATCAGAGCCTGGTCCATGACCAGAAAAACTCCCTGTCGGTCGGCGCGGAATACAGCCTGCTGCAAACAGATTCCGGTTTGTTTTATTTCTACTCCCTCGTCAGCCCAGGCGCGAAGGTTGAGGCGGTGGAAGACGCACTGCATCGCGAGATCGCCAAGCTCCACCATGAACTGCTGTCCGACCTGGAACTCCAGCGGGCCAAAAATCAGGTGGAAGCCTCCCGCATTTTCGAGCAGGATTCAAATTTTCGCCATGCCATGTTGCTTGGACAATTGGAATCCATCGGCGCGGGCTGGCAGCGGGCAGATCAATTTCTGGAACGCCTGCGGACCGTCACTGCCAAAGACATTCAACGCGTCGCCAGGCAATACTTAACCCAGGACAACCGAACGGTGGGGATTCTCATCCCTCTGCCTCCCAAGGAGCAGGAAGCATCTCTTCCGTCACTGCAACAGGGAAAGCCATAGCGCACCAACCATGCTTCGCAGAATCACAGACATCACCCATCGGCATTCACGCCATGGCCCCTTGCGGTCCTTACGCGCCGGTGCGGCCTTGGTCGTATGGGGAGTTCTCACCGCAATGACCGGGTTTTCAGAGCCGGGATTTGCCGCCGATATCTCTCCGGTTAAAATCACGACACCCAATGGGATAACCGTGCTGGTGGTCGAGCAACACTTTCTGCCCATCGTCGAAATCCATGCGCTCATCAGGACCGGCTCGGCGTACGATCCGCCGGAAAAGGCCGGCCTGGCAAATCTGACGGCCAGCCTCCTGGAAGAAGGCACGACGACCAGATCATCGAAACAATTGGCTGAACAGATCGACTTTGTCGGCGGCGCACTGGAAGTCACCGCGCACGAAGACTACACCACTGCAGCGGCGCGAGTGCTCAAGAAGGACGTCGAGCTCGGCTTCACGCTGCTGGCGGATATCCTCATGCGCCCGGCATTCCCCCCGCAGGAATTCGATCGGGTGCGGTCGCAGATTCTTGGAGAAATCATCAGCGACAACGACGACCCCGGCCATGTGGCCATGAAAGCGTTCAACCAATTGGTCTTCCACAACCACCCCTATCGGTGGCCGGCGAATGGGACCGAAGAAGCCCTGAATAAACTCACATTGGGCGACGTCCAAGCCTTCTACGCGAAGGAGTACCTGCCGAACCAGGTCATTTTCGCCATCGTCGGCGATATTACGGTGGAGCACGCCACGGTCTTGGTCCAAACGCATTTCGGGGCCTGGAAGAAGGGCCCGGCGCCGGCCAGGACGGTCAAGAAACCCGCTGCCATCGGCAAGAAAGCCGTGCAATTCATCGAAAAAGACCTGACCCAATCCACCATCGTACTGGGCCATAGCGGCATCAGCCGGACAAACCCGGACTTTTACGCCGTGACCGTCATGAATCATATCCTCGGCGCCGGCGGATTTTCGTCGCGCTTGATGGACTCCATCCGAGACAAACAGGGACTCGCCTACGGCATCATGAGCCATTACGAGGCACGCGCCATGCCGGGCTCGTTCTGGGTAAATCTCCAGACAAAGACGGAAACCACCAACCAAGCGATCAGCGGCGTGCTGGCTGAAATGAAGGCCATCCGCGAGGCTCCGGTCACCGACCAGGAGCTGGCCGAAGCCAAATCGTTCTTGATGGGCAGCTTTCCGTTACGGTTGGACTCGACCGCCAAACTGGCGAAGGTGTTGGCGCAAGTGGAGTTTTTCGGATTGGGATTCGACTACTTCGTCCAGTATCCCAAATGGATCGAACGGGTCACGAAGGAAGATGTGCAGCGGGTCGCCAAACAGTATCTTAACCCGCAACATTACGCCCTCGTCGTCGTCGGCAACATCGCAAAAGCAAAGATTCGTCACTAATACGCGCATCTACGAGACGCCTACTGCCATGCCAACCGCGCTGCTCCAACACAAACTCGATCACCTCCGCGCCCTGCTCTCCGAGATGGGCTCCGTCCTCGTTGCCTATTCCGGAGGCATCGACAGTACCTTCGTCCTGAAGGTGGCACATGAGCAGCTCCGTGAGCACGCTGTCGGCGTCACGGCTGTCTCTCCGACGTTTCCGTCGATCGAACTGGAAATTGCCACACGCGTCGCCCAGGAAATCGGAGCGCGCCACGATATTGTACGGACGGATCAGCTTGAGATTCCCGAATTCGTCAGAAACGATGCGGCCCGCTGCTTTCACTGCAAGACTGATTTGTATCAACTTCTCGAAACGATACGGCAATCCAGCGGCGGCACTCATGTGGTGGATGGAACGAATTTGGACGACCTCGGCGATGACAGGCCCGGCATCAAGGCAGCACGGGAATGGGGAGTGCGCAGCCCGTTGGTCGAAGCCGAGCTGTCGAAAGCCGACATCCGTGTTCTCGCGAAGGAATTCGGGCTCTCGAATTGGAACAAACCGGCAGCCGCCTGTCTCTCATCGAGAATTCCGCGCGGCACCCCGATCACCATCGAAAGCCTCCGCCGCGTGGAAGAGGCTGAAGATATCCTGCAGGCGGCAGGATTTCGTCATGTGCGTGTGCGGGAGCACGGAGACGTCGCGCGAATCGAGGTCGGACCGGATGAGTTCGCCCGGCTGAATGAACCGGACTTGCGCGCACATATCAGTGCGTGTCTCCGCAAATCCGGGTTTCGCTTCGTCTGTGTGGATTTGGAGGGATACAGGCCGGGCGGGATCAGTCTTCGTTGATCCCGCGCGACCCGATCATCGCGTTACTGCTGGTAGGATTTAGACAACGCTTCGAGTGCGTCGTCTGCGAACTTCCTGTTGTCCTCTTCATTCAAACTTCTCTGGACAACCTTCTCCGCAACAAGCAGGGCTAAGTCGGTGGTTTGAGCCCGAATGTCCTGAATCGCCTTGCGGCGCTCACGGTCGATTTCACGCGTTGCATCGCCTTTGATCCGTTCGGCTTCCACCGTCATCCGCTGCTCATTTTCTTCCATGAGCCGTTGAGCCCGCTCCTTGGCAGCAGCCAGAATTCCTTCCGCCTCTTTCGCAGCGGAATTCAGCTTGGCCTCATATTCTTTGAATTTCCGTTCAGCCTCAGACCGGTGATGTTCTGCCTGGTCAAGGCTGTCCTTGATTTTCTTTTCCCGTTCTTCCAGCATACTTAAGATGCCGGGAAACGCAAACTTGTAGAGCACGAAAAAGAGAATCGCGAACGACACCACTTCCCAGAAAATCAGGGAAGAAAAAAAGTGAGATTCGAACTGCGGCATGTCAACTCCCCAGGAGAGAAGGACGACAGGAGACGAAGGCGTCGGGCCTCCCTCCGGTCCCTCTTACCCCTTCCGAAAGCCCATAATGATGAAGGCAATGACCAGGCCATACAGCGCAATGGCTTCCACCAACGCAAACCCGATCCACATATATTTTGTGACGCGAGCTTCGGCTTCCGGCTGGCGCGCGACCACTTCGATCATCTTCCCGAAGATATACCCGATGCCGACGCCGGCTCCGGCAAACCCTGCTGCGGCACAGCCCATCCCGATCAACCCTGCTGCTGCTGAATCCATTGTTTGTCTATCCTCCTTTAATAAAAACTCACGCCTATCCCAGGCTTACCCCAAGGCCCGATCAACCTGTCCCTCCGGCAGGCTGCAAGGAACGAACGCCTTGAAGCATACCGCGTAATACGTCAACAAGTGGAAGGCAATACGAACCCTGCCTGACAGCCCTTTCTACAGTCGGTCAATGCGCATGGTCATCATGGCCATGCAAATGAAATGCGTCTCCCAAATAGACACAACTCAACATGGTAAAAATATAGGCTTGAATGAATGCAATGCCCACTTCCAGGACATTGATTCCCACCGTGAAGACAAAAGGCAACCATCCGATCAACAGTCCACCGCTGATCGCCATGCCGAACAGCACACCGAGCAACACATGGCCCGCCGTCATATTGGCAAATAATCGAACGGCCAGCGAAATGGGCCTCGCCAACTGACTCATGATCTCGATCGGGATCATCAGCGGAACCAGCCATCCCGGCGTCCCTGGGGGGATCAGCACGCCAAGAAACTTCACGCCATGCAACATGAAGCCCACCACCAAGCTGATCCCATACACCACGAATGCGAACACGGCGGTCACGGCAATCTGACTCGTAACCGTGTAGCTTCCGGGAATCATTCCGAGAAGGTTGCAGAAGAGAATGAAGACAAACAGGGTCCCGATAAAAGGGAAAAACCGCATCCCCTCTTTGCCCATCGTCTCCATGATCATCGTGCGAATGAAATCGACCATGATTTCAGCCAGGTTCTGCAACTTGCCGGGAACCAGCTTGCGTGACGATCCTGCCATGATCATCACCACAGCCGCCATGGACACAGCGATCCACATAAACACGACGGCCTTATTGATGGAAATATCCAGCCCACCGAGGGCAATGGGAATCCAGTCATGCAGTTCGAACGGATGAAGCGGGTTGTCTTCCATGGCGACCTTATACTTCTTATACTTGTGTTAGTGTCGGGTTACGTCTTCGTCCACCGTTGCACGGACCGATAGGCATTCCTCATTCCTGTTACACCGCCCAACACCAGCCCCCCGATTATCCCCCAGGGCGTGGAGTCGAAGAGATAGGTATCACACACCCACCCCAATCCTCCTCCGGCAATCAGTGCGGCAAGCAGATCGGTTGCGATCCTGACCGCCTGGCCAAGCCCCGCATAGAGCGGATCTTGTGAAGAGGACATACTTATACCCACAGGCGGCAAGTGCACATGCAACACATGAGCAGAACTCTGCCGAGAATGGGTCCGCAATTCAAGCAGAACTCACTTCGGAAAGTCAAGCAGACACGGGCCTGTTTCTGCAGCGTTCGCTGCGGTATAGTGACGTACCTTCTCCCGGCAGAATGTGTCAACACCATGCCAACGACGATGCTCTCATCGACCCGCTTCCTACAAGGCCCTCCGTCGCCTCTTGTGGCGACGCTGCCTTGCCCGCCGGCAAGTCCCTTTGATCTCTACACAAGAATGGCCTCAGCTCAACGCCCTTCCTTTCTTTTTGAGAGCGGCAACGGACGCGCGACGACAGGACGATATTCATTCTTTGCCAGTGACCCCTATCAAACCTTGAGCGGAAAAGCTGATCAGTACCTGCAGCAACCGGCGCACGGCCACGAAGAGTCCGGGCAGGCGCCCTTCCGGCATCTCGCCCGACTCGTCGGCAACTCCCGCATCACGCGGCCCGTCGATGTCCCGCCTTTTTTCGGTGGAGCAGTTGGTTATTTCAGCTATGATCTCGTCCGCCAATTCGAGCGGCTCCCGTCTGCCGCGCTCGATGATCTTGCGACCCCCGATCTTGAGTTTGCATTTTTCGATCTTGTCGCTGCGCTTGACCATGAGCAGGACTGCCTGATGCTCATGTTCTGCCCGCCACTCGAGCGTTTTTTGGGTGAGCCGCGCGAGAAACTATTCCGGGAAGGGCGCGATCGCCTGGCGGCACTGGAAGCGCGGCTGTCCAGCCCCGCCTGCACCGAAACCGATACCGACACACGAGGCAGCCTCGCATTCTCACCGGAACAACAACGGTCTTCCTATATCGATCGTGTCCACCGTTGTCAGGACTATATCGCAGCCGGCGATATCTATCAGGCCAACCTTTCTCACCGTTTTACTGTGACGGGAGATGCGGTTCCGTCTCAATCCGGATTGCGGCCCGATCTGCTTGCGTACAGCCGTCTGCGCACCCTGAATCCTTCGCCATTCTCCGGGCTACTCCGCTTCGATCACACCAGCCTCATCAGCTCATCGCCTGAACGACTCGTCCGTCTCAACGGACGCCGGGCTGATACAAGACCGATCGCCGGCACGAGACCTCGCGGAGCGAATGTTGCCGACGATCTGCGGCTCGAAAGCGAGCTGCGCTCGAATGAAAAAGAATGCGCGGAACATATTATGCTGGTTGATCTCGAACGGAATGATCTCGGCCGAGTCTGTGACTTCGGGAGCGTTCGGGTCGATGAACTGATGACCCTGGAACGGTATTCCCATGTGAGCCATCTGGTCTCGCACGTCGGCGGAACCCTGAGAAGCAACGCCACGGGGTTTGATTTGCTGAGAGCCTTATTCCCGGGTGGAACCATCACCGGCGTGCCGAAGATCCGCTGCATGGAAATCATTGAAGAGCTGGAGCCGGTTCGCCGTGGCCCTTATACCGGCTCGATGGGCTATCTCAGTTGGAGCGGCGATCTGGACTTCAATATTCTGATCAGAACCCTGGTCAGAAGGAACGGCACGGGGTACCTCCAAGTCGGCGCCGGCATTGTGGCCGACTCCGATCCAGCGCGTGAATACGAAGAGACCATCCACAAAGCCCAAGCCTTTTTGAGCGCATTCGCTTAGCGCCTGCCGCCATGTGGATTTACCTCAACGACCGGTTTGTGAAGGATGAAGACGCCGTCGTCTCCGTCTTCGATCATGGGTTTCTCTATGGCGACGGGGTCTATGAAACGATCCGCTCTTACGGGAGCCGCATCTTCATGCGGGACCACCATCTTGCCAGGCTCCGGCGATCCGCCGATGCAATCGGACTATCCATACCCGACCTCAACTGGACGGACCTTCTCCATGAGTCGATGGATCGTAATCGGATCGGCAACGCCCAACACGATGCCTATCTGAGGATTACGATTTCACGAGGAGCTGGAGACATCGGCCTTGATCCAGCCCTATGTCGCACTCCTACCGTCGTCATTATGGCCAAACCGCTTCATCCCCCCTCCCCCGACCTGTACCGAAACGGTGTGACGCTGATCGTTGCTGAAACAAGACGGAACCTGCCCGGCGCCCTTTCTCCCCAGATCAAAGCCACAAATTTTCTCAACAACATTCTTGCCAAACGGGAAGCCATCGCGGCCGGGGCATTCGACAGCATCTTGCTGAACTGGGAACATCACCTGACAGAATGTACCGTCAGCAATCTGTTCTTCATAGCTGACGGATGCCTGCACACGCCTTCCGTCGAATGCGGTCTCCTGGACGGCATCACTCGATCGATCGTGCTCCAGTTGGCGAGAAAACAACAGATTCCGACAGAAGAGGGCCGCTTCACTCCCACACAGTTGTACCAAGCCTGCGAGTGCTTTTTGACCAACACCAGTATGGAAATCATGCCGGTGGCGGCCGTCGATGGCAAACCGATCGGCACGGGGAAACCGGGCCCCCTCACTCAGAAGCTGCATGAACTGTTTCTTGGAGCGCGGGAACGTTTTTTGGAGACGACTTGGCCCGGCTAGACTTCAAACTTCTTGTTTTCACATCCATTTTCATTCCACCCGAGAGGCACGAGATCTGCATTCTCCTTGACAGGTGATGGAAGACTGTTATCGTTTGACCATGCCGAAACCAAGAAAACCTTTCAGATTTGCCACACTCCCCATCACGATGGGTCTTCTGGTCACGAGCCACCTCCTAGCCACAGCACCCACTGCCCGCGCGGAGATGTATCAATACATCGACGCCAATGGGACCATTTCTCTCACAAACGTCCCGTCCGATATGCGTTACCGCCGAATCGATATCCTTTCAAATCGCCTCCACCCCACGATCTCCGAGCAAGAATTAGAGCCGATGATCAGCCGGTTTTCACGCCAGCATCAACTGCACCCGGCGCTCATTCGAGCCGTCATCAAAGCCGAATCGGGCTTCGATCCTCACGCCGTGTCACGGGCAGGGGCAGTCGGTCTCATGCAGCTGATGCCGCAAACCGCCGCTCGAATGGATGTGCGAGATCTGTACGATCCTGAAGACAATATCGGCGGAGGAACGAAATACCTCCGACAGCTGCTGGATCGATTTCGCGGGAACCTCCCGCTTGCACTGGCAGCCTATAACGCGGGCGAGCATGTCGTCGACCGTTACCGGACTCTTCCGCCGTTCACTGAAACCCGGCAATACGTCCGTAAGGTGTTGCGTTATTACCGGGTCTTTCTCACGCGAGACCTTGCCGCAACCGGCCACGTGATTGCGTCTTCGGAGACTGTAGCTCAACCACCTGTCCAGAGCGTTTCTGTCTTTCCTGCCCAATAACCGACTTCTTCACAGACAGTTGGCTATGTTGTTTCCACCCTGGCCGTTTGGATTCTGGAATGTCCGATCGGAAGTGGGCGCCGACACTGTTCTCCCGCCATAGCGCCGCTTCCGCCACACAATGCGCCACCTGAACCATGTTCTTGACCTCAAGGTCGGCCCTTCCGGCGAACGACTTCGAGATCATGTGTTCCCACCGAGACAGTTGGGCAGTCGCACGAACCAAGGACTCGCGGGAACGAATGATGCCGACTTGGCCCCACATCGTTCGACGAAGCGAGTTTCGCATTTTTTCCGTGTCGTCCAGTCGATGCTTCAGCGCTTGCCGCAAGGCCGCAACCTGTCCTGACAAATCCGGCACAGCCTGGCGAGCCGCCCACGCGACAGCAGCAACCCCGGCCCGCATGCCGAACACCAGTCCTTCCAGCAACGAGTTACTCGCGAGTCGATTGGCGCCGTGCACACCGCTGCACGCCACCTCACCGGCCGCAAAAAGACCCGGCACGGTCGTCGCGCCGTTGAGATCGGTCCAGACTCCTCCCATCATGTAGTGCGCGCTCGGTGAAACCGGAATCCATTCTTCGGTGATATCGATATCGTACCGGAGACACGTCGAATAAATCGTCGGGAATCGCCGCTTCACAAAGTCAGCTCCCAGGTGAGTCACATCGAGATACACATGCCGGGATTTGGTCGCCGCCATTTCGGCCCAGATTGCCCGCGCCACGATATCCCTGGGAGCCATGGCACCCAATGGATGATACCGTTGCATGAATGCCTCACCCTTATGATTACGCAGCTGCCCTCCTTCACCTCGCATCGCTTCCGAGAGAAGAAACGGCGGGCTGGACGGCAGAAACAGCGCCGTCGGATGAAACTGGACGAACTCCATGTCCTGCAAGAGCGCGCCCGCTCGGAAAGCCATGGCCATGCCGTCGCCGGTGGCGTTCGGCGGATTCGTCGTCCGCGCATAGATTTGGCCGGCCCCGCCCGTTGACAGCACGACCGCTTTGGCGGGCAAGATGAATTGCTCACCCGAATGCTCGTCCAATACCACCGCTCCGCAACAGCGGCCGTCTTCCACAACCAGGTCCACAGTAAAATGGAAATCCATCCGATGGATCCGTTTCTGCCGATGAGCTTGCGCCATCAATACGCGCACCATTTCATTCCCCGTCGCATCGCCTCGGGCACGGAGAATCCTGCTACGGCTATGCGCTGCCTCCCGAGCAAACGCGAACTTGCCCCCTGCTTTATCGAATTTCGCTCCCCATTGAATCAGTTCCTGAATACGATCCGGCCCTTCCTCGACGAGCACCCGCACCGCTTCTCGCCGGCATAGCCCATGTCCCGCTCTCACCGTATCCGTCAGATGGATCGCAACGTCGTCTTCTTCGCTCAGCGCCACCGCTACGCCGCCTTGCGCAAAAATGGAGGCACTCTGTAAGGGATGGCCCTTGGTGAGCATGATCACCCGGCCTTCTCGGCTGAGATCGAGCGCCGCGCGGAGTCCGGCGACTCCGCTACCGATGACAAGAAAATCCGCTTGTGGTGGAGTAGACCGCCGCATGGATTGTTATCGTGGAGCAGGCTTGGGTGGCGGAAGCTCGGACAGCGCTTGCTTCGTTTTCATACCGAACGGCAGATCGCCTTGAATATCGCGCAGCAGAACCGACTGGGTTCCGGCCCACTGGAGCCGTGTATGGCCTCGCTGCCGCATACCCGTATCATCGGCATGCTTCTTCCACACACCTTGCCAACGAACATACACGTCGACATTGTCGCCTTCGATGATGACCCGCTCGACTTTAAATTCGAGTGAGATTGCGTGAAAGGTCTCGAAGTCCGCCTTGACTTGATGCTGCAGCGATTCGAGATGATCCGACGGCGCCATCATGGCTCGAAACGCGGAAGGATCTTTCTTCTGATACGCATCCCGTAACGATTCCACTGCCCGATCGATACGCTGCATCCGTTCATAATCCGCAGGGTACTGAAGCGTCTTCGACGAACAGCTACCCGCGGCGAGGCCACACAGCACAACCCATCCGGCAAGCGATAGACTCGAACCGGCAAAACACGTCCTTCTCAGATCCATGCTGCGCAGTATAAGAAGGCAAGGAACGGAGGGTCAAGGGACGCTCTTGAACGTCTACAGACGAAACGCCGCATAAGACAATAGTGCGGCGGCAGACTTGCATTTTGAACAGAAAGCCTCTAGACTCCCGCCCCTGGGAGATACACAGAATGTCGAGCGTGTTGAAAAAGCGCCGGAAGAAAATGCGCAAGCACAAGTACAAGAAGCTGCGCCAGCGCCAAAAATTCCTTCGCCGTAAAAGCTAATTGCCGTCTACAATGCAGGAGGACACCTTGGCCGATGGCAGAAGGGTTCGGATTCGCGTTCGGACGGTAAACTGCACGTACGTAGGCGATTTCTTGGTTCCTCCGATGCGCAATCGCATCTCTGATGCGCTGAACGAAGAGACGCGCATGTTCATCAGCCTGACCGATGTCGTCGTTGGCGACAAGGATCGGACTGACTTCATTGCGATCAATAAGAATCTCATCGAATCAGTCGCCCAACTCTGATCCTCGTCCAGCACTGTTCTTGCCCGGCTACGCCCCGCTCTTCAGAATGTGATGGACACTTGAACAGCGGCTTCTGCCGTCTTCCTCATACTTCGTAACCTGCCATGCTGATCTTCAAACGTTTCCTCCCGTTCGTTCAGCCCTATCTGTCGCGCATGCTGCTGGCAGGCCTGCTCGTCATGGGCGTGGCAGCCATCAACCTGGCCTTGCTCCGACTCGCCGGCATGCTGTGGGACATCATCACCGTCCAGCATGACGGCACCAGAATGACAGAATTGATCGGCGTATTCCTCGGTCTGGTCGTTCTCCAAGGTCTCTGCTCAATGGGGCACAGCTACCTAACCGCCTGGGTGTCTCAGCGAATCGTCGCTGATTTTCGCCGATATCTGTTTCGTCACTTGCAAATATTGGACATCGGATTTTTCGCCCGCCGCCGCACCGGCGAGTTGCTGTCCCGCCTCATGAGCGACGTCACGGTCATTCAATCGGTCGTCACGGAAACGCCCATCGACAGCGCAAAACAACTCGTCACACTTGTCGGTGGCATCGCGTTTCTGCTCACAATGAATTGGCGTCTCTGCCTCCTGATTCTGATCATTCTCCCCGTGCTGGTGTTGGTGGCAAAAATATTCGGGCGCAAGCTCAAGACACTCTCGACCTCGCTTCAAGACCATACCGCCGCGCTCAGTACGTTGGCGGAAGAAGTGATCTCCGGGATCCGCATCGTCAAATCGTTCGTCCAGACCACACGAGAAGACGCTCGCTTCTCCAGCCAGGTAGACCGTACGTTGGAACTCACGATGCGGCGGGCCGGCATCATGGCGCTGTTCATTCCGGTGATCAGCCTGCTCACATTCTCTGCTGCAGCCGCCGTCATGTGGTACG
>MSXM01000071.1:600-23931 GCA_002083565.1 Nitrospira sp. ST-bin4 | reverse complement strand
TGGCGTCGAGGAATCTGATGCGGCACGTCAATTTCGGAATCCCGTCGGGCCAGGCGATCGCCCGGAGAATGGGCGTTCCGGCCCTGACCCCCGCGCAATTGGCCATGCTCACGCCGTTCGGTATGGAGAAGAGCACGCCACTCTGGTTTTATATTTTGAAAGAGGCCGAGGTCATGGAAGATGGGCTTCGCCTGGGGCCGGTCGGAGGCCGCATCGTCGGTGAAGTGTTCGTCGGCCTGCTGAAAGCGGACGAATCTTCCTATTTGGCCGCGCACCCGGGCTGGACTCCGGTGCTGCCATCCGCAACACCCGGAGACTTTCGTATCACCGACATGCTGACGTTTGCGGGAGTGGTGCCTCCGCTCAACTAGGCATGCATCCACTGCGACCGAGGTAGGGAAGCAGGTTCCCTACCTCGGATGTCTCATGCCATCATGTGAACAGCCTCAGACTTTCTTCGCAAAGGGCGTCCCTGGCAAGTTCGACAGGGCTCCCTGCCATTTCGTTCCTATGACCAGCAATATGGTAATGTCCCAAGGACTGTTTGCTCAGCATCGGGATCATCGGCCGCATGATCAAGCCTCACTGATAGCGCTTTGCCTTGAATGATGACGAAACTTTTATTGATCGGTTCAGGCGGGTTTATTGGATCGGTCCTGCGATATCTCATCAGCGGATCGGTACAAATGGCGAGTCAGAGCATTGCATTCCCGTTCGGCACGCTGGCAGTCAATGTGATCGGCTGCTTATGCATCGGCTTCCTGTCTGAGCTTGCAGAGAGCCGCTCGTTGTTCTCTACGGACGCTCGAGCTTTCCTGGTTGTCGGCATTCTCGGTGGGTTTACCACATTCTCGGCATTCGGGAATGAGACGATGAACCTGCTCCGGGATGGAGAGACGGCACTCGCGCTGGCGAACATCGGCGCACAAGTAGCCCTGAGCCTCGGAGCCGTGTGGCTCGGCTACACGCTGGCACATCTGATCTGGAGGTGATCGATGCTTCCTTCGGACGGCGCGCGTCTTCGAATCTTCATCGGAGAAAGCGACAAACATGAGAAGCTGCCGTTGTACGAATGGATCGTAAATCAGGCCAGGGCCCAAGGCCTGGCAGGGGCCACCGTGTTACGCGGTCTGATGGGGTTCGGAGCCAATACCCGCGTTATCCACACGTTCAAGATCGAACGGCTCTCAGAAGATCTCCCCATAATTATCGAGATTGTCGACACCGACGACAAACTCGAAGCCTTTCTCTCGTTCATTGAACAGCGCATCCATTCGGGTCTCCTGGCCACGACGGAAAAGGTCCAGGTGCGGTTGTATCGCGGAGACGCGCCGTCCAAACCGGATTCATCGTCCCGATAAATCCCTGCCGTGCCTCCCTGGCCCGGCTCAATTTTGTCTCTCCGGTATCCGAGATGGTGGATGCTATCCTGCATGCCGAAGAATCTCTGTGATTTCCTCAGGTGTGAGCGCACGCCATTTCCCCGGCTGAAGAGTACCGAGCGTCATCGGCCCGATGGCGATTCGGATCAAACGCAGCGTGGGGTGCCCCACCGCAGCCGTCATGCGACGGACCTGCCGATTGATACCTTCGTACAGCGTGATTGCTATCCACGCGGTCGGCACATTCTTCCAAAACCTGATCGGCACAGGACGATCCGGCATCGATGGCGCATTGGTGAGCACCCGGACCTGCGCAGGTTGGGCGAAATGGTGTCGGGAATCTCTCTGTCTCATCCACTTCACCCACGACTGTACTTATTGTCTCAGCCGTTTCTTGACAAGATTCCAGAAGCCGCGTGGCTCGACCATCGTCAACTCACCCACCTGACCTGACACATCCAGCAGGTCTTCGTCGCCCGTGACAAGCACTTCGGCCTTCGCTGCCAGTGCAGACGAGAGTACCCACTGATCGTTCTCGTCTCGAATCGGAGGTGCAAAAGGAGATTTCGGTTGAGGCTGAACGGTCTGGCCTTCGAGGAAGGCGAGGATCTCTTGAATCTGGTCGAGCGGGAAGCTCGATCCTCTGCTCAAGGACTCGCGCAAGTTTCCTGAGCACGACTTCGCCAACGATCAATCCGTGTTCGGCAAGAACGAGTCGAATGACATCAGCACAGAGATCGCGAGTGGTAAAATCGCTGACCAACACATTGGCACCGAGAAAGACCATCACGAGACGGCTTTGAAGATATCCTCATCTGTGAGGAAGCCGCGTGCTGCTGCGAGCAGCGTCGCCTTGTGCCGGAGTTGGTCAAACATCATCAATGAAAGCTGGCGGCGAAGCGCATCCCGCACAACCTCGCCTCGCTTCCGCTTCGACTGGCGGCAGGACTTGGCGGGCATCCGATCAAAGTCTTGATCGAGCAGAATAGTGACAGCACTTCTCATGTCTGACTACGTATTACAAATACCCTCTGACCGCAAGCCATTCGGGCCGTTCCTCAGGTACAGCCGTTGGGTATCCCCTCTAACGCACGCTGATGCCCCTTACAGCAGCCGCTGAACCTCAGCCTTCACATTCGCCAAGCACAGCTCACCCTTCGGTTCGGATGCCGTCGTCACCACGATGGCTGCAGGAACATTCTCCCAATGCCGCAGATCCGGACGGAGCGAGCCTTCCAGCACTTGGGGAGCCGTACTCATGATGGCCATGCCCCCGACCACGGACAACTGGCAGAGTGCTCCTTTCCCCTTTGCGGCCAAATCGACCGCACATCCTCCCACCATGACTCCCGCTCCTGCAGCGACCGGAATAAGACTATACGTGAGGCCCAAGGGTAACCTGATCCACGTCTGCACATTCAGGAGCGGGTGATATGCATGGTTATGACGGATGGCAATCTTATGAAACCAGCTCTCCGTTGAGAGACGCAAGCCGGTCCTGGACGAACAGGATGAGAGGAATGGCTGCTTCGGGGTTATGGAAAAGTAGCCGCTCGTGGAACTGGTGAATTGCAACTCCCAATCGATTTGAGGAAAGGTGCCGATCCCGTACACACGCCACGATGCAGCAACAGCTTCTCCGCTATCGATGCGGTTGACACGCTCGCGGGCAAACTCACGCAGGGTCCTGTCTTCCTTCTTCGTCTGAAGATGCAAATCCCTGAGACGCAACCAATCGACACGAGCTTCACCGATCTCTCCAAGCTTCTCCCACAAGACAGCCGAGAGCAGAAGATTGACCGGATCTTCACCATAATTATAGATCGGTGCGAAAAGCTCATGGTCCAAGTCCCTGAGTTCGACCTTCGCCTCTTCCGCTTTTTGCATGCTCAGGTAGCTCGCAGCCAGAAGTAGACTCAGGTATCCCCGCTCGTAGCTCTCTAAGACATATTCAATGAAGGTCCCGTCAGGAACAAACACGTTGGCCGCCTCCCCGGTGACCGAAAATGACTTGTGTCTGAATTGCGATCGCGCCAGTGCCCCATATCTCACCACAAGATCATCGCAGCGAGCCCCGGAGGCTTCGGACAGAAGATTCAGCGCCTCGATTCTGTTCGAGAGATCGATGCTCTTCTCGATCTCGGCACAGCCACGTTCAGTCTGTTTTCGCATGTCCCCGGACTGGCAACTCGTGAGAAACAGTGCCGCACAGGTTATGGTCACACAGGCAGCGGAGCTACGGCTCGCCGTAGAGAGAAGGGGGCCGGACATTGCGATTCTCACCTCCTGAACAAGTTGGATGACCTACCGCAGCCCAGGAACATGTCATACGTATCATGCCAACTGACAGCTCATTTCCTTACTCGCGAGTTTCAAAACTGCTCATTGGGCCGACCAGATCCTCCCTCGGCGTTCTCAGCTCAACAAGTGCCATCGTTCCCACCTTGAATCTCACAACTCGCCAACCCTAATCCGGCACCGCCGCTCACTATGCTTGTATCGAGCCGGCCTCCGGCTCCGAACATCAGTGACGGTTCGCAGAGGTCTCGCTCCAAAAGTAACGTCCCGAACGCCCCTTCCTGAGCAATCAGGATATCCCGGTACCTGTTCGCAACCGTGAGCGCCACGCGGGTCAATATGCTCGTTTCGCCGACCTGAGCCCCGACGATGATCGGAATCCCGGCATCCTTGGCCCGCTGAGCGACGGCGAGCGATCGCAGAAGCCCGCCCATTTTAGAAACGCGAAGGTTGATAATCCACATTGACGGCGCAGCTTCAATGGCCGCAAACTGCTCCACCCGCAGAAAACTCTCATCCAGAATGATCGGGATCTTCAGCTCGTGGGCCACTCGCCGGCATCCATTGTAATCGCCGGCCTTAAGCGGTTCCTCGATCGCCGTGATACGACCAGGAAGCTGCTTCAGATAGGCCACAGCATCATCGGCATCGCTCCATAGATTGTTTGCATCGAGCCGAACCCGGATGCTCGGATGCCCTGCCTCAGCTGTTTGTTGGAGCTTGTCGAGATCGTCTTGAAGCCGGCCCGTCACTTTGACTTTGAAGTCGGTAAAGCCGGCAGCCAGGTATCGCTGGAGCTGCTTCTTGAAAGACACAAGATCTTCAGTGCCCAGCACAGCCGAATACTGAAAGGTTCCAGCAAGCGGCGGAAGATCAAGCAATGCGTCAATCGATTGTCCCGCTTCCTTGCCGAGCAGATCCAGAACAGCCGTCTCGACGGCGCACCAACCGGCCGGATTCTCGTCGATCACCGCGCCATGCTCACCAATCCAAGCTCGCACGTCACGGATCGTGGCGAATCTCATCCATTGGTTTCGATGCAATTCCACAAACCGCTCGATCGATGCCACGGTTTCTCCGGTCACATAAGAACGCGGGCATCCTTCGCCAAACCCGATCACACCGGACTCATCAACCACTGTCACCAGCACACTCTCGGTTTTGGCGCGGACAGCCGACGCATGAACGAAGGCTTGCTTAAAGGGAATATTCAGCGATTGGACTTCGAGGCTCTTCATAACCATCACGCCCTCTATCGGAGGTGCTGCGAAAAATCGAACGAACAGTCATGCGCGTATTGCAAACGAATCAACTTGAACTGTGCGTCCCGCTGCCCCCTGGCCACACAATGAGCGCGGTAGGCCTCCGCAGTACCAGGACGGAGCAGCACTGCTCGAAGCGGCTGCAACCGACCGCTCTCTCGCTTGGCCTCGTATTCCACATTCATGCGTGTCAGCTGCTCATCGACCTTGCAACTGAACGAACTAGGCACGGCAGCCTGCTCAAGATAGAGCGTGTATCCCACCGCGTGAACATCGGCGAGCATCACGTAGAACTCGCAAGCAAGGCCAGAGGCCTTTAAAACTGTATCCACCGCCTCCACCACCTGATGCTCGTACAACTTCTCTCCTGTAATATTTGTGACACCTTTACCTTTTTGAACAAATTGAATTGTCGGGACACGATTGAACCAGCCCGTCACTTCCACGATATCGTTCATGGCATAGCGGTAGAGACCACTCCGTGTCGTCACCAAGACCTGATACTTCTGTCCCTGACGCAGATCTCCCAGCAAAACGGGACCTGGCGCGAGACCATCATCGTCCTTCACTTCGATGAATTCAAAAACATGTTCCTGAAATGTGGGAATGCACCGATTCTCACGCACATCCACATTCAGACTCCCCAAACACTCGCTGGACAGATACCCCATCTCGATCACAGCCGTCTCTTGGGACAAGAGCGTGCGCAATTTCGGGATCAAGACCCCACAGTTGCCACCGGTCCAGGTGATAACTGCACGAAGTCCCGGCCAGAGCGTGGCGAGATCGACCGTCGATGCGTGCTCCGTCAAGGTTTGCAGATAGGCGAGACGATCGGCACTGACGGGAATTGGTTCTGCCCAAACAGCACTCTGTGAGAAAATTGGATGCCGTGGCCCAACAGCCAGCGCTTCAACCAGATGCGGAAGTTCAGAACGGATGACCTCCAACAATTTTAGGATAGTCGATGGATTGGGCGTCGCCAGAACCGACAGTGCTTCGGCAGCCACCGCGCAGGCCGCTATTCTTAGGTATTTCAGCCGAACATCGGCGACAGAGAGGATACCAGCCGGCACCACGCTCTTCTGCCGAATCGCCTGAGGCAAGGCTTCATTCATCAACCCCGACATGGAGCCATACGGCGCACCACCGGGCAACTGCCCTTCAACCGTTTGACCAGCGATCACCAACACCTGTCCATCGTAGATTCCTGGCACACCTGCCCATTGCGCGAAGGCAAAGAGCCGTTGATACTGGTCGATCCATTCCAGTGCCGACCTGACCATCGGCAGATGCTTAGGCTTCCCTGTGGTCCCACTGGTTTGTACATAATGGACCGGCTGTTCCGCATTCAGCAGACACTCTCCGCTTTGTTCTTGACCCTCAATCTGCTCGCGAAGATCCTCGAACCCGAGCACCGGAACCGCCCGGGTAAATTCTTCATAAGATCGGAGCGAGGCGAATCCGTGTTGCCGTCCAAACTGAGTGTCCCGTTGTGAAGCGAGGATCGACGACAGGAGTTGGCGTTGAATGGCCTCAGGTTGCTCGGTGTGCGCGAGCAACGGCAACCATTCTCGATCACGAATGAGACGCATGGTCGCCTCGATAGTGGCATGATCAATATGTTCAGCCATACAGGATCACGCTGCAGTTTTGTCCAATCCAGGATAGAACGGCGCCGCCATCTGCTGCATGAAACCAGTAGGGTACCGGCGATTGACGAGCCCCAGCGCTTTAACCTCACGATCCGAAGGGAGGTAGCGAGTCCCGAAGAGCCAATCCCAGACAATCAGATGATTCCCATAGTTGTGATTGGACTCCTCCTTGATCATGGAGTGGTGCCAGCGATGCAACTCAGGGCCGCTCATCAAGTAGTTGAGCAAGCCCAGCTTGATGTCTACGTTGGAATGCTGAAAGAACCCGTTCACCGCATAGAACACAAAATACAGACTGAGCACAGCCGGAGGCACACCCATGACAATAAACGGCAACGCATCGAGGAGAAATTGCAGACTCTTGTCGATCGGATGGAACCGACCGACGTTCAACGTGTACAAGCGGTGGGGCGAATGGTGGACGGCATGGAACCGCCACAATGGTTCCCACTCGTGGCTGATCCGATGCAACCAGTATCGCGTGCTATCAACCACCAGCGCCATCGCGATGGCTTGCAGTGGGATCGGCCACTCCCTCGGCCAGATCGCATAGCTCAGCCAGTCTCGCCCGGTCCATAGCTCGAAGAGGGCAAAGGCGACTCCGATCGAGAGCAGTTTCGGCCACACGACATGCACGAGTGCGAGAAACGCGGAGTCTTCAGCCACTTCTTTTCCCGATGGCTTCCACGAGGCCCGATAGGGCATCCGCACCTCGAGCCGGATGATAAGCAGCGTCCCGATGGTCACCGGCAGATACGTCGCCAAGAGAATCCCTGCTCCCGCTTCCATGAGACTCACATTAGCCCATATACTGCCGAGCATCACGGCAGGATAGGCTCCATACTGGATCACCTTCTTCATGCCGTGTCTCCCAGACTCTGTATGCGGACCACGCGGCCGAATATAAGATGGAACCTGCCGTAGATCAGGATGAAACATGCCAACACCAAGTGAAACAGAGTGGGCAGCCTCGCGCTAAACCAATAGTGATCGGGAGCCACCGTCAGACCAATGAGGAGCCTCACACACATCAGTCCGAAATAACACCAACCTATGATAAGGAGTACGATGCCCATTCTCACCGACGGCATAGTCCGCCTTCTGTGCAGTCGCCAAATCACTCTGGCACAGACAACGATGATGATCGCTTGTGATACGACCAGCAACCAATAGGGTAAGGCACCACTCTCCCAGGACTCGAATGTCGGAAGAAAGCCGACAGGAAACCACGCCTGAAGCAACTGGGCGCTCACGCGAAAGCAGAATAGCAGTAAGAGCGCGGTCAAGATCAGCGTATAGGCACGGCGGGCGCCTCGATCCACTGGTTCGTCAGGAGCCACGATGCTATTTTAGGCAAAAATGAATGGGTGACAAGCAAAACTTCTGATGAATCGGCACGGAGGAAACCGTGCTTCTCGGCGGAAATCACGGAGGGCCGTGAGTCGTTTCCTCTTAAGAGGCGCCTCATTCTATCCTGCGAACGATCTGCGCAATCTCGTCCGGCCCCAGATCGCGCCATTTCCCAGGAGAGAGATCGCCCAACAGAATCGGCCCGATGGCGATTCGGATCAAACGCAGCGTGGGGTGCCCCACCGCAGCCGTCATGCGACGGACCTGCCGATTCATACCCTCGTACAGCGTGATTGCTATCCACGCGGTCGGCACATTCTTCCGAAACCTGATCGGCACCGGACGGTCCGGTATCGATGGCGCATCGGTGAGTACCCGGACCTGCGCAGGTCTCGTTCGGTGGCCGCTCAACATCACACCGCTTTGCAAGCGACTCAAGGCGTCATCGGTCGGTTCGCGCTCGACCTGTGCCAGATAGATCTTCCCAAGCTTGTGCCTGGGATCAGTGATCCCATGTGCAAGCGTGCCATCAGACGTCAGAATCATCAGCCCTTCACTGTCCTGATCAAGCCGCCCCGCAGCATACACTCCCGGCACATCGATATAGTCCGACAAGGTCGGACGCCCGCCTGAATCGGTAAAGCACGGCAACACGCCGTATGGTTTGTTGAACGCAATCGTGCGGCACACCGGCATCGCCTTCACGACTGGCATCTCGACTCTGCTTCCCCGATTCATGCGTAATCATTCCACATGCAATGGTTGAAAGACCCACTCCTGCCGGTCAGCCGGTATCAGGAACAGCCACCCGAGCAAGAAAGAGCACAGCCACTATATCATCGCTGTATGACGCCTCCTACAGTCGAGTCACACAAGAACCCCTGTTTCTCGTTGTAGCAGCAGACGAATCTCTCATTCCCTCGGCAACACAATGAGAATTAAGCAGTTCTTTTCAGGCGAATGTATGAGTCATCAGGCATCAAGTTTGCTCCCCTCAATGTGTTCCATTTGCTCTCATTCATAGGAGGAGACCATGCGATACCGATTACGTCATCGAACCGTGCCATTCCGGATGTCTGCGTTGGCACTGCTCTGCGCGGCAACCCTCGGAGGCTGCGTAAGTGCGGATACGCACAAGAAAGCGCTGGCTGAACTCGACGCGGCCAAGAAACTGACCGCGCAACAGCAACTCCAGCTCACCGGGATGCGCGAGTCGCTCGATCTGGAAGCTGCGCAACGGAAAGCCGCTGAAGAACAAGTCGCCGCATTGGCGAAAGAACGGGAAGCCCTCCAATCTCGGTCCGCACAATTGGACGGCGAACTCACCAACGTGCGCAGCCAGATCACGGACCTTGAACAGAAACATGCAAGCGGCAGCGCATCCGCACAGGAAGAAATCACCAAACTCCAGCAGCAGGCTGCAGCCATGGAAACCGAGGCCGCCGCAATCGCGAAAGAGCGCGAGGAACTCCGCCAGGAACAGGCACGATTGGCCGCGAAACTTGAACAGGAACAGGCCGCCAAAGCGGCGAAGGAAGCAGAGATCGCGCGGCTGACCAAAACACAGGAGGAATTATCGAAGTCGCTCCAGGACGAAATTTCCAAGGGCAACATCACCATCCAGCAGGTGCGCGACCGGCTCACGATCAATATGGTGGACAGAGTGCTGTTCGACTCCGGCCAGGCGCAAGTGAAATCGGCCGGTCTGGATGTGCTGAAGCAGGTCAGCGATATTTTGAAAACCGTTTCGGACAAACAGATCCGGATCGAAGGCCACACCGATAATGTGCCCATCAGCGCAAAGCTGAAAGGCCGCTTCAAGTCGAATTGGGAACTCTCGACGGCACGGGCTACCACCGTCGTACGCTATCTGATCGATCAAGGCAGTGTAGATCGCCAGCACCTCTCTGCAGTCGGCTACGCAGACACGCAACCGCACGCCTCGAATGACACTGAAGAGGGGCGCTCGGCCAACCGACGGATTGAGATCGTCCTCTACCCGAAGGATCTCAACGAAATCGCCGGCCAGACAAAGACCAGCGCGGCCACGCCGTAGGAAGAAGGAAGCGACCCACCGGAGGCGCGGGCGGTACAGCCTGCGCCTCCGGCCAAGCCTCGACCGGGCACACATCCTCCACACCCTAACCAATCGCGTTGAACAACTCGCCATCTTCGACCGCTAACTTCTTCCCATTCCTCGCTTCTGAAACTCAGATTCTTACGCACACCGGCTAAACCGGACTTTGCATCAGGCACACCAAGATTTCCACTCTGTTTTGGCAGCGCATCAGCCATGCACCAACCACATTCTGTTTCCAGCACCTTCCCCCCCGTCGATAGGTTCTGTATGATGCAGCATTCCTTCATGTATTCAGATACCCGTGTGCGCCTGTCCGGTGTATGCGGCATTGCTCACAGGAGAGGTCTCTATGCCACGTCGTGCACGGTCACTCGCGCTCCTCGTCATTGCCCTCACCATAGCCGGCTGCGATACCGCCTACATGGCCGCCATGGAAAAAATGGGCTATGCCAAGCGTGACATTCTCAGTGACCGGGTCAAATCTGCGCGAGACGCCCAGGAAGACGCGAAGAAAGAGATTCAAAGCACACTGGAGCAATTCGGCAACGTCGTCGCCTATGAAGGCGGCGATCTCGAAGCCGCCTATAAGAAGCTGCACGGCGAACTCGAGACGAGCGAGGACAGCGCCAAAGCGCTCCGGAAACGGATCGCCGACGTCGAAAGCGTGGCCGATGCCCTCTTCTCGGAGTGGGAACGAGAACTCGGCCAATACTCCAGCGCCGACCTGCGGCGGAAGAGCCAGGCGAAGCTCACCCAAACCAAGAGCCGCTACAAAGAAATGCTTGGGGCGATGAAACGGGCCGAACAGCGGATTGAACCGGTCCTCAAACCGCTGCGCGATCAAGTCCTTTATCTGAAGCACAATTTGAATGCACGGGCGTTATCCGCCATCAAAGGTGAGCTCGTCAAAGTGGACGCGCAGGTTGATCAGCTGGTCAAAGATATGAACCGGTCCATCGCCGAAGCCGACAAGTTCATTCAGTCGATGGAGAAAGAGTCGGACTGATTGTCCGGCCCGGAGGAGGACGCCGATGCGTATCGAAGGCCAGCGCGAAAGCGACAATGTCGAAGATCGTCGCGGCATGGGCCCTGGCCGGATTGGAGGCAGAGGCCGCCTCGGCATCGGGACCATTGTTCTGGCGCTCGCCGTCAGTTACTTCACCGGAGCCGATCCCATGACCGTCCTGAATCTGCTCACCGAGGTCCAAGGCATGACCGAGGTCTCTGTTCCGTCTGAACCGGGACCGGTCGGCCCTCCACGCGACCAACTCGGCAAGTTCGCCTCCATCGTCCTTGCCGATACAGAAACCACCTGGCGTACTCTGCTTGGCCCTCGTTATGAAGACCCGCGCATGGTGCTCTTCACCGGTGCCGTCCAGTCTGCCTGCGGCACGGCCTCATCGGCCGTGGGGCCATTCTATTGCCCGAGCGACCATCGCGTGTATCTAGATCTGACCTTCTTCGACGAAATGGAACATCGCCTTGGCGCATCAGGTGACTTCGCCCAGGCCTATGTTATTGCCCACGAAGTCGGCCACCATGTGCAAAATCTCCTCGGCGTCGCCGAAAAAGTCCACCGACTCAGGCGGCAGGTGCCCGAGGCGGAAGCCAATGCGCTGTCGGTCCGAATGGAGCTGCAGGCCGATTGTTATGCCGGCGTCTGGGGCTACCACGCCAAACGAGAACGGAATGTGATCGAACCGGGCGATTTCGAAGAGGGGCTACGCGCAGCAGCGGCCATCGGAGACGACCGCTTGCAGAAGATGTCACGTGGCCAGGTCCAGCCTGAAAGCTGGACCCACGGCTCGTCTGAACAGCGAATGACCTGGCTCAAGCGCGGCCTTGAATCCGGGGACCCATCCACCTGTAACACGTTTGAAGCAGGCCGGTTATGAGCGACGTCGCGAGCGAACCGCAAAGCGGCCTCTTTACCAAAGCACTAGCCGCAATCCTGGCCGATCCTCCCTGGGCCGCCAAATCTTTCCTCGCCGCCGGCGCAACGACCGTTGCAGGACTCGGCGCCTGGCTCAATGACATGATGTCGCCGGCCATGGCCAGAGGCGGAGCCAGCTTTGTCGGAGGCTTCTTGATCGGCTGGGCCCTCAGAAAAACCCTGATGATCGCGCTGGTCATCACCGCATCATTGGCCGCGCTCATCGCAATCCTGAACACCACCGGCTGGATTCATCTGGATTGGGCCTTGATCGAAACGGATCTCTCCCGCACGTTTGATTGGGTTCGAGGCAATGCCGAAGGCTTCACAGCAGTGCTGACCGGCTATCTGCCGTCAGCCGGCGCCGGAGCCGGCGGGATGCTGTTCGGATTTCGGAAGAAGTAAGAGGCTGGAAACGTTCACACGGCAAGCCGTCATCCAGGCAAAGCTTGATACCAGCCGTTGGCTTGAGCCAATGAAACAGGGCAATCGAAAAGGTTGCTGATTCGTTGATTGATCAGCAGATCAGCCTTTCGTCCGTCGGCGACGATTTTCCCTTCCTTGAGCAACGCCACCCGCTCAATCTCCGGCGGGATTTCATGCAGATGATGCGTCACCAGTAGAACTGTTTTCCCTTTGCTGATCTGAGCCCGCAACAGATCGAGGTACTGAAAGCAGGCTTTCACGTCGAGACCACTCGTCGGTTCATCCAACACAAGCATCAGCGGGTCGTGAACAAGCGCCCGCCCCAGCAAAAACCTCCGCTGCTCTCCGGTTGAGAGATGGCCAAAGCGGCGGCCTGCCAGCGATTCGATGCCCAACTCCTTCATCACCTCCTGTGCCCGTGCAACCTGCGCCTCAGTAAACTCCTGATAGCCATACGTGTCGTTGCTCGCGTAATACCCGGACAGAATGACGTTCAATCCCTCGGCACAGATGAGATAGTCCCGCTGAAGATCGTGAGACACAATGCCGATCCGCTTTCGTACATCCCAGACATTCCCGCCTTCCTCGCCGAAGAGGCTGATCCTGGTCTCATCCAACGGAAGCGGATGGACACCGCCGGCTAAGAGCTTGAGCAGGGTCGATTTGCCGGCTCCGTTTGGACCAACAATCGCCGCATGCTCCCCCTCTTGCAGCGAAAAAGAGAAATCTGAGAACACGCAGGTGTCGCCCCGATAGACCGTCGCATGCTGGATATTAAGGATGGAGCGAGAGAGAGCTGTCGCGCTCCTCTCTTTGACAGGAGGCGTGACCGGCGCAGGAGCAACAACTAGACCACCGACTTTCTTGCCGGCGCTGCGCGATTGTTCGAGACCGGCACGAGCCAATACATCCACACGTTCATTCTCCGGATGGCCGTTATGCCCTCTCACCCAGTGCCATTCAAGCTTGTGTCCCGAAGCCAGTGTATCGAGGCGACGCCAGAGGTCCTCGTTTTTCACCGATTCTTTCCCGGCAGTTTTCCAGCCTCGCTGCTTCCAACTGTGAATCCATTCGCTGATGCCTTTTTGCACATACTGCGAATCGGTATAGACCCGTGCCGTCACCGGTTCCGTAAGCGACTGCAACGCCTCAATGACCGCGAGTAATTCCATCCGGTTGTTCGTCGTCGCCGGTTCTCCACCACAGAGTTCTGTCTCAACATCGCCATCCCGAAGCAATACACCCCAGCCACCAGGCCCGGGATTTCCGCTGCAGGCACCGTCTGTGTAGATATCGATCATGCGGCCTTTCGTCTGATTCATTGAAGCAGAAGATCGACCCATGAGCCCGAGTTAGGCTTCGGCTGGATCAGGATTGAGCTTCGAGGCAGGTTTCTTCGCGCCAGATGCAACAGCCCGTTTGACCGAGCCGGGAATTTTCGGAGTCTTCGTTATCACATCCGCATTTTGGGCACGATTGAGAAGCGCATGGTCCATGAGGACCAGCGCCATCATGGCTTCGGCGATCGGTGTCGCGCGAATGCCGACGCAGGGATCGTGGCGGCCGTTTGTTTCAACCATGACCGGATTACCCTGTTTGTCGATCGACTTGCGCGGGATGCGGATGCTCGATGTCGGCTTGATGCCGATCGTCACGACGATGTCTTGGCCCGTCGAGATGCCCCCGAGAATCCCGCCGGCGTGGTTGGTGAGAAAGCCATCTGGAGTCAGTTCATCGCCATGTTCTGACCCTCGCTGGGCAACCGACGCGAATCCTGAGCCGATCTCGACCGCCTTCACCGCATTGATGCTCATCATCGCAGCAGCCAAATCCGAATCCAGCTTGGCATAGACCGGTGCGCCCCAGCCGACCGGCACCTGTTCAGCAATCGTGGTGATTTTGGCCCCGACGGAATCACCGGCCTTGCGCAGATCGTCCATGAATGATTCGAGGTTCGCGATCAACTCCGTGTTGGCGGCGAAGAAGGGATTCGACCTGACAGCGTCCCAGCTCTGGAACGGCACGTCGATCGGCCCAAGCCGGCTCAAATAGCCGCGGATGACGACGCCGTGCTTCTCCGCAAGCCACTTCCTGGCAATCGCCGCAGCGGCGACGCGGACGGCCGTTTCTCGCGCGGACGATCGTCCTCCCCCTCGATGGTCACGGATGCCGTACTTCTGCCAGTACGTGTAGTCGGCGTGGCCCGGACGAAAGGTGTCGATCAGATTTCCATAGTCGCGGCTGCGCTGGTCTTCATTGCGGATCAATAGCGCGATCGGCGTGCCGGTCGTTTTCCCCTCGAACACCCCGGAAAGAATTTCAACGGTATCCGACTCCTGCCGCTGAGTCACATGACGCGACGTGCCGGGCTTGCGCCGGTCGAGATCTTTCTGGATGTCATCAGACGACAGTGAAAGACCCGGCGGGCAGCCATCGACCACGCAGCCGATCGCCGGCCCGTGGCTCTCGCCGAAGGATGTGACGGTAAAGATTCTGCCGAACGTATTGCCGGCCATGAGGACGAAGACTCCCTACTCGACCAGATCCAGCTTGATGCGTAGCTCTTTCAGCTGCTCGGCGCCGACGGTCGACGGCGCATCGGTCAGCGGGCATTGCGCGCGCTGCGTCTTGGGAAACGCGATCACGTCGCGGATCGAATCGGCTCCGCCCAGCAACATGATCAGCCGGTCGAGACCGAACGCGATGCCGCCATGCGGCGGCGCGCCGTAGTCCAACGCTTCGAGCAAGAATCCGAACTTGGCCTGGGCCTGTTCTTTATTAATGCCGAGCAAATCAAGGATCTTGAGTTGGATTTCGCTGCGATGATTGCGAATGCTGCCCCCGCCGATTTCGCTGCCATTCAGCACCATGTCGTAGGCTTTGGCCCTGACCTTGAGCGGCTCCGCGTCCAGAAACTTCAGATCTTCGTCCATCGGCGCCGCAAAGGGATTGTGCATGAACACATACCGCTTCTCCTCCGGCGAATAGTCCAGCAAGGGGAATTCGGTCACCCAGAGGGGCTTCCAGGCGTTCTTATCAATCAAGTTCAACTCTTCGCCTAATAACAGACGAATACGCCCCAGTACATCGTGCACAATAGCCGGTTTATCCGCCCCGAAGAGAACCAGGTCACCGGGCTGGGCGTCAGGCAACGCCGCCGCAAAGGCCTTGGCATCGAGAAACTTGGCGATCACCGATTCGAGCTGCCCGTCAGCGGTGATTTTGAGCCACGCAAGCCCCTTGGCGCCGAAGCTCTTGGCTGTTTCTCCCAGCGCGTCGATGCGGCTCCGTGGCGTTGCGGCCCCGCCTTTGACGATCAACGCCTTGACGATCCCGCCCTTGGTCGCGGCATCCTTGAATACCTTGAACTCGCTCGCAGCAGCGAACGCCGTCACGTCATGAAGCGGCAGGTCGAAGCGCAGATCGGGCTTGTCCGACCCGTATCGCCCCATCGCCTCCGCATAGGTCATACGCGGAAAGGGCGTCGGCAATTGCACACCTCCGGCGTCGCGGAATATGGTGACGATCATCCGCTCCATCATCGCCATGACCTGCTCACGATCGACGAACGACAGCTCAAGATCGATCTGCGTAAATTCCGGTTGACGATCGTTCCGGAGATCTTCGTCACGGAAGCAGCGGGCAATCTGGTAGTACCGATCGACGCCGCTCACCATTAAGACCTGCTTGAACAGCTGGGGCGATTGCGGCAGCGCAAAAAACTGCCCGGCGTTCACCCGGCTGGGGACCAGGTAATCCCGGGCGCCTTCGGGCGTGCTCTTCGTCAACACCGGCGTCTCAACCTCCAGAAACCCCTCCGAATGCAGAAAGCCTCTGGCCGCTTGGGCAATGGCATGCCGCATGCCCAACAATTTCTGCATTCTTGGCCGGCGCAGATCAAGATAGCGGTACTTCAGACGAATGGACTCGGTGACTTCCGCATCGTCCTCAATGAGAAACGGCGGCGTTTTGGCTTCGTTCAAGATCTCGACATCGTCCACAAACACTTCAATCTCGCCGGTGGGTAAATTTGGATTCTTGGATTCATCCGGACGGGCCATGACCTGGCCTGAAATCGACACCACGCATTCGCTCCGTAACGTATGCGCAGCCTTGTGTACGGACACATTCCGTTCTGAGTTGAATACCACTTGGGTCAGGCCCGTTCGGTCCCGCAAATCGATGAACATCACCGTCCCATGGTCGCGCCGCCGCTGCACCCACCCGTTCAACACAACCGATTGTCCCACTTGCTGCTTGGTCAATTCACCGCATTTGTGAGTCCGTAGTTTCATGGTCACGCCACTTTCGCTTTCTTCGGTCTGGCCCAGCCTTGACGTCTGATCGGACGCTTCGGCTTCGTCGCCGGCTCTTCGCCCCGCTCAATCGCGGCAACGCGCTCTCCGACCGACTCCCGCAACGCATTGGCTTCCCGGTCGGTCAAAAATCGAAACTCTCCCGACTCCAGCCGCCCCAGCGACAACGGTCCCATCTTCACTCTCGTTAAACGAATGACCGGATGGCCGACCGACTCCAACATCCGCCGCACTTGATGTTTCCGCCCCTCGCGAATCGTGACCTCCAGCCAGGAATTCTGCTCGGCTTTTTTGATTTTCTTCACCTGCGCCGGGCCGGTCATGCCGTCCTCGAGCTTCACGCCGCCTTCCAATTGCCTGATCTCCTCATCCGTCAACACGCGCTTAACCTTGATCAAATAGGTCTTGGGCACATGGTAGCGGGGATGCAGCAGCGCTTGCCCCAAATCTCCGTTGTTCGTCAACAACATCAAGCCTTCGCTCTCGAAGTCCAGCCGCCCGACCGGAAACACCCGGACCGAGACTCCCCGAATAAAATCTTTCACGGTCGGCCTGCCGCCCGGATCATCCAATGTGGACATGACATGCTTCGGCTTATTCAGCATCAAATAGACAAACGGCTGCGCGTGGCTCAAATGTTTGCCGTCGACCTTGACATGATCACGCTCGGGGTCGACCTTCGTCCCGAGTTCCGTCACCACCTTGCCGTTAACCGTCACCCGCCCGGCGGCAATCAGTGTCTCTGCCTTTCGGCGCGACGCGAGGCCGGAACCGGCAATAAGTTTTTGAAGTCTGATTTCCATAATTTGTCAGGCGTACGGCGTCAGGTGTGAAGCGCAGGGGAAGACCGGTCTTCCTCTTTCGATTCACGCTTAACCCCTCACCCCTTACCCCTCACGTCCATTATTCCCATTCTATCGTGCTCGGCGGCTTGGAGCTGATGTCGTACACGACCCGGTTGACGCCCTTCACCTCGTTGATAATCCGATTCGACATGCGCCCAAGGACGTCATTCGGAATCCTGGCCCAGTCGGCCGTCATCCCGTCGACGCTGGTCACCGCGCGAATCGCCACGACGTTTTCATATGTCCGTTGATCGCCCATCACACCGACGGTGCGAATCGGCAGGAGGACGGCAAAGAATTGCCAAATTTCCCGATACAGTCCCGCCCCTCTGATCTCCTGGTCCACGATCGTTTCTGCGGCCCGCAAGATCGCCAATCGCTCCGGGGTGACCGACCCCAGCACCCGAATGGCGAGGCCCGGGCCTGGAAACGGCTGGCGCCAAACAATCTCGTCCGGCAGACCCAATTCCTTGCCCAAGACGCGCACTTCGTCCTTGAACAATTCCCGCAACGGCTCGATGAGTTTCAGTTTCATCCGCGCCGGCAAGCCGCCGACATTATGGTGCGTTTTGATCGTGGCCGAAGGGCCTTTGAAGCTGACGCTTTCGATCACATCCGGATACAGCGTTCCTTGGACCAGATAGGACGCGCCCTTTAGTTTCTTGGACTCCGCTTCGAAGTGCTTGATGAACTGCCGGCCGATGATCTTCCGCTTCCGCTCAGGGTCCGTCACGTTCTTCAATCCGGCCAGAAACGCTTTCGTGCCGTCGAGCACGCGAAGATTCAGATGCAGCTGCGACGCAAACGTTTTCTGCACTTGATCGCGCTCGCCGGACCGCAACACCCCGTTATCGACGAAGATGCAGGTGAGCTGATCGCCGATCGCGCGCTGCGTGAGCGCCGCCGCCACCGAGGAATCGACTCCGCCGCTCAAGGCGCAGATGACGCGCGCTGAACCGACCTGTTCGCGAATCTGCTTCACCGCCGTCTCGACATACGACTGCATCGTCCAGGTCGGCTTGCAGCCGCAGATCTCATAGACGAAGTTGCGAAGGATGGTCGCGCCTTCCGGCGTATGGGCGACTTCAGGATGGAACTGCAGGCAATAGATGCGGCGCTTCCGGTCGTCCCGCTTCATCGCCGCAATCGGAGAATTGCCCGTATGCGCGATGGATCGGAATCCCGGCGGCATCCGTTCGATGCGATCGCCGTGTGACATCCACACGGTCGTCGAGCCGCCCTGCCCGATCCCCTTGAACAGATCGCCGGAATCGTCGATCGTCAAATCCGCCCGGCCATACTCCCGGTGTTTCGACTTGGCAACGTCGCCGCCGGACAGATGCGTGACCAGCTGCATGCCATAACAGATGCCGAGGATCGGAATCCCCTGATCGAACAATTCTTTCGCGACAGTCGGCGCTTTTCTCTCGTAGACGCTGGAAGGCCCCCCGGACAGGACGATGCCTTGCGGACGATAGGCCAGGATCGTGGCCAGCGAAGCCGTGCAGGGGAGGATCTGTGAATAGACCTGCGCCTCGCGGATGCGGCGCGCGATTAATTGAGTGTACTGCGACCCAAAGTCGAGGACGAGAATTCTATTGTGCCAAAGTTCCATCAAAGTCCGTGAGGCGTAAGGGGTAAGGGGTGAGGTGAGTGGAGGGTCATGGTTTGGAATTAAGCGTTACTCGCCTAACGCCTGATGTCTAACCCCTCAGGGAACATCACTCCCAATCCATCCGGTAATTCGGCGCTTCCTTGGTGATAATCACGTCATGCACGTGGCTCTCGCGGAGGCCGGCGACTGTTTGACGAATGAACGTCGCGTTCTGTTGCAAATCCGCAATCGTCTTGCACCCGCAATACCCCATCCCTGATTTGACGCCGCCGACCAATTGGTACACCACGGCAGCCAGCGGTCCTTTATAGGGCACCCGTCCTTCGATTCCTTCAGGGACCAGCTTCTGCGCCGGGCGTCCGCCCTGTCCATACCGATCCCCGCCCCCTCGCTCCATCGCGCCGATCGAGCCCATGCCGCGATAGACCTTATAGGTTCTGGCTTGATACAGCACAGTTTCTCCTGGCGATTCCTCTGTGCCGGCCAAGAGACCGCCGAGCATGACGGACGAAGCCCCTGCCGCGAGCGCTTTGGTGATGTCGCCGGAGAACTTGATGCCGCCGTCGGCGATGATCGGCACTCCGCTGCCGCTCAACGCTTTGGCACAATCGGCAATGGCCGTCAGCTGCGGCATGCCGGCACCGGAGACGATCCGTGTCGTGCAAATCGATCCGGGCCCGACCCCTACCTTCACCGCATCGGCGCCCATCTTCAGAAGATCCTTGGCTGCTTCAGCCGTTCCGATATTCCCCGCGATCAGCTCCAGATCCGGATACAATTTCTTGATCATCTTCACGGTATCCAACACGGCCTGCGAATGGCCGTGGGCGGTGTCGACGACGACCAGGTCTACCCCGGCCTTCTTGAGCAGATGCACACGCTCCTCGGTCTCTGGCCCGACTCCCACTGCCGCTCCCACCCGCAAACGGCCGTGCCCATCCTTGCAGGCATTGGGATACTTGATGCGCTTTTCGATATCCTTGATCGTAATCAGGCCTTTGAGTTCGAACTGTTTGTTCACGACCGGCAGCTTTTCTATCCGGTGCTCGTGAAGAATGTCCCGCGCCTTCTCAAGGCTGGTGCCTTCAGGCGCCGTGATCAATTTATCCCGCTTCATCACCTGAGAGACTTTGAGATCCATCCGGCCTTCGAATCGCAGGTCGCGGTTGGTGAGAATCCCGACGAGCTTGCGTCCCTTGGTCACAGGAATGCCGGAGATCCGGTACTTGGCCATCAAATTGTGCGCGTCGCGGATCGTTTGGTCCGGTGAAATTGTGACCGGATCGAGGATCATGCCGCTTTCGGACTTCTTGACCTTATCGACCTCTGTCGCCTGATCGGCCGGGGCCAACACACGATGGACGATGCCGATCCCGCCTTCGCGCGCCATCGCGATGGCCAGCCGCGCCTCAGTCACGGTATCCATCGCCGCGCTGACCATCGGAATATTGATGCGGATATTGCGCGAGACAAATGTGCCGGGATCGACGTCGCTCGGCAGCACCCGCGAGATGGCGGGCACCAGCACGACGTCGTCGTAGGTCAACCCCTGTCGCGGTTCTTTATCCAACATGATAGCTCCTCCGAAATGTCCGAACGTCCGGATGCCGGCGATCGACGCGATTGAAGGCCTTACGACTTGAGACTTTCAGCTCCCCTGCTCAGATCTCCCTCGGCCTCATCCTGCAGCCGCTCGCTGCCCTCTTCGGCCGACATAAACTGCTGCACACGGGTATTCCCGCTGTCGACGACGAACACGCTGCCTTTCGCATCCACGGCAATGCCGTAGGGAAAGTTGAACTGGCCGTCGCCGTTGCCGAAGCCACCCCATTGCGTGATGAAGTTCCCTTCGCGATCAAACTTCTCAACCCGATGGTTCCCGGTATCGGTGACAAACACATCCCCCGCCCCATCCACTGCAATACCCCACGGCGACCGCAGCTGGCCGGCTTCCCGTGCGAGCGGACTGCTGGCATGGCCGGCTTCCGGACTGCCGCCCCATTTGGCCAGCAACTGTGGCAGCACATTGGTGCTGGTGTCGAACTTTTGGATACGGTGATTCCCCATGTCGACAATGTAGACGGCTCCATCACTTTGATCGACGGCAACGCCGCGCGGAAAATAGAACTGGCCGTCGCCCGTGCCGAAGCTGCCCCACGCCATGATGAACTCGCCCATCATATCGAACTTCTGCACACGAAAATTCGCGCTATCGACGACATAGACGAATCCGCGCACCCGATCCACCGCAATGCCCCAGGGCGCGTTGAATTGGCCTTCGCCGTTGCCGCGCGAACCGAATTTCATCAGGTATCCGCCCAACTTTCCATCGAACTTCTGAACCCGGTGGTTATTCGTGTCCACGACCCACACATCGCCCTTGCCGTCGCAGGCCACGCCGGTCGGGTTATGGAAGTTGGCGTTCGCCGATCCGAAGTTGCCCCACAGAATAATGAAGTTGCCCGCGTTGTCGAATTTCTGGATGCGATTGTTGCCGTTGTCGGCCACGAACAGCGATCCCTGCTGATCGATGCAGAGGCCATACATCGGCGCCATGAATTCGCCGCCGTGCAGCAACGACGCGCCTCGGCCCGGCTTGCCCCACTTCGACACACAGAGATAGCCCGACGTGTTGACTAAAATCGTTGCGCCGGCCGGCGTGGACACGTTGTTGCCGACATCTTTGAACCAGACATAAATCGTCTTTTGCCCGTCGGCCGGAGACAGGATGAACGGAATCGTCGCGCCGAACTTCAACGCCGGGGTCACGTCGACCCATCCGGGCGTGCCCGCCATCGGCGTCAACGGACTTTCCGACACGAAATAGGCGCCCACGCCGGTATCGACGTCTGTGGCGGAAATCGTGACCATCACCTCCGGCGAATTCGTCATGAATGCGCCGTGGTTGATCACCGCATAGGGATTTTGCGGAGCGGTAATATCGATCAGCACCGGCATCGCGGTGACTTCTTCGGACAGCCCGCTTTCGACCTCATCCTCGAACACTGCCGTGACGGCGTAAAAGTACGGGGTATCGTTGGTCAGGCCCGTGTGGATGTAGGGGTTACTCACGCCTTCTATCTTGGTGGCACCCTGAGTGGTCACGTGCGGAGCCGTGCTGAAATACACGTTGTAGGCGATCGCACCCGGCACTTCCAGCCAACTCAAGAAGATTTCCGTATCGCCCGCCTTCACGGCCACACTGCGCGGCGGTTGAACTGCCCCCGGCTCAACGGCCTGCGTCGTTTCTTGCTTGCCGCGGGCCATTTCCTCTTCCGTCGGCGTATACTTGAGCACCCGGTTATTCCCGCTATCGACGACGAACACACAGCCTTCCTTGTCCACGGCAATGCCGTAGGGAAAATTCAACTGCCCTTCCGTCTTACCGCGATTGCCGAATGAGCAGAGAAAGGTGCCATTGCCGTCGAATTTCTGAATCCGGTGGTTGCCGCTGTCCACCACATACACATTGCCCAGCGCGTCACAGGCAATGCCCCAAGGCGATTTGAACTGTCCCGGTCCCTTGCCTTCGCGCCCCCATTTCGTCAAGAAGCTTCCGCGCTGGTCGAATTTCTGAACGCGGTTATTGCTCTCATCGGCCACATAGATGTTGCCCACGAAATCGACCGTCACGCCGCGCGGGAAAAAGAACGCGCCGTCGAAGCTCCCGTCCCGTCCCCACTTCAAGAGCGGCTGTCCGTCTGATTGAAACTTCTGAATGCGGGCATTGCTGGTATCGGACACATACACGTTACCGTCCTGATCGGTCGCGAGTCCCCACGGCACATCGAACTTGCCCATTTCGGCCCCGCGCCAGGCGAACCCGAACTTCCCCCAGGCTTTCTGGGCATTCCCTTCCAGGTCGAACTTCTGCACACGATTATTGCCGCTGTCGGCCACATACATGACACTATCCGGTCCCACTGCCAGTCCGCGCGGATAGTAGAACTGCCCCTCCTGCGAACTGGGCTCACTGCCCCAGCGCGCCAGAAACTTGCCGGCCTTATCGAATTTTTGGATTGAGTGGTTATCGGTATCGGCTACGTAGATGTTGCCGTCTGTGTCGAGTGCAATGCCGGTCGGAGAACTGAACTCGCCGTCACCCGCCCCTTCCTGGCCAATGCTCATGGTCAACAGATAGGGGGAAGGAATCGCCATGACTT
This sequence comes from Nitrospira sp. ST-bin4, assembly GCA_002083565.1. Taxonomy (GTDB): domain Bacteria; phylum Nitrospirota; class Nitrospiria; order Nitrospirales; family Nitrospiraceae; genus Nitrospira_D. Next base: position 606 of record MSXM01000071.1, on the reverse strand, counting down.
CCTGCG
>MSXM01000071.1:234-547 GCA_002083565.1 Nitrospira sp. ST-bin4 | reverse complement strand
GCCAGATCGTCATGAACGAACGGACTGGTCGAGCCTTCCAGGCAAGTGGCTTTGTCTTTTTTTACGCCGATGATGCTTTTGAAATCGTCCGCGCCGGCAATCGGACGGGTCAATTCGGAGAACTTGATCTGTACGCCCTTGGTCGTCTGGAAGTACAGGTTGTAGTACATGGCCTCCGGAACCGGATCCCATGTAATGGTGATTCGTCCATTGCCGGGTTTCGCCTGCACATTCTGCGGCGACGGAGGAAGTTCCTCTTCCTCGGCAATTGAATCCCCGGCGCCCCATTCTCCCTGGATGCCCTCGATTGAAA
>MSXM01000071.1:0-143 GCA_002083565.1 Nitrospira sp. ST-bin4 | reverse complement strand
ATGGAAGTATCAATAACTTAGAATTGGATTGAGGAGTCTAACAAAGCGACGGAAAAAGAGTCAAGAAGCGGGGAAGCGGTGAGCAGCGACACTGTTGAGTTTTGAATTGTGAGTGCTGGGTTATCCGGAACTGATGAGTGCAG
>MSXM01000070.1 GCA_002083565.1 Nitrospira sp. ST-bin4 | reverse complement strand
GTGCGCTCAAGGCGTTGTTAGGGCTTGCCCCGAAAACGGCCCGCATTGTCCGAAGCGACGTCCGTGAAGAAGATATTCCGCTGGAGCAGGTTCAGGTGGGCGATCGGTTGCGTGTGCGACCGGGAGAGAAAATTCCCGTTGATGGTCTTGTATTGGAAGGGGCGAGCGCCGTCGATGAATCGATGGTGACCGGCGAGTCGATCCCGGTGGAGAAGCAGCCGGGCCAGAAGGTAGTGGGAGCGACCGTCAACGGAACAGGCAGTTTCGTGATGCGCACCGAGCGAGTCGGCCGGGAAACATTGTTGGCACAAATCGTGCGGATGGTCAGTGAGGCGCAACGCACCCGGGCGCCGATTCAACAAATGGCCGACATCGTCGCCTCGTATTTTGTCCCGATCGTCATTTTTGTCGCCGCGCTCACTTTTGTGATCTGGGCGCTGTACGGCCCGGAACCTCGGATGGCCTATGCCTTGCTCAACGCGGTTGCGGTGTTGATCATTGCGTGCCCCTGTGCGCTGGGGCTTGCGACTCCCATGTCGATCATGGTTGGGACCGGCCGCGGTGCGACGGCGGGGGTACTCATCCGCAATGCCGAGGCCCTCGAGACCTTGGCTAAGGTGGACATTCTCGTTGTGGACAAAACCGGCACACTTACGGAAGGCAAACCCCGCTTGATGACGGTAGTTCCCTTGCCGGACTTCAGCGGAGCCGACCTGCTTCGGCTTGCCGGGAGTCTCGAACAAAACAGCGAGCATCCCTTGGCGGCGGCCATTGTGTCTGGTGCCCGAGAGAAGAACCTCGTCCTCTCCAAGGCCCAGGCTTTTCGGTCGGTCACAGGGAAGGGAGTCACAGGCACGGTTGAAGGTCGGGTGGTGGCCGTGGGTACTCGGTTGTTTCTCGACGAACTGCGCGTCGAGACTTCGGCGTTGTTGGTTCAGGCCGACCCCTTGAGGCATGAGGGGCAGACCGTGATGTTCGCGGCGATCGACGGCAAGCCGGCAGGGTTGTTGGGGGTGGCCGATCCCGTCAAGTCATCCACCCCGGAGGCCATCGATCTGTTACACCGTGAAGGTCTGCGGCTGGTGATGCTCACCGGCGACAACCGGACAACTGCTGAGGCGGTGGCACGCCGACTCCAAATCGACGAAGTTCAGGCCGACGTCTTGCCTGAGCAAAAGATGGCGGTTATTAAGCGGTTCCAATCAGAAGGGTATATCGTCGCCATGGCGGGAGACGGGATCAACGATGCACCGGCCCTGGCGCAGGCGCAGGTGGGGATCGCGATGGGGACAGGAGCGGATGTGGCGATGGAAAGTGCGGGCGTCACGCTGGTCAAGGGCGATCTCCGGGCCATTGTGCGGGCGCGTCGTCTGAGCCACGCGACCATGCGGAACATCCGGCAGAATCTGTTCTTCGCCTTCGCCTACAACACACTCGGGGTTCCCATTGCCGCCGGTATTCTCTATCCGTTCGTCGGAGTCCTCTTGAGCCCGATGATCGCCAGCGCGGCGATGACCTTCAGTTCCGTTTCCGTCATCTTGAACGCATTGCGGTTGCGGAAGATGGAATTATAATCTTCATCAATTGCAGGTAGCAGAGCTACTATGGTAGCCTCAATCATCATCTAATCGTGCAACTACCCCATGGAGCGGAGCATCTCGAAATCGAAGGTTATGTTAGAGGTCAGATACTCAAATCTGTTGCTCATCGGGCTGGTTCTCCTCCTTGGAGTCCAACTCACGGGCCTCACGTGTCTTAACGAGTGGCAAGTTGCGATACACTCAGCACAAGCTGAAATAGTTGGCGGTTCTCCGGCTACTGGGGAGAACGTATCGGATCATGGATGTCCTTGTCATTTTATATTCCAGTCCGTATTCCTTGCTGTTCCTGAGAACCTGTCTCCTCACACAGATGATGTAGGATCCAGTCTCACGCTATACGTGCCAACCTTCGTCGTGTCCCTCTTCCATCCTCCCCTCAGCGTCTAACGCATCACCAGAGTCGTTGCACATAGTGCGATCGAGGCTGGCATTGTCCGCCATGCGGGCTATGCGCAAGCTTCATGCCCTATACGATCATTTAGCTTGTGGCGTCTCTCTATCCGTATTGAGTGTATTGCTCTCAGGCTGCGGCACAGCGATTGTCTCATCTTTCAGGTAGACAAAGCGTTCCGTGCAGGAACTCTGGCTCAAGACGAGAGAGAGGCGAACTGAAGGGGTTAATCTCATGATGGGAATGCGTGGGTCCAATTGGGTGGGATTTGTGATGTTGGTGATCTTTATCCCTCTCGCTGAGCCGATATGGCTGTTGCTGGGGTTCGACTCCACAGAATTTGATAGCACGAAGATCCTGTGGACTATTCCGGTTGCAGCCTACGTCATTATTGCGGCCATATTGTTAATACGAGGAGTTCCGGACCGCGACCTATCCTGATTCCTGGTTTTACGATGTTTGGTTTCGGCAGGCTCAAGGGCATAGAAAGAGTGTATTTCTTAATCCGTCAATCGACGCATGCACTGAGCAAGCCATTGGTCGAAATAATAAGTTGGAGTAAGGATGGTTGACCACGAGTCGCAGTGTCACTCATGTGATGAGCAGGAAGAATTCGGTGAGCTGCTCAAGTATACCGGGGCAGGATTTGCAGGGGGACTCATTACCGGCGCAGTGCTCGATCATTTTGGATTCCACCAAAGCGCCCTCGGTCAATGGCTCGTTCGCACGCTTTCCGGAGAAGGAGAAAGCCTGCTTGAAGGCATCTATGCCATCCGGCAACGCATTCGAGGTTCAATCGGGTCAATGGCCGAAGCGTACGGATGGGGAAAGTTGTCTGGGATGGTACTTCCGTGGGTCATCGATTGGGGAAGCCGAATGGTCGGAATTAATGTCTACGGAGTGGAAGGATTTTACATCCCGTTTTTTTACGCGTTGAGCGACCAATTTGGGGCGAATGTCGCCGGAGTCATCTTCCTTCGAAAGAAAACAGGGGCCTGGGGAAGAGCCCTGAGCGAATACGTCAGACATCCCGTCATGCTGAGCAGTGCAGCAATTATTCTCGTGGTCCCTATTAGCCTGCTAACCGCGAGGCTGCTGGGGTTCAGTCCCACGACACAGACCTTAACGGCCGTCGAGACAATTGTTGCGAATCTCTGTTGGTTACCGCCGCTTATCGGTTGGGTGATGCGCAAGTAACTGTCCCTCTTACAAGTAAGGAGGAGTTGTCATGGTACATCTGCCGCCGCGAACTCTACTTTTGGCCGGAGTCCTCTTGCCGGCACTTCTCACCGGCACAGTGGTCCTGGCGCAGGTACAGGAGAGTCGGTCCTATCGATTAGAGGAAATGACCGATATGGCGCTGAAACACAATCCCGGTTTGCAGGAAGCGGCCACTCTCATCGATCAAGGAAGAGGTGCTCAAGCGACTGCAGCGGCTTATCCCAATCCATCGATTACCGGAACATTGGGACCGGGCAGAACGCGAGAGGGTGTCCGCGATAGCAATTTTTTCGAGCGTGGAGTGGCAGTGAGTCAACCGGTGGAGTGGCCAGCTATGCGTCAAGCCCGTCAGCGGGCGGCAGAAGCCGCGCTCGCCGGGTCCCAGGCGGCTGTTGATGCAAGTCGTTTGAATCTGCTTGCTGAGGTAAAGATCGCCTTCTACCAACTCCTTCTCGCCCAGCGCAATGAAGAACTAATAATGGAAGCTCTCGCCAGCGTGCAGGAGTTCCAGCGCGGCGTCAAAGCCAGGGTGGATGCTGGGCAGGCGAGGCCATTTGAAGCCCTGAAAGCAAACGTGGAAGTTCAAAAGGTAAGCAACGATCTAAATCATGCACGACACGCCGTGGTCGTCGGACGCTCTCGACTCAATGCACTGACCGGCGGCTTGCTCGGTAAGAATTTCGCTGTTCAGGGCAACTTTGTCTCACCCCCGCTAGAACTTAACCCTGATGGCTTGGTTGCAAGCGCTACAACACAGCACCCGACTGTCCGTCGTATCCTAAAAGAGATTGAACGAGCGGAGCACAGCGTTATGCAGGAACGCCAATCGCTGATTCCCTTTGTCACCATCTCCGGCATCTTTCAACAGGAAGCGGCCGAGACGGCCTATCTGGCTCGATTGAGTGTCCCCATACCGCTCTGGTATCGGCGGCAGGGAGAAATCACAGGGGCCTTGTCGGCAAAGCAGCGCGCTGAAGCAGAACATGCGAGATTACAAAACGAACTAGTGGCAGCAATTACCGAATCTGTGGAGGAAGCCCACGCCGCCCAGGACCGGATCGGAGTGTATGAGAAAGGGTTATTAAAACAGGCGGAAGAAACGTTGAGGATCGCGAGGATAAGTTTTCAGCAGGGCGCGGCGAGCCTTCTCGAATTCATTGACGCCCAACGAGTGCATCGACAAATGTTGCTGGAGTATGCACAAGCACAGGCGAGTTTCTCCGTCGAGATGGCGCGGTTGGAACGCTGGACAGGGGAGCTTCGATGAGCTGGCGCACTAAACAGTCTCGCATCAGTGCGAATGCCGGTATTCTTTTGGGAGGTCTGCTTGTTTCCCTTGCCCTGGGCTGCAATGACAGTCGAGTGGAACAGCCGGCGCGGAAAGCAACGACTGAGCAAGAGAGAATCCAGCCTGGTTGTGAGACAGGTGAACCACACCAACTTACAGTTCCACCTGAGGCGCAGGAAGGTCAAACGTTCCAGACCGCTCCGGTTGAACGCCGCCCCTTTCGTGATGAAATCGCGGCCACGGCTACGATCAAACCCAACGAATACCGTCTGGCGCATCTGAGCCCTCGCATCGAGGGCCGGGTCATCGATGTGAAAGCAGTGCTTGGTCAACACGTTAAGGCAGGACATGTCCTGGCCCTCATGGATAGCATCGAACTGGGCCAAAAGAAATCCGATTTCCTTCAGGCGAAGACGAACCATGAGGTCGATAAGCGGAATTATGTTCGGGAAGAAGGATTGTATAAAGAACAGATTACCTCGGAAAAGGAATTCTTAGACGCCAAGGGGCGCTATGAAAAGAGCCTTGCCGCCTTTCGCGCCGCTCATGAAGCATTACGCCTCATCGGCCTGTCCGAGGAAGACATCAAGGGTATCGATTGGAGTACTAAAGGCCAACCTCTCTCCTATTTCCCCTTGGTCTCCTCCTTGAACGGGAGTGTCATCGAGCGGACGATCACGTTGGGAGAATTAATCACTCCGAAAGATAAGGCTTTTACGATTGCCGACCTTTCTACAGTGTGGATCATCCTTGATGTCTACGAACAGAACCTCGCGGCCGTACGAAAGGGGGCCGAGGTAGAAATTACGGTGGACGCCTTTCCGGGTGAAACCTTCAAGGGAACCATCGTCTATCTCAGTGAGGTCCTGAATCCCACGACCCGCACGATCGATGCGCGGGTCGAAACTCCCAATCCGCAGCGTCGCCTCCGACCCGGCATGTTTGCCAGAGCAGCGGTCATCATACCGGGCCGCGATTCTGACGCGCTCGTCGCGCCATTGGCCGCTCTGCAACAGGTGAATAACCAGACCGTGGCGTTTGTGGAAAAGAAACCAGGCACGTATGAGGTGAGGCAGGTGACGGTGGAACGGCGATCGCCGCTGTACGGAGAGATCCAATCAGGTCTGCACGAGGGTGAAACGGTCGTCACAACCGGGTCTTTCTATCTCAAATCTATCCTACTGAAAGAACAGATAGGGGGAGGCTAGCGATTGATGCTTCTCGGAGGTCTCCTACGATGCTAAATCGAGTCCTCGAATTGTCGCTGGCAAACCGCTTTCAGATTCTCGTGTTTGCCCTGCTCATCGTCGTCAGCGGTGTCTATGCCTTGCGGCAGCTGCCAATCGATGCCGTTCCGGACGTAACACCGAACCAGGTCCAGATCCTCACTAATGCGCCGGGCCTCTCCCCGGTCGAGGTTGAGCAATTCATCACCTTCCCTGTCGAAACCGCGATGTCCGGCTTGCCGGGTATCACCTTGATCCGATCTGTCTCCCGATTCGGACTGTCGGCGGTAACCATCTATTTTGACGAGGGAATGGACATCTATTTCTGTCGGCGCCTGGTGATGGAACGTCTGCCTCGCGCCCGCGAGGCGATCGGGCCACGTTTCGGCAACCCCGAATTGGGGCCAATTTCCACGGGATTGGGCGAGATTTACCAATTCGAGGTCAAGGGAGATGGCTACTCCCTCATGGAGCTGCGCACGATTCTAGATTGGGATATTGCGTTCAAGCTCCGTTCCGTTCCTGGGGTGGTGGAAGTCAACACCTACGGCGGAGAGTTACAGACCTATGAAGTGCAACTCGATGCCGCCAAGCTGGTCTCCTACAAGATTCCCATCGCCCAAGTCTTCCGGGCGCTTGAACAGAACAATGGCAACTCGGGCGGCGGCTATATCGAACATGCGCAGGAACAGTATTTGATTCGGGGCGAAGGCCTTGTGGAGACCCTGGAGGACATCGACAACATCATCGTGGCGACAGGACACGACGGGACGCCTATTTATATCCGCAATCTGGGTAAGGCGCGGTTCGCTCCAATGGTCCGGCAAGGCGCGGTCACGCGCGACGGCCAAGGGGAGGCGGTCACGGGCATCGTGATGATGCTCATCGGCGAGAATGGACGAGTCGTAGTGGATCGGGTGAAAAATAAGCTGCAGCAAATCGAGAAGACCATGCCTCCCGGCGTGACCATCGAACCCTATTACGATCGTACCGACTTAGTCAGAAAGACCATCAAAACCGTCAGCGCTAATTTAACCGAGGGCGCACTGCTCGTGGTGACTGTGTTGTTTCTTCTACTAGGGAATTTCAGGGCTGGCCTTATCGTCGCTGCCGCCATCCCACTGTCCATGCTGGTGGCGTTCACTGGGATGCTTTCCGCCGGCATCTCCGGTAACCTGATGAGCCTCGGCGCGATCGACTTCGGGCTAATCGTTGATGCATCCGTCGTCATGATCGAAAACACTATCCGGCATCTGACCGAACGACGGCATGCCGCCGGAAGTGACGGGCGCATGACGGAAGACCAGATGCGCACGGTGGTCATCGAGGCAGGACGAGAAGTGCTCCGTCCGATCATGTTTGCGGTCGGGATCATTATCATCGTCTACCTGCCGATCCTGACTCTGCAAGGCATTGAAGGAAAGATGTTTCGTCCGATGGCCATGACCGTCATCTTTGCGCTCGTTGGGTCGCTCGTGCTGACCTTGACCTTGACGCCTGTGCTGGCAAGTCTATTCCTTCGCCAAGGCGTGAAGGAGGAGGAGACCTGGATCATTCGCCAAGCCAAACGAGGGTATCGCCCGCTCCTATCAAAGACGATGCGGCATCCGGTCATTGCCGGGGGCGTCGCCGCCGCGCTGTTTGCACTGAGCCTCGGTGTCGCGGCCTTTCTTGGCGCGGAGTTTATTCCGACGCTCGATGAAGGCACCATCGCTCTGCAAGCGTGGCGGCTGCCGAGCGTTTCCTTGGAGGAGTCAATTAGAACCACTACTCGCATTGAACAGGTTCTCAAGCAGTTTCCCGAAGTGGTCACGGTTGTATCGCGAACTGGACGTGCCGAAATCGCCACCGATCCGATGGGTGTGGAGGTCAGCGATATCTATCTCATTCTGAAACCTGATTCGGAATGGACGGTCGCCAGGACGAAGGATGATTTGATTGAGGCGATCGACCAGGCGCTGACCAAGGCAGTTCCCGGCAACACCTTCAGCTATTCCCAGCCGATTGAGCTGCGGGTTCAGGAAATGATTGCGGGGGTACGGTCCGATATCGCCATTACTATTTTCGGTGAAGATATGGAGACCCTCCGCCGCCTTGGCGATCAGGTTGTCCGGGTGGTCTCAGAGGTTCCCGGAGCAGCAGACACCAAGGCTGAGCAGGTGGCCGGAATGCCGTACCACGTGGTGGCCATTGACCGGGAAAAGATTGCTCGCTATGGCATTAATGCGGAGCAGGTTTTGGATACCGTCACAGCGTTGGGAGGACGGATCGTCGGTCAAGTGGTCCAGGGCAACCGCCGGTTCTTCATGCAAGCGCGGTTTAGTCCCGAGGACCGAAAGAATATCGAGCGCATTTTGGATATTCGCATCAGTGATTCACAGGGTCGCCTCATTCCGCTCAGGCAACTGGCTGATATTCGTACCGAAACCGGCCTGGCGCAAATCAGCCGGGAAAATATCCAGCGGCGGCTGGCGGTGGAAACCAATGTGCGTGGTCGAGACCTCGCCGGATTTGTCGGCGCAGCGCAGAAGGCGGTGGAGAGCCAAGTGACCCTGCCGCCTGGATATTGGATTGAATGGGGTGGTGAATTTGAAAATCTGCAGCGGGCGTCTGCTCGACTGGCTATCGTCGTGCCGATCGCCCTGTTTCTGATCTTTGTGCTTTTGTACACAACCTTCAATAGCGGGAGGCCCGCGCTGCTCATCTACCTCAACGTGCCGCTAGCGGCAACCGGAGGCATTCTGGCCTTGGTGCTTCGTGGGATGCCCTTTTCGATCTCCGCCGGAGTCGGGTTCATCGCGCTTTTCGGCGTGGCGGTTCTTAATGGTGTCGTGTTGATGTCCTACATTTTGGATTTACGCAAGCAAGGGCGTTCGGCGGAAGATGCAGCCTATGAAGGGGCACTCATTCGGATGCGGCCGGTCTTAATGACGGCGCTGGTGGCAAGTCTAGGCTTTGTGCCCATGGCGCTCTCAACCTCCGCCGGCGCAGAGGTGCAACGTCCGCTCGCGACCGTGGTGATCGGCGGTCTGATGACGTCTACGGCGCTCACGCTTCTCGTCCTTCCCACGCTGTATGTCTGGGAAGAGCGTCTTCGAGAAGCATGGACCCAACGAAGATGGAAAGCCAAAGAAGTGCCGGTACCTCATAGACCAAATTTGTAGTGCGAAAGACCTCACGCATGACCGCCGATGGCGGAATGAAAAAGAATGCGGTTATCTCGAAGTGGATGACATGCTAAAAAACCTCCAATGGCTCCCTTATCACGGGAGATACGCGCGTTCAGGATCATTCGATGGCTCTGAGAGCGCATCGTCGGACGCTTCGGTTCAGAAGTTCCTTTCGTATGTTCCCTTGACTCGGTACCATGGTACAGGGTTTAGCGTTGGATAAGAGGGTTGTCATGGCTTCGGGACTAACGATCGGACAGCTTGCCAAGATGGCGAGCGTGAACGTGCAGACTATTCGTTACTATGAACGGCGCAACTTGCTTCAGCCGTCAGACCGTAAAGTGTCCGGATACCGAGTGTACGGTGACGATGCGTTGAGGCAATTGCGTTTCATTAAAAATGCGCAGGCCTTGGGGTTTTCACTTCGTGAGGTCAGTGATTTGCTGAATCTCCGGGTCAGTTCAGTCGCGCGGTGTGGGACAATTCAGGTGAAAGCGCAGGCCAAGCTCAGACAGGTGGAAGCGAAGGCGCGGGATTTACGTGGGCTTGTGCGGGCGCTCCAAAGCTTGATCTGCACCTGTCAGGCAGGGCAGCCGACCGATCAGTGTCCGATTCTCCAGAAGTTGGATAAAGAAGCCGCATCGGGAAGGTAATGGCCATGCGCTCGTATCGGGAACCTACTTCCCAGTCCAAACCACCGAGCACCTCCGTGACGATATTCTCGATCAGTGGATTGAGTGCCGCGTTGCTGGCTTCTGTATGCTGCATTGGACCCCTGGTCTTTGCGGCGCTTGGTGTGGGAGTCGGGGCCACGGGATTTTCAGCCGGTACAGCTGAATTTCTGAAAGGCCTCTTGCCATTTCGACCGGCCTTCACCGGCCTGACCATACTCCTGTTGAGCATCGGCTTTTATCTTGCTTATAGGAAGTCGGAGTCAATGCGATGCGCGCTAGGAGAAGGGTGTGCGGAAGGAAATCCGAACGCTAGGAACAGGACCTGGCTTTGGATTATGGCGTCGTTGGCGCTGGTGTTGGTCCTAGCGCCTTATTGGTTGGGCCTATGATTTTGGTAAGGCGAGTGATGTGAGGTATTAGCATCATTTTCTGTTTGGCCTTTCTCCCAATCAGGGAAGCGAGGCGATGGATAGGAGGAAACGACCATGTGGAAACGCGTCCATACGCTGATTGTGATCGGTATTGTGGCCCTGAGCCTGACCGGATTTCAGGAACTTGTCGCTGGAAGCCAGAGTCGGCAGACAGTCACTTTGCAGATCGACGGGATGACCTGCGGGGGGTGCGCCAAGGATGTCAAAGCCGCGCTGGCCAAGGTGCCAGGTGTCAGCGAGGTGGGACTCAGCACGGGAACAAAGTGGATCATTTCCCCCGATTATTCGGACGCTCGCGCGTTAGTGACGTTTGATCCACAGAAGACGAACGTCGAGACGCTGATCAGGGCTGTCGAGGCGGCTGGCAATCTGTTGTCGAAATACAAAGCAGAGGTGTTCGATAAGTAAGCGACGGTCATCTATATCGGGCTACGAACTCGAAGGAGGCGCTGTAATGATGCAGGAGACGAATACTGCGAACGGCCTGTTTGCCGAACTGCGGAAGTTGAGCCCCGTGGTCACCGGAGGGCTGTTGCGCATGCGGCAACAGACGTATCGGGATGGGGCAGTGGCCGCCAAGTACAAATTGCTCACGGCCATGGCGATTTCAATCGCGCTTCGTTGCGAACCTTGTATTCGAGCCTACGTACGGCTGGCCTGCGACCAGGGGATCACCCGGGAAGAATTGGTTGAATTCCTTGAAGTCGCAATGACGATGCAAGGTTGCCCCGGTGAGGAATGGGCTCTCAAGGCCTATGCGGCGTATAAGGACTGCATGGACGGTGAGAGAGGCTCAGAGGCGCCAACTTGTTGTAAGAATGACGAGATGAGTCAGACTGATAGGAAAGGTGGCTGATGAATAGGCATGCCGCTGGAGCAGGTTTCTTCACGTCCAGCCGGAAGACCGGAAGAGTGGTGGATTTGTTCTTATCCAACGATCGGGAGCTTCCGTATTAGAAATTCGGTTGACGGTTAAGTTGACAGAGGGATAGACTTATTCTATGCAATTGTGTTTCCGTCACTGCCGCTCTTTTCTCGCCGCGACCATCGTGGTGTTACTGCTGGTGTTCAGCTTCAACGCCTACGCCTGTGTTCTTCCGCTGTCAGGGACGTCCGATGCCTCGATGGCAAATGGCTGTTCAACCCCCGTTGAGGAGCCGGTTCGGCAGTTATGCGATGCCTTCAAAATTCTGGGGGTTGAGTCTTCCCCGCAGTCGTCTTTGTCGCACATGGACCATCATTGGCCGGCAGACCATATCCTGCCGGTGCTTCAAACTGTGAGCTGTCAACTCCAGTGTATCTTCCACCCCTATCCGTCGTTCGAATCGAGTTCTCCTCCACATCAGTCTCTCGCAAGCACAGTGCTTCGTATCTGATCTTTCCGGTTCTTCCTTATACCGTTTCATCATTGCGGTATCTGCCCGGTGCTAGATCTCAGCTCGTCCAGATGCTTCTTCTGTAGCAATCGGGGTTGAGATCCGCGCGAGCTGTGGGCAGGAAAGCTCTTGGGGAGGGCCGTCACATGACTCTTTCAATTCGATTTTTGTTGCTGGCCATAACAGTCGTAAGCATGACCTTCGCGACAGGTGGCCGCCAGATCGCCCATGCCGTCGATCAGATTGCACAACCGTCCTTGGTGTTACCGGACTTGATCCGGGAAACCCTGGCAAGAAATCCAGAACTCGTGGCGGCGCGCAAGCAATGGGAAGCCTCCTCGCAACGGATTGTGCAAGCACGGTCGCTGGACGATCCCACCCTGTCCGTCCAATTGTGGAATTTTCCGCAGACCTTCAACGTCACGCAGACGCAGAACAACATCTTCGGCCTCTCGCAGAATCTCCCATTCCCCGGCAAGCTCGGACTCAAAGGCGAAGTCGCGAGTCGTTCTGCCGATATGGCCGAACAGGCAATCCGCGCGAAGGAACGGGAGCTGGTCGCCCGCCTCAAGCAGGCCTACTACGATCTGTTTCTCGCGCACAAGGCGATCCTGATTCATCATGAACAGGTCGAATTGCTCAGACAATTTGTCGATATCGCCAATGCGAAGTTTCGAACGGGAAAGGGATCGCAATCCGATGTGCTCAAAGCCCAGGTCGAGCTGTCCCTCCTCCACCAGCAACTTCCTGTTCTGGAACAGCGTCGCGAGACCGCCGCAGCACTATTGAATACGCTGTTGGACCGTGATCCCCTATCACTCTTGGACATTCCTCAGGAGCCGTCTCTAGTACCGCTCCGCACAACCATCGACGATCTGTACCGCATTGCGTTGAACGCCAGACCGGAGTTGAAGGTCGCCGAACTGGCGGTCCAACACAGTGAGCAGTCTCGTGCGTTGGCCCAGCGTCAGTATTATCCGGACTTCAATGTGGCGTTTCAGCGGTTCCAGAACTTTCAGGCCAATGACGGATTCGGCGCCTACATGTCGATGACCATTCCGTTCGCCTTTTGGACTAAGCCGAAGTATGACGCGGGTGTGCAAGAAGCTGCTGCGTCGGTTGCTGCTACGCAAGCACAACTGCACGCGTTAGAAAACCTGACTCGTTTTCAGGTCAAGGATCTCTTGGCCAAGATCCGGGCGAGTGAACAAGCGGCGAGGTTGTATCGCACCACGATTCTGCCCCAGGCCGTGCAAAACTTGGAAGCGGCGCAAGTGGGGTATGGCGCGGGAAAGGGAGGGTTCCTGGATCTTATTGATACCCAGCGGGCCTGGCGAGGATTTCAATATGAGTACTACCGAGCGCTGGTCGAACGAGAACACCGACTCGCGGAACTCGAACAAGTGATCGGAACCGATCTGAATAGAAACAGCTGAAAGGAAGGAATTGGCCATGAGTCAGGACATAGGCAGAAAGAGTCTTGTTGTCGGTGTCGCAGTAGCCGGCCTAGTCATCGGAACCATCGCCGGATTCTTTGCTGCGCATCGGGTGATGAGTGATATGTCGGGGATGAAAAGCAGTGGGGAGATGAAGGGCCATGAGATGGACGGTATGTCCATGAAGGGGATGCCGATGGAGGGTACGATGCCTATGAAGGACATAGAGCCTATGCCAGGCGCCTCCGACGCGCCGTCCGGGGCCGTGGTTGTTCCAGCTGTGGCGAGACAGTTGATCGGAGTGCGGAGCACTTCAGCTGCCTATGCGACGTTGACACAAGAAATCCGCACGGTCGGCACGGTCGGTTACGACGAACGTGGCTTGACGCAGGTCACCTTGAAAACCTCCGGATGGGTCCGCGAGGTCTTTGTCAACTCGATCGGCAGACCGGTACGAAAAGGCGAACCGCTTTTCACCTTCTACTCGCCGGATCTCCTGGCCACGCAGGATGAATATTTATTGGCCTTAAGGGCACAGGCTCAACTGGCCGTGAGTCCTCTGGATGAAGCCAAAGCCAACGCGGCTTCCCTTGTGGCCAGTGCGCGGGAGCGCTTGCGCCTCTGGGAGGTGACTGATGCACAGATTGCGGCTCTGGAGCACCGAGGCAAAGCCGAGCCGGTGCTCATGGTCTATGCCCCATCATCCGGGATCGTCCTCAAACGGGAGGCCTTGCCGGGAAAATATGTGGAACCGGGCACGACACTGTACGAAGTAGCGGATCTCTCCACAGTCTGGATCTCCGCCGACATCTATGAGTCCGAGGTTGCATCGGTAAAGCTCGACCAACCGATTTCAGTCTCCTTCGCCGCCTATCCACGAGAAACCTTTCACGGAAAGATGGCCTATATCTATCCCTCGTTGAACGTAGAAGCCCGCACGGTACGCGTGCGGGTTGAATTGCCGAACCCTGGACTGAAACTCAAGCCCGGCATGTACGGGAACGTGACTTTGCAAACGGATGGGGCCACAGCCTTGGTTGTGCCCAAAGAGGCAATCCTGGAGACCGGGCTTCGTCAACTTGTGTTTATGGATCGTGGGCAAGGCCGGTATGAGCAGACGTTGGTCAAGCTGGGTCGCCGGAATCAGGATAGTGTGGAAGTGATGGAAGGACTCAAGGAAGGAGATCGGATCGTCACCTCGGCAAATTTCTTGTTGGATGCGGAGAGTAAATTGGCTTCCTCGTCCAGCATGCAGGGCATGATGGGCCGGATCGGCATGGGCGATTGGCAGATGCGCGGCGCGCATGAGGGCAAGATGGAGGGGATGGGCGACATGAAAAGCATGCCGATGGGGAATATGGAAGGGGTGAAAGGATCATTCGCTACAGAACCTCGACAGATCGCCGGATTGTCCCTCATGTTGACTACAGTGCCGGATAAACCTAAGGCCGGTAATGTGCTGCTCAATCTCAAGCTCACCGATCAGGCTAGGAAACCGGTGACCAATGCGCAAGTTGTGTTCGTCTATACGATGCCGATGCCTGGGATGACCGATTCCAAGGCGATGGCTCGCCACACAAAAGATGGACTCTACGAGGGTACGGTGCTGTTCGGCATGGGTGGTACCTGGGTAGTGACAGTCAACGTGACGGTACCAGGGCAACCAGCCATCGTTGAAACGTTTCAGTTCTTGGTTGCCGGGGGAGGGATGTAATCCTTCATGATTACAAAACTCATAGAAGGGAGCGCCCGCAATCCGATCCTCGTGTTCATTTGCGTGGGACTATTGGGCGCCTGGGGCCTGTGGGCAGGATTTAAGGTCCCGCTGGATGCGGTGCCGGACCTGTCCGATGTCCAGGTGACTATCTACACCGAGTGGCAGGGACGCAGTCCCATGCTGATCGAAGACCAGGTCACCTATCCAATCGTCACGTCCCTGCTGGCCGGACCGAAAGTCAAACGGGTTCGAGGAGTCTCAGAATACGGGGTTTCTTATGTGTATGTGATTTTTGAAGACCGGACAGATTTATATTGGGCACGCAGTCGTGTGCTGGAATATATGCAGAAGTTGAGCGGGAAGTTGCCGGCCGGAGTCGCACCGACTCTCGGCCCTGACGCGACTGGTGTCGGGTGGGTGTATCAGTATGCATTGGTCGATGAGTCAGGCGCCCACGACCTGGCGCAGCTTCGCGGCCTTCAAGATTGGTATCTGCGCTATCAACTGGAAAGTGTGCCTGGGGTGGCAGAAGTGTCGGTGGTCGGCGGATTCGTCAAACAGTATCAAATTGAGGTGGACCCGAATACGTTGGCCGCCTACCGGTTACCGATTAAAACGATCATCGAAGCGGTTCGGAACAGCAACGCGGAGGTGAGCGGCCGTGTCTTGGAAATGGCCGGCACCGAATATGTGATTCGAGGGAGAGGCTATCTGCGCTCAATTGATGATATCGAGCTGATCCCTGTCGGGACGGATGGGCGAGGTACGCCCATCTTGATTCGGGACATTGCCCATGTCCAGATTGGGCCGGACCAGCGGCGGGGCGTAGCCGAATTGGACGGCAAGGGCCAAGCGGTAGGCGGCATCGTGATCATGAGGGCAGGAGAGAATGCGCTCGCTGTCGTCGAGCGGGTTAAAGCCAGGCTGGCAGAGATCACGCCGGCCCTGCCCCAAGGCGTGCACATCATTCCCACCTATGATCGGTCTGATCTCATTCATCGGGCCATTTCCGTACTCCGCGACAAGCTCGTGGAGGAGAGCATTATCGTCAGTTTGGTCGCGGTCGTCTTTCTGTTTCATCTCCGTAGCGCTCTGGTGGCGATTCTCGTTCTCCCTGTGGCCGTGTTGCTCGCCTTCATCCCGATGGCCTACCTGAACATCACCTCCAGTATCATGTCGCTGGGCGGGATTGCCATTGCCATCGGCGCGATGGTGGACGCAGCTATTGTTATGGTGGAAAACGCCCATAAGCGGTTGGAACAATCGCCACAAGCAGACCGAATCGAGACCATCATTGCAGCAGCCAAAGAAGTCGGCCGTCCCTTGTTCTTTTCGCTGCTGGTGATCGCCGTGTCGTTCCTGCCGATCTTTGCGCTGGAAGCCCAGGAGGGGCGGCTGTTCACGCCCTTGGCCTACACCAAAACCTTCTCGATGCTGTTTGCCACAGCGCTCTCGGTGACGTTGGCCCCTGTGTTGATGGTGCTTCTGATCCGTGGGCACATCCGAGCGGAGGCTAAGAATCCATTGAACCGGTTGTTGATTGCGCTGTATCGGCCAATCCTCTCCGGCGCACTACGCGTCAGGTGGGTGACGCTGGCGCTGGCGGTGGTGGTCGTTGGATTCACAGCGCCGATCTTTTCCCGCCTCGGCGCAGAATTTATGCCTCCGCTGAACGAGGGAACGATTCTCTACATGCCGACCACTGTGCCCGGTCTCTCGATTCCCGAATCGGCCAAGGTGTTGCAAGTCCAAGATCGGTTGCTCACGACCTTCCCTGAAGTGGAGCGAGTGTTCGGCAAGATGGGAAAGGCCCCGACTGCCACTGATCCGGCCTTTGTCGGCATGGCAGAAATCACGATCACTCTCAAGCCGGAAGCACAATGGCGGTCCGGCATGACCTGGGACCGTCTGCTGGATGAGATGGATGCCACGCTGCGCATTCCCGGCTTTCCAAACATTTGGTGGATGCCGATTCAAACTCGCACCGAGATGATCACGACCGGTGTGCGAAGCCCCGTCGGCATCAAAGTCCTTGGGCCGGACCTAAAGACCATTGAGAAAATTGGTTTAGAGATCGAGCAAGTCCTGGCAAATGTGCCCGGCACGAAAAGCGCGTTTGCCGAACGGTTGAATGAAGGCTATTACCTGGATCTGATCATCAACCGGCGTGAAGCGGCACGCTATGGTCTGACGGTGGGAGATGTGCAATCAGTCATTACCTCAGCCATCGGAGGTGAGACAGTCACAACCACGGTCGAGGGACGCGAGCGCTATCCGGTCAATGTGCGCTACAAGCGCGAACTGCGCGATGACCCGGATCGGCTCAAACGGGTGCTGATTCCCACGCCAAACGGCGCGCAGATTCCGCTCGGACAAATTGCCGATCTCGTCATCACCCAGGGGCCGCCGTCGATCGCGGATGAGGCGGGAGCGTTAGTCGGTTTGGTCTCGGTCGCGGTTAGTGGACGCGACCTACGCAGCTATGTCGAAGATGCTCAGCGCGCGGTTCGAGACCGAGTAACATTGCCATCTGGCTACCGGCTGATATGGGCCGGCCAATACGAGCATCTGGTGCGGGCCGAAGAGCGATTAAAACTGGTCGTTCCCGGCACTATTGCGATCATTGTTTTACTGCTCTATCTCAACTTCCGTTCAATGACGAAAGCTCTGATCGTGCTTCTGTCCATTCCCTTTGCCGCGATCGGGGCCATCTGGTATCTTGACTATCTGGGCTACAAT
Organism: Nitrospira sp. ST-bin4; assembly: GCA_002083565.1. Taxonomy (GTDB): domain Bacteria; phylum Nitrospirota; class Nitrospiria; order Nitrospirales; family Nitrospiraceae; genus Nitrospira_D. Next base: position 15,983 of record MSXM01000070.1, on the reverse strand, counting down.
TTGAGTGTGGCGGTCTGGGTGGGCATTATTGCGCTGGCAGGTGTGGCGGCGGAGACCGGCGTGGTCATGCTCCTCTACCTCGACGAGGCCTATGAGCGGCGGGTACGGGAAGGTCGCATGACGACGGTACAGGACCTACGTGAGGCCATTATGGAAGGAGCCGTTCAGCGGGTGCGGCCCAAGATGATGACGGTTGCCGCGATTATGGGGGGATTACTCCCGATCATGTGGACCACCGGCACGGGCGCCGATGTGATGAAACGGATTGCCGCACCGATGATCGGCGGCATGGTGTCGTCCACCCTGCTGACGCTGTTGGTGATACCGGCTCTCTACATGATCTGGCGCCGGTGGCAGGCACAAGAATAGACACCTCCAACCACAGTCATAGAAGGCCATATTTACAGACTGAGTAGTGCTGGGTACCATCTTGTCTGTGAGTATACGCAAAGTATCAAGAAATCAGTCACCACCAGCCCTTCTGTCTGCATCACGAATTATGGAGGCGCGGGCTTGCCTCCCATGGTAGGCTGGCCACGACGTTTTGCATGAGTTCTGATCGGTGCATCCTCATGGAATTTCTGCGCGAAAGACGAAATGGCATGATGAAGGGGTTGGTCATAGGATGGCTCATGGGGAGCCTGGCGATTCCGGTATCGGTCTTGGCCGGGACACAGCTGATCCCTGTGACGACCGGCAACGATTTGCAGAGCCAGGTCAAGACGACGGCCAATAAGGTCATTCCGGTCGTGGTCAGCATCGCGTCTACCGTGATGGTGCGTGATCAAGCCTTCAGCGACGATGCTCTGCCGTTCGGGTTGTTCAAGGAGCCCCTGGCTCATCGGCAGTATGGGCAGGGCTCCGGCGTGATCGCGTCCCCGGATGGCTACATCATTACCAACCACCACGTCGTCGCAGACGCCGTCGATGTGGAGGTGATTCTGGCGGATCGCCGCCAATTCAAAGGAAAGGTCGTCGCCACTGATCCCAAGACGGATGTGGCGGTGGTGAAGATCCAGGCGGTAAATCTGCCGGCTGCCGTATGGGGCGATTCAAGCCAACTGGCCGTCGGCGACTTCGTATTGGCCATCGGGAACCCGTTGGGGTTGAGCCGCACCGTGACATTCGGCATCGTGAGCGCGGTCGGTCGCGCAGACGTGGGTGTCGCCGACTTCGAAGATTTCATTCAAACGGATGCGCCGATCAATCCCGGGAATTCCGGTGGTGCCCTGGTGAACATCAACGGGGAGATTGTGGGTATCAATACTGCGATTGCCAGCCCGACCGGCGGAAGCGTCGGCGTGGGCTTTGCTATTCCGAGCAATATGGCTCGCGCCGCCATGCAGAGTCTGCTCAAGACCGGCCGAGTCGTGCGCGGATTTTTGGGAGCCTCGACGCAGGACGTGAGCCCTTCGCTGGGGAAAATTTTCCGCTTGCCTGATGTAAAGGGCGCGATCGTGACCGATGTGCAGACGAAGGGATCGGCGGAGCGGGCCGGCCTCAAGCGCGGCGATGTCGTCGTGCGCTTCGACGGGCGGGACGTGATGGACAGCGGCCAACTCCGCAATCTCGTTGCGCAAGCTCCGATCGCCAGCAAACATCGCCTGGAGCTCATCCGGGACGGGAAAGTCTATCAAACCGAACTGACAATTCAGGAGTCGCCGCGCGAACGCGCAAAAAAGAGCCAGGCGGCTTCCACCGCCTCGACCGTACATCCTCTCTCGGGCGTGGTGTTCGACGACATCACCCTCCAGTTGGCCCGGCAGATGGATCTCTCGGTGAATAACGGCGTTGTCGTGACCGACATCGAAGAAGGCAGCCTGGCCGAAGCATCCGGCTTGCAGCCCGGTGATGTGGTGTTGGAACTCAACCGGCAGCATATCAGCAGCTTCACGGTCTTTCAGCGTCTGGCCGATCCGTTGAAACCTACCGACCTCGCGCTCCTGCTCGTCAACCGGCAGGGGAACGTGCTCTACATCCCGATTCAGGGCGAATAGCCACCGCATCTGATCTTTTTGCGATCTTCCTCGCTTGACCTGACTGCCGCTGTAGTGCTACGTATTTAAAAATCGTAGCACAGGAGAAGCATGAAAAAGCTTGTTCGATTCGGCGTGTCGCTTGATCGCCATTTGCTGGATGCGTTCGATCACCACATTGAGCGGCGCAAATACACGAATCGATCGGAAGCGCTTCGCGACTTGATCCGCGACAATCTTGTCGGGCAGGAGTGGGATGAGAATAAAGAGACCGTCGGTACGATCACCTTCGTCTACGATCACCACGTGCGCGATCTGACGCGCAAGCTCACCCATATTCAGCACGAATTCCAGGGCCGCATCATGGCGGGTCTGCATGTGCACCTCGATCATAACCATTGCCTGGAAGTTCTTGTGGTCAAAGGGAAGGGATCGGAGATCCGGAAAGTGGCCGATGCCTTGGTGAGCGTGAAGGGTGTGAAGCATGGCAAGCTGACGACGGCCACCACGGGTAAGGGATTGAGTTGATCGTCGAGTGAACTATCGCACGCAGGGTCTCTTCCTCTTCGCACTGATCTGCATCCCCTCTCTGGCCGGCGCTCACGATCCGGATGAGCCGGCGCTGGAGGTTCCGGATATTGCCGTAGTGGGCGAACGTCCGATTGCCGCTTCCTCCCAGCGATTCATTCCGGACAAAGAAATTCTTCTGCAGCCTCAAGGCAGACCTGCTCAAATTCTTCGCCTGATTCCCGGTTTCCTTGCCGTTGAACATTCGGGCGGCGCCGGGAAGGCTGATCAGTACTTCCTCCGGGGTTTTGACGCAGATCATGGGACGGATGTCGGTTTCTTTCTTGACGGGATGCCGATCAATTTGCGTACCCATGCGCATGGACAAGGCTATACAGATCTTAACTTCATCATCCCGGAGACGATCGAAGGCGTCGAGGTTCACAAGGGCTCGTATCTGCCTGAATATGGAGATTTTGCCACGGCGGGAGTAGTGAACTTCCGGACGCGCGATGTAGCCAGAGAAGGAGTTCTCCAAGGGGCCGGCGGAGAATATGACACGCAGCGGTACCTGCTCATGCTCTCTCCGACCAAAGACCGAGTGCGCACATTGTTTGCCGCTGAGGGGTTCTATACGAACGGACCGAACCAAGACGACAATCAATATACCCGGACCAATCTGCTGGGAAAGGTGACGACACATCTGACCGGAAGAGATGAGATCAGTCTGAAGGCGACCTTCCTCCATTCCAAATGGGACGGCTCCGGCGAGATTCCTCTGCGGACAGTGAGCAGGGGGGCGCTCGACCGCTTTGGCTCAATCAATCCGTATGAAGGGGGACACACGCTCCGGACGACCGGCCAATTAAACTATCACTACGATACAACGTCAGGCGGCCAGTTCTTTGCGAACGCCTATGGCCAATATTACCGGTTGGATCTCTTCACGGATTTTACGTTCTTCCTCAATGATCCCGACAATGGCGACGGTTTTGCCCAGTTCGATCGCCGTGTCATCTATGGCGGCGATATCGGATACAAACAGCGTGCAGAGGTTCTGGGGGTGCCGATGATCGGGACCCTGGGGTTTCAGACGAGAGTCGACGATGTTCATGCGAAATTGGGAACTCAGACGTTGAGGATTCCGACCGGTACCAGGATTGATAGTGATGCCCTCACTCTGTCCTATTCTCCGTTCGTCAAAGCCGAGGTCGAGCCGTTGCCGTGGGTCAGGTTTTCAGGGGGAGTGCGTGGAGAATATATTACGTTTGACGTCAGTAACCGCTGTGCCGCCTGTGCGGAACGACCGGCCGGTCAGAAAGGTTCCGGCATGGTCCTTCCCAAGATGAGCATGATTCTTGGACCGTGGGCGAAAACGGAGTTGTTTCTCAACTATGGAGAAGGATTTCACAGTAATGATGCCCGATCCGCTGTGGCTTTCGGGGCGTCACCGCTCGCGAGAGCGAGGAATTATGAGGTCGGAGTCCGTTCCAGGCCATGGGGACCTGAGGGCCTCGAGTTGACCGCTACGCTGTGGCGATTGGATTTGAAGTCGGAACTTATCCTCGTCGGCGATGAGGGGACGACGGAGATTCGCGGAGCGACCAGACGCCAAGGTGTGGAAGTCGCTGCCCGGGGACAGGTCTGGGGGCCGCTCTATGTCAACGGCAGCTTCACCTGGACGCACGCGGAATTTCGCAACGGCGACGCTATTCCGTTAGCGCCGGAATATACCGCCTATGGCGCGGCTATCCTGCAATGGCCGGAAGGACTGACGTCCCAATTCCAAGCCACGTATCTTGGCGTTCGTCCGCTTGTCGAGGATCGGAGCATCAAGTCGCCCTCCTGGATTACGTTTGATGTGTCGGAGCGGTATCGCATACCGGTTAAATTGTCCCATGGACGGTTGGAGGCATTTCTGTTCGTGCAAAACTTGTTCAATACCCAATGGGAGCAGGCTATTTTTGCGTTCGACTCGCGTCTGCGGAACGAGCTTGCAGGGGTGACGGACATCCATTTCGTGCCGGGAAATCCGCGCACAGTGATGGGTGGCCTTGCCTGGTACTTTTAGGACGCCTTGCGATGTCCACGATTCTCACCCGTGCATTTTTCAATCGTCCGACGCTGACGGTTGCCCGTGCCCTCATTGGGAACTATCTGGTGCGGGAAAATGGGAATGGACGGGTTGCCGGAAAAATCATCGAAGTCGAGGCCTACGTGGGGGTTCAGGATAAGGCCTGTCATGCATCGAAAGGGCGGACGGCCAGGACAGAGGTTCTGTTCGGCCCTCCGGGAGTCTCCTATGTCTATCTCATCTACGGCATGTATCACTTATTGAATGTGGTGACAGAACGGACCGGCTTTCCTGCCGCGGTGCTCATTCGAGCGATTGAAGTTGAGGGAGCATTGATCGATGGACCGGGGAAGATCTGCCGGGAGTTGAACATCGATCGGTCGTTGAATCGACTCGATATGACCGAGGGGCGGCACGTGTGGTTCGAGGATCGCGGAGCCAGAGGCACTCGAAAAACGATTGGGACGTTTCCAAGAATCGGTGTCGAGTATGCCGGTTCCTGGGCGAAGAAACCCTGGCGGTTCAGGTTGATTGACATCTAATAAGAATCGGGGCTTGTTCGGATAAAGATTCCGTGGCGGAAAAAGAAACGGGGCCCTCCCGTTTTGCAGGACGGCCCCGTTATGTGCAGACCGAAAGAGCGCGTTACTTGATCTTTCGATCAGGGGCGATCTTCGTTGCGGAAGCGACCGGAGGCGCAATCTTGATCTGGGGGCCTTGCACTTTCGGCAGCCGACCGGCTCCCTGTCCTTCGGTGATCCGGGCATTGTCGAGTTTCTGCAGATTCTGTTCGGCATTCTTGACCGATTCCGCAGACTTCAGCAGCGAGGCTTCCCCACGGGCATCCGATTGGCCGGGATCGTTGGCCGTCGGTTGGCCGGTCACGGGGCTTCCACTGTCCATCATGGGATAGCCTTCATGCTTGGGCAGGAGCGCCGGATTGGCCGAGGCCATGGACAGCGCGAACAGAATGCCGGAGGTTGTCGCAAGGGCGCCGATGACAAGCTTCATACCGCTTCTCCTCTGTCTATAGGTGGCAGGAACGAATCAGTGTCGTGATGGAATTCGTATTCGATGAATGCCGTCAAGCTGGCGGGAATCATAGCGATGGCCGGTATTCTCTGTCAATCGGTCCCGGTGCGCGTCGTTCGTATCTCGTGAAGCGTATCTCGCTAGGGGAAAGGGCTGACGTGAGGGGTAAGGGGTGAGGCGTTAGGGGTGGTGGATGATAATGAGTTACATTCAATAACTCAAAATTCAACATTCACAACTCAAAACTGTTGAAACCGCTCAGCTCGGTCGTCGATGCGGTGGCCGGCGGCCACGGCCGCGATGCCGGAAGGAGGGGCCGCGGCTCACGCCCGGCAGGCGGATCGTCACGGAGGTACCTTCGCCGGGTGCGCTGCTGATGGTAATCGATCCGCCGTGTTCTTCCACGATTTTCTTGACTGTGGGCAGTCCCAAGCCGATTCCCGACCGTTTGGTTGTGAAAAAAGGCTCAAAGACTTTGTCGACAAGATCGGCCGGGATCGGGACGCCGTCGTTCTTGATGAGGATCTGGACTTCCAAGCCTTTCCCGGCCCGATGCTGGCTGACTTGAATATGGAGATGGCCGCCCGGAGTCATGGCTTCGCAGGCATTCTTGAAAATACTCAGGAAGGCCTGTTGCAGCTTCGCTTCATCGGCACGCACCGGCACGAGGACCGTCGCGTAATCTTTGGACACCTGGATACGCGTCGCTTCAAGATCCGTTGCGAGGACGACCAGGGCGCTCTCCAGGGCTTCGGGAATCCGGCAGAGGTGCCGGTTCAACTCCAGTGGTTTGGCGAAGTCCAGAATCTCGTTCAGGATCGCTTCGATTCGGATAAGGTCGCGCATGGCGTTTTCCACGCGTGTCTGTGGATCGAAGTCCAAGATACCTTCGCTGGTCACTTCTTCGAGCTGTGCGCGAATCGAGGCCAGGGGCTCCCGAATTTCTGTGGCTAAGAATCCGCTGAATTCTCCAATGGCGGCTTGGCGTTCCTGTTTACGAATGATCGGTTCAGACGAGACCGGGATCAGCGGCTGAAGGCTCGGTTCCCCCGTGTCGAGATCCGGGGTCGAGCTCGGTGCTGCCGCTGCCGGCGCCTGCATCAGATCCGCCAGTTTGAGAATGACGGGTTCCAGCGTACGGGCGTCAGTCGTCTGATAGCGCTGAGGTTCTTTCGATCCCAACGTCAAGGTCCCGCCGACTTGGCCGCGAACGAAGAAGGGGAGGACCAGTGACGACTGAAATCGATCCTTAAAAAGATGTTTGTGATCCAGGAAGCGGCCTTGTGTGGACGCCAGATCATGATCGACGCGCGGTTTGCGGTGGCGAACCGCCCACCCGGCGGCTGAACTGTCGAGCGTCAGGCGTTGGCCTGGTTTCAGATCTTTCTTGGCGTCTTTTTGATCGCCCTTGGCGTCCCCGCCAAGTCCCAACACCTCAACATTGCCCGCGAGCGGATCGTAATGGCAGACCCAGGCTCGGTCATACGCGACGACTTGGCCGACTTCAGCCAAGACCGTTTCGATCTTCTCTTGCAGTTCCGGAGTAAATTGCGCCGTGACTGCAGGAAACATCTCCGGCCCGGCTGGTTGGGGAGGTGCCGGATCATGTGCCACGTAGGCTCGGCTCATGACGACGTCGGTATTGAACAACCCCTCGCGGTCGAGCGCTTTGGTAATGCCGTCGCTGGCTTGGTCTAACAGCGCTTTATCTTTTTTAGCGAAGACGGCGCCTTCTTTTCGCCCGATGACCAGGTAGCCATAGGCGCGATTGCCATGGCGAAGCGGAACGCCCAGCAGCGACTTGGCGCCGGGCGTAATCAGGCGCAGCTTGATCGTGCGGCTGCCGTCGGGATCTTGGCCGGACGGCCCCGATGCGGCGGCATGGGCCGATAACGTGCGGAGAATCGCCTGGACATCTCTCGGCGCGAATCCGCGTACTGCGTGGTCAATCAGCGGTCCGTTTTCCTGATGGAACACTGCGGCCAGTGCCGACTCCATAGCCAGCTCATTGAGCGCGCTATTCAGCGTCCGTTGAAGGTGTGTTTCTGGCGCAGGTTTTGTTCGCGCAGCAGGAGTAGTCGTCGTAGTCATAGGTTCATCGACAGTGTCGCGGCGGCATTGTAGCCGGATCGTTTAGGAATAGCTACTGAATCATCCCATCACCGATGGATATCTCTGGGGTAATCAATCGGGATTGATAATCTTGGGCGGACGGCGGGTTTCCACGGGTGATTCGGCCGGTTCGATACGGCGGCGGTCCACGGTCCAGCTGTTGAGGACGGTGGTGACGATGCTGATGACCAGCGCGCCGCCGGCCGCGGGCCAGAATCCTGAGACTGTGAATCCCTTCACAAGGTAGGCTGTCAATTCGAGCAGCAGCGCGTTCAGCACGACCAGAAAGAGTCCCAGAGAAAACACGATCAAGGGGAGGGTCAGGACGAAGAGGATGGGGCGCAGGATCAGGTTGAGGATGGTCAGCACCAGCACGGCGGCGACTCCCGCCGTGAGGCTATCCGCTTCCAGGCCCGGGACGGTTGTGACGGCCAGAAAGACGGCGACGCCGGTGATCAGTACTCTCGTTATGGCGTTGCGCAGCCCGCCGTGGAAAGGAGACTCGTGGATCACGCGTGTGAATCGCATGGTGGCTATGGTGCGGCGCTGCTGAGTGGAGCCGTAGTCTTTCTCATGGCTGAGTAATGAACGACCGTCGCGAAGAGGGCCTTGTTCTCTTTCTTCGCTTCGATGATGACATGGTCGCCCACTACCGGTGGTTCATTAGACCCTGGGCGATTTTTGTCTTTGAATCGCACCTGTTTCGTCAGCTTTACCGAAACCGGCGCAGTTTTACCGGTCGTTTTTACGGCAATGTGTTTCTTGTCGATCGCCGTCACGGTGCCGACGACATGCAAGATGACGGCTTTCTCCGCAGACACCGTTGTCGCCGTCAACAGAAATCCGAGCAGCACAATGCCGATAATCATAAGTCTTCGCACTCCGGGGTATGCACTCATTCCAGCGCAAGGCCATCACCTGTGTGAAGATCAAGGCTAAGATTGAGGCTACGATGCCGCTTGCCGAACTCTCAGCTTAATCTTAACCTTGATCTCAGCCTGCCGCGATCGTCCGACCACTATACAAATTCTTCTGAGCGAATGCCACTTGAGGGGGCGGTGGAGGAGGTGCGGGGTAGGTCGGTCAGACGGTAGATGACGAGCGCGAGCACCGGCAGGTGCATCAGCAGTCCGCTCAGGCCCATGAACCATTCACCGATCCAGAAGGTCATGCCGAGATTGAAGGCCAGCACTCCATAATAGAGGCCGATGCCGAGCAAGAGCCGGCATGTGGTTGCTTGATGCGGCGGAAGGGCAGGGAGCCGTCGGTCCAATGGGAAATAGATGGCGAGAGAAAGGAATCCCACCACAGCCCAGCCGATATAGTTGGCCATTGGCACGCCGAAGTGCCAGCCAGGGTCGGGATAGTAGTAGATCTTGCCCAGGAACCAGCGGTCGCCGCGCAGGGCCACCGGGTCGATGACCATGTCGAGGAAGGCAAACAAACAGGCGGTTAGAAGCAACAGGGGCCAGCCTGTTCGTGCCGGGACATTGAATCGCAGGCGTTTTACTCCGATTCCGGTGGACGGCGTGGATTGTTCGGTGGGAAGGAAGAAACAGAGCGCCACACAGTAGGCGGCATAGAGGAGGAAACTGAAGGAGATGGAATCCATAAACGGCACGTTGGAGAAATACAGTTCTTGTCCGACCGTCGAGCCGTTGTAGAAATACCAGCCGAACGGAATTCCTGTGCGTGTCGAGGAGTACTCGCACACAAAGGCCGTGATCCAGCTGATCAGCCAGAAGCGCCATGTGCGAGGCCACCCGATTAATCGAATGGCGGCAAATAGAAATGCGGCGAGGAAAAGGAAGACGTACGGGCGAAGCGCGATTGTTTTCAAGAACAGAACGAGAATATCCATCGATAGCGGCGTTGCTAGAAGCGTGGTGGAAACGGTAACACTCCCGTCCGCGTGCTTTCAAGATTGCGACGAGATGTGCGGGCTAGGCGTAGCCGTGGGACTTGAACCAGCTCACGGCCTTTCCCAGCGCGACCTCCGGCGGGGCTTGGGGAATGCCGAGTTCGCGGATCGCCTTGCTGCAGTCGTAGTGCATTTTGTACTTGGCCATCTTGACACCTTCGAGCGGGATGCGCGGTGGACGCCCGGTCAGGTTCGCGAGCCAGTGGTTGGCATACGCGAGGGGCAGCACCGCGGATCGGGGCAGCTTGATAGAAGGCGCCTTGATGCCGGTCAGCTTGCTCAGGATTTCGAACACCTCGCGCAGCAACAAATTCTTGCAACCGAGGATGTATCGTTCGCCGATACGGCCTTTCTGCATCGCCAGCAAATGGCCTGCTGCAACGTCATCGACATCCACAATATTCATGCCGGTTTCAATGTAGGCAGGCATCCGGCCCTTCATGAAGTCGACGATCATCTGGCCCGTCGGCGTGGGTTTCACGTCGCCCTCGCCGACCGGCGCGCTGGGATTGACGATCACGATCGGTAGCCCTTCTTTCGCCATCCGCAAGACTTCCTGCTCGGCGAGATACTTTGATCGTTTGTAATGCCCCGCCATCTGCGACAGCGAGACGGGCGTGTCTTCGGTGCCCGGGCCTCCATCGGGAGGCAGTCCGATCGCGCCGATCGTGCTGCAGTAGACGATGCGCTCGGTGCCGACCTCGCGCGCGGCTTCCAGGAGATTCTTCGTGCCGTCAACGTTCACATTATAAAAGATAGCAGGGTCTTTGGCCCAGAGGGCGTAATGCGCGGCCACATGGTAGAGCTGTTGGCAGCCGGTCAGCGCGTGGCGCAGAGAGACGTGATCCCGAAGATCGCCGTAGGCATAATCGACGGTGAGTGATTGAAGATTTGAGACATCGCTGTCGCGACGGGAAAGTACACGCACGTCGACGCCGGCTTTGATCAGCGCACGGACCACTGCCGCTCCGACGAATCCGGTTGCGCCTGTGACGAGAGCTCTCATGAGCTGAGAGTGCTGACAAGCGGCAAGCGAGCAAGTGGCATGATTCCGCAAGACCTGTCAGCCTGAAAGCGTGTCAGCATGTCAGCGGGGTCCCTCAGTTCTTGCGGCTTGTGATATATCGCGCGATTCCGCGCAAGGCATCGGCGGACGGGCCGAACGAATCCAGGCGTCCGATGGCGCGCGCGACACAGTCGTCCGCCAGCTTGCTGGCTCCCTCGGTTCCATAGAACGTCGGGTAGGTTTTCTTGCCGCGCTCCGCGTCGGTGTTCGGGTTCTTGCCCAGTTCCTCGCGCGTGCCCGTCACGTTCAGCACATCGTCGGCAATTTGAAACGCCAGGCCGATGTCTTCGGCATAGCCGGTCATGTCGTCGAGTTGGCGGTCGTTCGCTCCGGAGGCAATGGCGCCCATGCGGACGGCGGCGCGAATCAGCATGCCGGTCTTGTGCTTATGGATGTTCTGAAGGGTGGGGAGGTCGATGTCTTTGTTTTCGGCTTGGATGTCGAAGACTTGTCCCCCGACCATGCCGAGGTTGCCGGAGCCGAAGGCCAACTCTTGAATGATCCGGACCTGGCGCACCGGATCGACGCCCTTCATCAGGTCGGGTCTGCTGATGAGGTCGAAGGCCATCGTCAACAGCGCGTCTCCGGCAAGGATGGCCATCGCTTCGCCGTACACTTTATGGTTGGTCGGCTTGCCCCGGCGGAAGTCGTCGTTGTCCATCGAGGGCAGGTCGTCGTGAATCAATGAATAGGTATGGATCAGTTCCAATGAGCAGGCGACCGCCATGAGGCCGGGCGGCGTTTGGCCCAGGGCTTCCGCTGCCGCAATCGTCAGAATCGGGCGTACGCGTTTCCCGCCTGCCATGAGGCTGTAGCGCATGCTCTCATGCAGCGTCGTCGGCGGCGTGACGGCCGGCGGCGTCACTTCGTCGAGGAAGCGATCGACGGCGATGCGCTTTTGTTCCAGGTACTCTTTGATGTTCATAGGGTGTGAATCGACTCGTGTTGAGAAAATTTCCGACCCGCGCGGAGAGTAACAAACGATTTGGGGATGAGTCAAACGGGGGAGGGACAGGAGCGGGGGTTCATGGTCTCCTGTGCTCGCGCCCCCCGCACGCGGGACTGGTCAGAGTTTATATATAGGGCGGTGCTCGGTGCATGCGCGCAAATAGGAGACCATGATCCCCCGCTCCTGAAAGAAGGGAAAGGAGGCAGAGGCAGAGAGTGATGGCGGTCGGTGCTCGCTCAATGGGCGCGGTGGGAGGCAATCGCGGGCGCCGTCCCATTGAATTAAAGGAAGAAGAGGTAGAGAGCGAGGGAGGACAGGAGCGGGGGTTCATGGTCTCCCGTGCTCGCGCACCCCGCACGCTGGAGGGGTGTTTATCCCGTCGCCAAGATCAAATGGAATGGGCTCCGGGTCGAACAAGTTCTGTTTGGTGCTCGGTGCATGATTCCACCGTCACATCCCATTGAAACGCAACCGGTCAAGGCGTATGGTTCACAAACCAAAGTGGCGTGTTATACGGATAGAAATGGGCGAATCCGGCTCTTATACGGATCGGCCCAAACATAGTTAGAGCGCACATGTCACCCAACATACTTCCATCGCCAGCATCTCTCAGTACTTTCCTCGCGTCCATTAAGTCGTTGAAGCGAGTCGAAATTGACGCGGGCAACAAGAGTGACTTCATCTTCCGAGGGCAGGCCACCGATCAACCCTTGATTCCACGTCTTGCTCGATTGAGTCCAAAGGGCGATCTCCTGAATATCGAAAGATTGATGATGGCGGATTTTGAACGGCAACAGTTACCCTTCACGGAATTCAACCCGCGCGATGCATGGGACCTCTTAGCCTTGGCACAACATCATGGGCTGCCGACTCGTCTACTTGATTGGACGTACAGTGCGCTGGCCGCCTTATGGTTCTGCGTCAGAAAATCGCCCCAGAAGGATGAGAACGGAGACTTCGCTAATGGCGTAGTCTGGATACTGAAGACGTTGCCAGAAGATTTTATTGGATCCACGAGTAATGAAACCCCTTACAAACAAAACAAAACCCGCATCTTTCGTCCAAGAACTATTACGCGTCGAATTTTGGCTCAGGATGGAGTTTTTACCTGCCACAAGAGAATGGATGATGGAAAGTTCGTCAAGTTGGAATTTAACGCGGCGTATAAGAAGCGTTTGGTGAAGGTTCCGATACACGCGGACAACTTTGAATCCCTTCGCGAAGATCTCATGGCGAATGGTGTGTCGAGTCTTTCGCTGTTTCCAGATCTTGACGGGCTTGCCGCACATCTCGAAAGAAGATACTTCCATGACGCAAAGCCAGCGCTCTAACAGGTACTTGCATCGGACCGTGATACGGCGTCGCAGGCGCGTCATTTCATTGTGCACTTGTGCCGCGCTGTTAGCGCAACGCGCGGCCTGGAACTGAGGCGCTACACGGGCGGTGTGGAAGCTAAGAGTTGGAAAATAGAGCTATCGTAATGGATAGAACGGTGGTTACTCCTCCAGAAATGCCTTGCGTATGTGGAAGCGGCAAGCAGTTAAAGGAGTGCCATCTTGTAATGAACTCAATCAATATGCCGCCAAGCAGCGTTGTTCCTAAACCGCCTATAACAAAACTAGCAAATGTGAAATGTTTATTCTCGGAATTTCAAGACTGTGACAAGCAGATTTCTGGCGATCATATCCTGTCAGCGACGGTGTTGAGAGGGTTAACAAAGGATCGAGTTATAATTCGCGGAACTGATTATTCAAGAGTGGTCTCTATTCATAGTGGAGCCCTAAAAACGAAAAAGTATTGCAGGCGTCACAACTCGGCCTTTAGTCCGCTAGACCAAGAAGCGGGCCGACTTTTACGAGCATAAACGAAAGAAAAGGGGTCGGGAGTATTTTAATCTGGGTCGCGTCTTGCGCCCAGCATAGCCACGGCGCACCCATCGCCTCTGTGTCTTGCAACTCTCCACGTGTGTGAGGTCTTGCGGCTCGCCTCCTCTCCATTTCGCGTTGCGCAGCAGCGCCTGCCCTATCGATTGACGCCGTTCCATCTGCCCTGTATGCTGATGACCAGAATTGTGGTCATCATTGAGAGCGAGGTCGAGTATGGCCAAAACATTGTCGCTGTCGGAAGTGAAGACCCGTCTGCCTGAACTTGTGGCGGGCGTGCAAGAGCGCGAGGAGGAAGTGGTTGTGACGAAGAACGGCCGTCCGGCTGCCGTTCTGATCAATGTCGATGAGTACACTCGCCTCAAAGAGACCCTGGATGTCCTCAGCGATCCGGCGCTCATGAGTCAGATTGCCGAAAGCCGGGCGTTTTACGGGCGCAAGCGCAAAGGGCTGTCGTTTGAAGATGTGTTCGGCGAGCCTCTTGCGCCTATTAAGAAGCGGCGCACTGCGTGAACCCGTTCCGTACGGACCTCCCTCCGCATGTCGCGGAGGTGATCCGCTCGCTCCATCCTGATCTGAAACGATCGATCAAGTCGGCCGTTCGGGCCATTGCCACCGATCCTGCATGTGGAGAGCCCCTCAAGCGCGAACTCAACGGGCTTCGAAAGTATCGTGTGCGCCGCTTTCGCATCGTTTATGCCGTCGATCAGAAAACACGCGTCATTCGTCTGATGGCCGTCGGCCACCGTCGACATGTGTATGATGAGCTGACCGAGCGACTTCGACGAACGGGACGAGAATAGGACAGATCTATATAATGGCCTAATCAGCCTGAGATCGCATTCTGCGATCTCAAATCTATAAGTAAAAGAAAATCATGAGGATGTGATGAACTGGTCACAATTTGTGACCAGTTGCGTTTATCGCTGCTGGAGAAAACTCTTAATGACGGCAAGAAATTCATGGGCTTCGGTGACGCGTTTCTCGACACGCTCCCGTTCGGGATGAAACCAGGCGTCATAGTCGGCCAGAAAACGATCATCCTGTTCTTCGGCGAGAATCTTTGCGAGTCGGACATCAAGCTTGGCGGTCTTGATGAGGTGAAGCCCAAATAGACGCCGGACCGATCGGTGTGAAGAAACCTCAAGGCCTTCGGCAAGCAACGCGGCGCGCGCAGCATGAAGAATGGCGTAATAGGCTCGCGAGAGAGAATCTTCGAGGAAATCCTGGGCGAAAAGTGATTGGGCCGCTTGTAGGGATCGTTCCGCCCGTAAGAGTTCGGCCTGTACCTCCTCAAGACGGGAGGGGGCGTTCATACGGTGAGGCCTTCTCGCTCCACGTTTTTCAGGAAGGTAGATCCGAGGGCTGTTCGGTGGTCGTATTGCTCCAGGCTCATGACCTGGATGGATAAGATGAGACCATGCGTGATTTCAAGCTCATAGCCGAGATCGCGGATGGCATCGCCGAGTCTCCAGTCTTGCGAACGGACCACAGCTAATACGTCGACGTCAGAATCAGATGTAGCTTGTCCCCGCGCCTGTGACCCAAATACCACAAGGCGGACCAGTTCCTGCGGATGACGCTGCTCGATCCTCCGTTTGAATTCCTCTAGAACTGCGCGATGACGAAAAGGCTTGTGCATAGGCAACCAGATATTGGTGAAAGCCTAGAGCTTTGCACAGGGCCTGTCAAGATTTGCTGCGTAAGTGCATGAAGTCACGGTTGGCGACCGTATGGCCGTGATGGTTTCCCCCTAATTGCAGTATGAAATAGGGGATTCTGCCTTGTGTTTCCGCCGACCCCCCCGCTATACTCCGGTCCTATGAGTATTCGAAAAGGCGGAGGCGAGTGGATGCCGCTGTTGCTCCCGGTCGAGGGGCGGCAGTGCGCCGTCTGCAAAGACGGTCTCTACCGGGACACCACGATGCTCCGTGGCGGGTGGTCTCGCTGCACGGTGTGCGATGAGTTTGTCCACTACGGGTGCCTGGCCAGCGGAAAAGTTTCGTTTCTCAAAGCGCGTCCGCGCGTGTGCAAAGCCTGCCGCGCGGCGCAGGACGGGACCGCTCCTTCTTCTCCGACCGGTACGCACACGATACCGACAGCTGTCGGGTCATGAATCCTGGCTCACAATCGAGTCCGTTGCCGGTGCGTCCAGGCCGGCCGGTAGTGTTCGCAGAAACCGTTCGATTGGCGCTGGCTCCGTTGGTCTTATTGTGCAGCGGATTCTTCACAGCGAACTTTGCTATCAGTGGCCAGTATTCTTGGCCGCTGACAAGCCGGGTGTTTGTGCTGACGCTTACAGTGCTCGTGCTCTCCTATGAATTTGTCTACAAAGAACAGCTCGCGCAGCATGGGTCATCGCACCGGGCGAAGATTGCGATCCTACGCTCCTGTCTTATCCCATATGTGACCGGCTGGGTTTTCATGCTCGCGCTGTGGAAGTTCTAGCAGGATGCTGAAAAA
>MSXM01000069.1:7508-22745 GCA_002083565.1 Nitrospira sp. ST-bin4 | reverse complement strand
CATGGGCTGCGCATTGTTTCGATCTGCGCCGGAGGGGACGTTCAAGCGGGCGACGGCAGAGGAGTTAACGGTCTTGCTGCGGCAGCGGGAAGCTGCGATCCATTCGATGAAAGGGTTGTTTAGCGCCAAGGTGCGCGGCGGGTTCATTCCCATCGCATCCCGAGTCGAGGGCGCGGTGTATTATCGCCGTCCCAATGCATTGCGGCTTCGTGGATTTACCAGCATCGGAAGCGAATTGTTTGAGTTCGTTCAAGCGGATGATGTGTACAAGCTAAGACTGCCGACTATCGGACGGGTGTTGATGGGCCACCAATCGGAGATGGCTGAGATGGGGAAACTCGCGCGCCCATTTCAGTTGAGTGTCTGGGCTGTGGGCGGTGTGCTCGGCACCGGTACGATTGCGAAGGGAGAAACCGTGAAGCTGGCGGACGAGGGGGATCGCTATCGGCTGGATGTGTATGCGTCTGTGAACGGTTCAGCGGGGCAGCCTGTGCTGGCCCGCCGGTTATGGTTCGACCGGCGAACATTATTGGTCGTGCAGGAAGATCGTCTGACGGAGACCGGTGAAGTGGATGCCACGATTCAGTATGAGGATTTTCGACCGATCGGGGAGCCGGGGGACCGGCCGTTGCCGGCGAAGGCGTCGGCTCAGCTGCTCCGGCCGTTCAAAATTTCTCTCGAAGATGGTCGTGGACAGGGGAGTGTGCAAGTCACGTTTCATGAAATGCTGACCAACCAGGCGATCAAGACGGAAGACCTGGGGCAGGTTTCTTAATCACCCATGAAGATTTTGGCGATTGAAACAGCGACGGCGTGGCAGAGTATCGCAATTCTGGAGGACGACGTTGTCTTAGCGAGGCGGGATCAGGATGCCGGCAGTGCTCATGGCCTGTTGCTCCTACCCTCCATCGATCGCATGCTTGCGGAGGCAGGTCTACAGCTCAGCAGCCTCGATGGTCTGGCCTGTTCGATCGGTCCTGGTTCGTTTACAGGCATTCGAGTGGGAGTGGCAACGTGCTTGGGACTGCGGGCTGCGACCGGTCTTCCGCTTGCCTTGGTTCCGACGCTGGAGGCGATGGCCTGGGGCGTGAGATCGACGATGCTTCCCATCTGCCCTATCTTGACGAGCCGTAGAGGCGAACTGTATTGGGCGATCTTTCGCCGGCAGGTTGAAGGAGGACTGGATTGCATCTTGTCAGAACATGCCGGTCCGCCAGGCTTGTTGGCCAAGAGTCTTACCGAGCACTCATTGGTATTCGGCGATGGATGGGTGTCGATGGAATCGGAGATTCGCGCCGCATTGTCTTCGAGTGCAACGGTCTCGTCGGGACCTCAGGATGTCGCGAAACCATCCGCAGTCAATGTCGCTATTCTGGGCATGCATCGGCTTCGCCGGGGAGACATCGCGGGTGATTGTGTGGCACCGCGCTACGTTCAGCGGACGGAGGCAGAACTCAAATACGAACAGTCGGGCGGGCTGTCTGCGACAGCCCGCCGGCAGGAGCGGGTCGCGGTAGCGGCTTCCAAACGGTCGGCCAGGGGGCATCAACGGAAAGGGCAGGGACCTCGCCCGGGTAGGCCGCATGGCTCGTGAGTTTCGAGATGAATGCCGGATTGTGCCGGCGACCGTTGACATGCTGCCGGAACTTCTTGAGTTAGAAGAAGCTTGCTTCTCCGCCCCATGGACGCGCAAAATGATGGAAGCTGAATTGACCGGTAACCAATTCGCCCGATTTCTTGTTGCGACGGTTCACCAGGAAGTGGTGCCGTCAGATGGGATGATCGTTGGGTACCACTGCTTTTGGATTGTGTTTGAAGAGCTGCGACTGATGAACCTGGCCGTGCATGCATCGATGCGGAGGCGGGGAGTCGGGCGGGCGCTTGCAAGCGAGGCCATCAGTATGGGGTTGGCCCACGCGGCCACTCGTGCGGTACTTGAAGTGCGTTCCTCAAATGAGCCCGCGCAGCGCCTCTATCGACAGCTGGGATTTGTTCCGGTCAGTACCCGCCGCAGTTATTATACGAATCCAATTGAAGATGCTGTATTGATGGCTATGGAGCCGCTGGTGATGCCGGCAGGCTCGCAGCACACCCGTATTGCAGGAGGAGAGGGAGTAATTCCAGCACAGTAACTTAACCGAGGAGGTGCCGCATGTTGACAGACGATGCAATTGTCGAACGGCTTCGCCAAGCAAACTCGGAGTTTCGGGAACTGGAAGTCTCGCACCATCGCTTAGATCACGAACTTAATGAATTGCAGNNNGACGTCACGTGCTGACACCGGCGGAAGAACTTGAGAAAAAGCGGATCCAAAAGGAAAAGCTGGCTAAGAAAGACAAACTCGCGGAATTAATTCGGCTCTACCGCGAAGAAGGATTGCAGGCCGCCGCACATTGAAGGAGACGACCGGCCGCCGGGCCGACCGGCGGCCGGATGCGTTGCCATGGATCATCACATCAATCCGCTTGCCGTCCATATTCAGACCATCAAGCGTCGATTGGTCGTCATCGGGGCGGCTATTCTTGTCTCCTTGATCCTGACGTTTTCCTTCTCAGGTCAGATGGTGGCATGGCTGAATCGGCCGTTTCAGAACCAGCTGGTCTTTTACGGACCGACCGAAGCCCTGTTCGCTTCCATTAAAGTCTCGCTCCTGGCGGCTGTGATTCTGAGCCTGCCCATCATTTTTTATCAATGCTGGAAATTCGTCGAGCCGGCATTATTGCCGAAGGAGCAACGCTGGGCCATTCCGCTGTTTTTTTTGGCAGCAGGCCTCTTTGCGCTCGGCTTGGTCTTCTGCAATCTGGTGATCCTTCCGCTGGTCATCGACTTCTTCGTCAGTTTTGGGCTCGATCGGGACGTCACTCCGCAGCTGAGTGTGGGGACGTACATCGATTTTAATGTGAAGTTCCTGCTGATCTTCGGCTGTGCGTTTGAGCTCCCGCTGGTGATGACGTTGCTGGCGGTGACCGGGGCGGTCTCAGCGCAGATGTTCGCGCGGTACCGCAAACATGCTATTCTGTCGAATCTTATTCTGGCAGCCATTATTACGCCTGATGCGACGCTCTTTACGATGCTGCTGATGGCGGTGCCGTTGATGGCGTTGTATGAGATTGGAATTCTAGGCGCAAGGTTCTTTGGCCGAAGTTCAGCAGGCGGCGGTATCGATCTTCCGGTCGATCCTGATTTGCCGATCGGGACTGCGGGAACACGATTACGATGATGAAACTGTATGCGTTCGTGTGCGGTATGCGAATCCTGTCTGCAGGGGGACTGCTCTTCTGCCTTGCGCCTGAGATGTCGACGGCCGAAACGCGGGCGCCGGTTACCATTTCCGGAGAGGCTGCACGGGGTCCGTTTGATCAGTCGGCTGCCAGTGTTCAGGCGCTCGTGGTGACGGGGAGCGGCGCGGTCTATGCCGGCTCCTTCGGCCACGGAATTTTCCGCACGGCAGACAGAGGCTCAACATGGGTTCCGGTAGGAGGCGGCGTGACGGATCCTTTCATCTTGAGCTTGACGGTTGCGAGAGATGGGGCGGTCTATGCCGGGACATTCAGGGGTGGGGTCTTCCGTTCATATGACGATGGAAAGAGCTGGCAGTCGGTGAATGCCGGTTTAAAGCGGCTTGAAGTCAAGGCGTTGATGGCAGCTGACGATGGACTCTATGCAGGGACGAGCGACGGTGTGTATCGGCTGAATGAACCTGAGGATCGATGGTCAGTCGTCACCACCGGGTTGGACGACGTACTTGTCCATGCGTTGGCCCGATCCACGGACGGCACCCTCTACGCTGGAACATCAGGTAAAGGCGTTTTGCGGTTTAAACGTCATTCGTCCGGTTGGTCGCGCATGCAGCATGGCCTGAAGAATCATGAAGGCATGATCGAAAATTTCATTCGCGTGCTTGTCATCGATCAGGACCAGAGCATCCTGGCCGGCACATTCGATGGCGGGGTGTTTCGGAGCGCTGACGGCGGGCTGACTTGGCGTTCGATCAGCCGGGCGTTGCCTAACGATTCCATCCGTGGGATTGTGCTGCTGGATCAGGGCGTGATTGTAGCCACAGGGAATGGTGTCTTTAAGACATCCGACAAGGGGAAACAATGGATTCCCGTGAATAAGGGGTTGACGAGTTTATCGGTCCAGTCGCTGATTAGCTTCGGAGGAGGCGGTCTTTATGCGGGGACAAGCGAGGGAGTGTTTCGCAGCGACGATGGGTTGACGTGGACGGCGGTCAATCAAGGGCTCGATGTGGGGATGGCGCCTCCGCCGTTCTTGTTTCGATAACGAATGAAAAGCGAAAGGATAGTGGTCATGACGGATGTGACTGAAAAAACCCAGGCGACAATCACAGTGACGAGTAAAGGAGCGGCGGTTGGTGACATGGTCATCAGATTCTTCCCCGATGTGGCGCCCGGCCATGTCGCTAATTTCGTCAAACTGTCGAAAGACGGTTTTTATAATGGCACAACCTTCCATCGCGTCATTCCCGGATTCATGATCCAGGGCGGTGATCCCAACAGCAAGAACCCCGATCGATCAATGCATGGGATGGGCGGGCCTGGCCACAAGGTCAAGGCCGAGTTCAACAGCAAGCCGCACAAGCGCGGTATTGTATCGATGGCCAGGAGTAATGATCCTGACAGTGCCGGCTCACAATTTTTTATCTGCGTGGCTGATGCCAATTTTTTGGATTGGCAGTACACCGTCTTTGGCGAAGTTATCAGCGGTATGGAGGTGGCAGACACAGTCGTCGGGATGAAGCGGGACGGACGGGATAATCCGTTGGAGCGTGTGGAAATGACAGTCACGATCAGTGAGGGGTGAATGGCAGTGAGGGGTGAGTAGTAAATGGTGAGGGGTAAAGGGCCGGGAAGAAAATTTCTGAAATGATGAACTTGATGAAGAAGAAACGAAATAGATCTTCCGTCGTGGCATTTCTACTTCTTGTCACCTTACCCCTCACCCCTTCCGCCTTACTGACCGGTTGTGCAATTCCCCATGTCCCGTCACGAATCGTGTATGAAGATCCGGTGAACTATGTGCGGTTGGAGGAGGACAGGAAGGTCTTGCCGGAATGGCCGCAGAGCCATTTTTCACACCCTGCGACGGTGAGCAAGGGAGTGCTCCGGGCTATTTTGTCGGGCCTGAAGGTTCAGGAGCATCGGGTTGCCCCGCTGCGATGGATCCAAGGAGAGGCGCCGCTGGAGCTGGTGTTCAATGATAACGAGGTGACGTTGCTATCGGGGGAGATGGCTGACGCGCTGGCGCTGGCGCAGTACAATGAACGCGTCACGTTTTATTTGAGCGAGCCGCTCACATTCGCAAGGCGGACAATCACATCGGGTGGGCTTTACATACAAGGAACGGAGCTGCACCTTCTGTTGGGGAATTGGCGGATTATCTATGGGATTCCCACCTATGGCATGATCTACGATCGGCGTTATCCGATGAGGCCGACTGTGGCGAAGGGATTCGATCTCTTTTTTGAGCCGGCCGACGCCGTCATTCCACAGCAGAGCAGTGTCCTGGACAACCTATTAGCCAATTCGAAAGATGAACTGGTTATCGATCTCAGTAAGATCACTACGCAGGAGCGGACGCCGGTGTCATTGCCCTCGAGTGTATTTTAGGGAAATATCGGATCGGCCTCCGGGGACTTCTAGGAAGGCTTACCTCGAAGTAGGCTTTCGAAAATACATACGCGGTACTTCAGTAATGGCTTCGACAATCGTAGGCCAGCCGAGTTTGCTCTGACCCTCAAGCCGGTCGCGGAACCGGATCGGGATCTCGGAGATGGCCGCGCCAAGTTGGAGAGCCTGCCAGGCCATCTCGACTTGAAAAACATACCCTTTCGCTTTGACGCGTGCGAGATCCATGTCAGCGAGGAGTTCATGTCGGAAGCAGCGAAATCCTCCCGTCCAGTCGTGAATGCGTGAGCCGAGAAAGATACTGACATAGGCGTTCCCGAGCCGTGAGACCAGGCGCCTTTGCATGTTCCAGTCTTGCGTGCCTCCGCCGGGTATGTATCGGCTCCCGATGACTAAGTCTGCAGTGTTGCTTGCCTGGATCATTCTGGGGATATCCCACGGCGCGTGGCTGAAGTCACAGTCCATTTCAATGATAAGCCGGTAATTCCGCTCCAGTGCCCATTGGAAGCCGGCCACATAGGCTGGTCCCAGCCCTTCCTTCTTGGCCCGGTGCCGCACATGTACATGCTTCAGTTGCCCACTCAGTTCATCGGCCAATTGTCCTGTGCCGTCAGGCGAATTGTCATCGACGACCAGGATGTCCGCGATCAGATACTGTCCAATCGCGCGGATTAAAGCTTCGAGATTGTTCCGCTCATTATAGGTGGGCAGGACAATGAGTACCGAACGGTCAAAATGAAACGGGACGATGGGCACGAGTTGCTTGTTCGGTGCGGCCTGGACATAGCCAGGATAATCTTCGTCGGAGGTATTGAGTTGGCTGATAGCGATGCGGGCGCTGTCGACTCCTCGAGCAATCAAGGCCTCAGCTATCTCAAAGTTCAGCGTCACATAGGCTTCATCTGGTCCCAATTCTCGTATGGCTGACAACTCGGACGTATGGGTGATTGGATAATAGCGAACGGTAGGGCGCATAGGTTCGGCTATAAGGAGTTGAAGGGCATGAGGAAGGAGCCAATATCATACAAGTGAGCTGCAATGCGCTCCATTGTAGATGACCACTGGCAGCGTGGCAAGCTGAGGATGGTCCATGAGATTGTCCCGCAGTCGTCCGGTACGTTTTGACAGCTGATAAATGGCTGTGCTAACTTTCGCAAAACTTAGGGGTTTCCTACCACTTCTTGTAAGGGATAACGCATGAGTATCGCACAATCGCACGTTGTAATTGTTGTCGGCGCAGGGCCGGCTGGGATGGCAGTTGCGGGGAGCATGGCGAAGGCCGGCCATCAGGTGATCATTCTGAATCGGGATATCAAATTCGGCGGATTGGCGGAGTATGGAATTTTCCCCGCTAAACTCAAGCTCCGCGGCGGGCTAAAGAAACAATATTGGGACTTGCTGGAACAGCCGAATGTTCATTATTTCGGCAATGTATCGGTCGGGAACGGCAAGGATCTCACGGTTGAAGACGTGCGCGAAATGGGTGCCGCCGCTGTTGTGTTTACGATCGGCGCGCAAGGCACCAAAGCCATCGGCGTTGAAGGAGATTCCGCCCAAGGGGTCTATCATGCCAAAGACGTCGTCTATCACTTTAATCGCTTGCCGGGGTTTGGAGATCGGCCGTTCGAGATGGGCAACCATGTCGCGGTGATCGGGGCCGGCGACGTCATGGTCGATATCGCGCATTGGCTGACCCGCTATAAGAAGGTGGAACGGGTTAGCGCGATCGTTCGACGAGGGCCGGTCGAACGCAAGTACAATCCCAAAGAGATTCGTGCCGTCTGTGCCAATATGGACATCGACGGTATCAAGAAAGAATTCGATCGGATCAAGGATCGGATGGCCGCCGTGGGACAGAAGGCGGAAGAGGTATTTAAGGGTTTAACGGACGAGTTTACCAAGTGCGAACAGAAGGTCAGCGACACCAAGATGGGATTCAAATTCTTGGCCTCGCCGAAACGCATTCTAGTCGACGCCAACAATCGAGTGCGTGGGCTTGAGATGGAAGATAATCGGCTGGATCCCAAGGGTGAGGATACAGTGGCGGTCGGCCTGAAACAGTATTATGAGTTTCCCTGCGATTCCGTGGTTTTTGCTGTAGGCGACAAGGTCGATGAAACCGTCGGACTTCCCTACAAGGGTGGGCTGTTTGTCACCAACCCGAATAAGTCCGGGAACGATCCGGATGATTCGTTGTTTCAGGCCTATGATGAGAAGGCAGGAAAAGTGATTGAAGGCGTCTTTCTTGCGGGATGGGCGAGAAAAGCAAGCGAAGGCCTCGTTGGTGTGGCAAAGCGAGACGGAGATTGGTGTGCGGAGGTCGTGGAGCGCTACCTTGCGTCAAAAAACTCAAGTGCTCAGGTCACAGATGTGCTGAATCGCTTGAATACGGTGCTGAAAGGTCGCAAAAGCCATCCGGTCGATGTGAAGGGGCTTCGAGCGTTGGAGAGGGCGGAAAAAGCGCACCAGGAGATTTCTGATTGTATCGGAGAATTCAAGTATGCGAGCAATCAGGAGATGGTTTCGCTGATCGAGCGGGGAAAAGCCTAGCAGAGTGCTGAAAGGTTTGGTCGACAGCCTGCTCCGGTTGTGCGGGAGTGTCATGTGCGGAACCCAGGGAGGCGCGGGCACCAGGGTTTTCCGGTAGGTTGTCCAAGGACAGCGGATGCCGGATTTCCCGGCTCCATCATCCGTCTCCCCACTTCAGTTTTTCACGCAATACTTCGTAGTAATGGCTTTCCGGAAACCGGATCAGCTTGGTCCGGTGTTCGGAGGCCTGAATGACTGCCGTATCTCCCTGTGTCATGGCAATGCCGACTTGTCCGTCAAGCGTGGCCATCGCTCCTTCATCTTTGCTGGTTAAGGTGACTTCGATTTCAGCATTGCCGGGGACGATCAGCGGACGATGAGTCAGCGTGTGGGGGCTGATCGGCGTCAGAATCAACGATTGTACGGCGGGATTAATGATGGGACCTCCGGCCGACATTGAATAGGCGGTGGAGCCGGTCGGCGTTCCCACGATCAGGCCGTCCGCTCGCAGGTTTGTCACGAACTGGCCCTGAATAGCGATCTTCAATTCAATCATGCGGGCCAGAGTGCCTTTACTGATCACGACATCATTGAGCACGATGCCACGGGCTACTGTCTCTCCGTGCCGATGGACATGCGTCTGCAACATCAGCCGTTCATCAAGGGTAAAATCATTGGCGAAGACCCGATCGAGCGAGGCGTAGAGATTATCAAGGCGTACTTCGGTCAAGAATCCCAGGCCGCCCATATTCACGCCTAATATGGGAATGCTTCGTTCTGCCGCCAGCCGTGCCGCGCTGAGAATAGTTCCATCACCGCCTAGGATCAGCAGGACGTCCGATTGGATGGCCAATTGGGTCTTCTGAATTCCTCCCTGCTCGCTCAGCAGCGAGGCAGACGTCGTATCGAGCAGGACCGTGATGTGCCGATCTCTGAGCCAGGTCACTACTCCCTGCAGAGTAGTTTTTACCTCGGGAAATTTCGGCTTTGTCAGAATTCCGACGCTTTTGCTTTTCATGGCTATGGCATTCAATGATCTATCAGACAGGGAGTGCGGGATTCTATCGGGACGGTTCTTTTCATGTCAACGAGCTCAACGGCCCTATCCTGTGTGTCCGACAACAAGTGCGATTCGTGGGCTCGGCCGAATGACTCTGCCGGTTTCCCTCGCAATCTTGACTCTATGAAATGCTCTGGTTAAACTTAGACCAAGTTTTTCGATAGGTTTCGCACGAACACGGAATTCTCACAGCCGGTATCCATCAGGAGGAGGCAGGATGTTCGAACGATTCACGGACAAAGGTCGAAAGATCATCATCCTCGCGCGCGAGGAAGCCGAGCGGCACCAGAACGATTATCTCGGGACGGAGCATCTCGTCTTGGCGATTCTCCGTGAGTCTGACGGCATCGCCCTCATGATTTTGAAGAAAATGGGACTTTCAACGGAGCAGATCCGCTTGGAAATCGAGCGTAATCTTCCGGGTGGCGGAACAACGATGACGTTCGGTGAAATCCCGTTCAGCCCGCGCGTGAAGAAAGTGATTGAATACGGTGTCGAGGAAGCCCGCCTTCTTGGACACAACCATATCGGCAGCGAACATCTGCTGTTGGGTCTGCTTCGTGAGGAAGAGGGTATTGGCGGGAAGATCTTGCGCAGCTTGGGCGCGAACCTATTAACGGCAAGGCAATTGACTGTGACCTTTCTGCGAAAGTCGGCTCCACGCGAGCGCGACCGGAAGAGCAACACGCCGGCATTGGACGAATTCGGCCGTGACTTGACCCAACTCGCACAGGAAGGCCAGTTGGACCCGGTGATCGGCCGAGCCGATGAGATTGAGCGCGTTCTTCAGATTCTCAGCCGGAGAAGCAAGAACAATCCTGTTCTCATTGGAGAATCCGGTGTCGGGAAAACAGCCATTGTCGAAGGACTCGCGCAACGGATCGTTCAGTCGGAGGTGCCTGATAACCTGTTATCCCGCCGCGTCATCGCGCTGGACCTCGGTTCGCTCGTGGCAGGCACCAAGTATCGGGGCCAATTCGAGGAACGGCTCAAAGTCGTCATGAAGGAAATCGTGCAGGCCGGCAATATCATTATCTTCATCGATGAGCTGCACACGCTGGTCGGTGCCGGGGCTGCAGAAGGCTCCATCGATGCGTCGAACATGCTGAAGCCGGCACTGTCGCGTGGAGAGATTCAATGCATCGGGGCCACTACGCTGGATGAATACCGGAAGCACATTGAAAAGGACGGCGCGTTAAAACGGCGCTTCCAGCCGATTCATGTCCAGCCGCCGAGCCTCGACGAAACCGTCATGATCATACAGGGGCTGCGGGATCGCTACGAAGAGCATCACGGGGTTGAAATTACAGAAGAGGCCATCGTTGAAGCCGTCAAGTTGTCTGATCGGTATATCACCGACCGGTTCCTGCCTGACAAAGCGATCGATTTGATCGATGAAACCGGCTCGCGAGCAAAACTTCAGACCTATGCGCTTCCGTCGGAGTTGAAGGGGATGGAGCAGGAACTGAAGAAAGTGTCGCGCGAAAAAGAACTGTCGATTTCGATGCAAAACTTCGAAGAGGCGGTGCGGCATCGCGAAGAAGAAGAACGGCTGCGCAAGCTGCTGGACGAATCCAAGCGTGAATGGAAAAAGAGCCAGGAGAAAAACAAACCGGTGATCGGCAAAGAAGACGTAGCGTATGTAGTCTCCAAGATGACCGGTATTCCGCTCTTCAAACTTGAGGAAGAAGAGTCCAATAAGCTGCTCCGGATGGAAGAGTTCCTGCACAAGCGGGTGATCGGCCAGAATGAGGCGATTTCGGCGGTCGCACGAGCCATTCGTCGTTCGCGCGCAGGATTAAAGGAAGCCCGGAAGCCGATTGGCTCCTTCATTTTCATGGGGCCGACAGGCGTGGGGAAGACGGAACTGGCTAGAACACTGGCGGAGTTCCTCTTTAATAGCGAGGATGCGTTGATCCGTGTCGATATGTCCGAGTACCAAGAGAAATTCACCAGTTCAAGGCTCTTCGGCGCGCCTCCGGGCTATGTCGGGTATGAAGAAGGGGGGCAGTTGACCGAAAAGGTTCGCCGACGGCCCTATTCGGTCGTTCTGTTCGACGAAATTGAAAAGGCGCATCCCGATGTGTTCAACGTGTTGCTTCAAGTACTGGACGATGGTGTTTTGACAGACAGCCTGGGCCGTAAGATTGATTTCAAGAACACCGTTGTGATCATGACGTCCAATATCGGGACAAAGAATATCCAGAAGGGTGTCTCGCTTGGCTTCCAGAGCACTGAGGGGGAGGCTGCGCGCCACAAGAAGGAAGAAGTGATCGGTGAGTTGCGTAAATCCTTCAGCCCGGAATTCTTGAACCGGATCGATGAAGTCGTCATTTTCCATCAGCTGGAAAAGGAGCAGCTCTACCACATTCTCGATATCCTGATTCGCGAGCTGAACCTTCGTCTCTTGGAGAAAGGGGTCGAAATCGAAGTGGACGACGCGGTCAAACAGTGGCTTATCAAAGAAGGATATGAACCGTTGTATGGCGCCAGACCGATGCGCAGGGCAATCCAGCGTGCCATCGGAGATCCGCTTTCCGATGAGCTCATCCGGGGCCGCTTCAAAGAATGCCGAAAGGTCAAGGTGGTGCTCCGCGACGGCGCACCGGCGTTCATTGAACAGGAGGCGATGGCCGGAGTATAGTTCGCACATGGTCATTACGGCGTCATTTCACGGTGCAAATGCCGACGACCCCTGCGGCGGTCAGCCGCAGGGGTCGTGTTATTTCCTCTCTGACTCTGCTCATCCATCGTAGCGTATGTTCCACACTGATCAAGCTGCGCCTCGAGTCGATGCCGGGTGGCCACCACGCCCGATTCTTGGAATCGAATCTTCCTGCGATGAGACAGCTGCCGCGGTGATTGACCGCGATGGGTTAGTGCTCTCGAATGTTATATCCTCTCAAACAGCCGTTCATGCGAAATTTGGTGGTGTGGTGCCGGAACTGGCGGCTCGTGCTCATATCGGGATGATCGATACGGTGGTAGCCGATGCATTGTCACAGGCCCGTCTCACGAAGAAGGATCTGGGTGCCATTGCCGTCACACGAGGGCCTGGCTTAGCCGGCGCGCTGTTGGTCGGAGTCAACTATGCCAAGGCGATGAGTTATGGGCTTGGCGTCCCTTTGGTCGGCGTCAACCATCTGGAAGGTCACATTGCGTCTGCCTGGCTGGCTGATCCGGCATTCCCATTGCCCTGTATCGTGTTGGTCGTTTCTGGCGGGCACACCCATTTATACCGGCGTGAGCCGGGTGGAAGCTGTGCGTTGCTCGGCTGCACGAGGGACGATGCTGCCGGAGAGGCATTCGACAAGGGTGCGCAGATGTTGGGCTTGGAGTTTCCTGGAGGGCCCGCGATCGACCGGCTCGCTCGGCAGGGCAATCGCGAGGCCATCCGCTTCCCACGTTTCCACCGGCGGAAGAGCAGTTTAGAGTTCAGTTTCAGCGGACTCAAAACGTCGTTACTGTACAAACTCCGTGATATGGATGCTGTAGAGCAAGTTCGACAGACAGCTGATTTAGCCGCAGGTTACCAGGAAGCTATTGTACAGGTGCTAGCGTCAAAAGCCCTTGCTGCCCTCGCTCAGGAGAAATTGTCTGCGCTCGCCGTCGTCGGTGGAGTGTCTGCAAATTCCCGGCTGCGTGGCCTGCTCCATGAATGGGCTGAACGCAATGGGTTCCGTCTGGCTGTCCCGCCTATGGCGTATTGTACGGATAATGCCGCTATGATTGCTTCGGCCGGCCGGCATGTCCTCATGAGTGATCCCGGTTCAATCCGCGAGTTTGATATTCAACCGTCCCTTCAGGTCCAGCCCCTCCCAAGACCTGCTCTGCGCGAGGAGATCACCCATTCCTGAAATCTGCGGCCACGTCACAGGCCTTCGTCCAAGCCAGCTTGCAGCAATTGAGCGGTTGTATCGCCGGCGCGTGCCGCAGGACAAAGTCCTCACAATGGAATTGGCGAAGGCGATGTGTCAGCTCACGCTCGATATTCGCCGTCCCCTTGCCGTTCTTGTGACGCGCCGAGGTCTGATTCAAGAGATTATTGTGGGAACGGATCTCGTGTTATCCCCTATGACGGCGGCAAAGTTTCGCGCAGGCCCGCGTTCGTTGCGGGGATTGCGGTTGATCAGAACACAACTGCACGATCAGCCATTGAGCCAGGAGTCCTTAACGGACTTGGCCTATCTTCGCCTGGATTTGATCGGCACCCTGTCTGTGTCGCCGGAAGGAAATCCGGGCATGCTCTACCTGGCGCATCTTCTCCCGCCGGATAGGACAGGCCGGCTCTGTGAAATCCTCAAGGCCATTCCATTTTCCCAGTGTTCGCTCCCGTTCGACCGATTTATCGAAGAATTAGAGGCGGAGGTTCAGTCGGCGCGCCGCCATCAGGCGGTCAAGGACGGCGCCGAATCGGCTATTCTCGTCAGCGCATCTTCGCAGGGACGTGCCGAACAGGAGGAACGATTGGTTGAGCTGGCCGAGCTTGCCAGTTCAGCCGAGGTGACCGTTATCGATCGGGTTGCGCAGCGGACGGCAGACGGTCATCAACGGTATTTGTTGGGAAGCGGAAAATTGAAAGATGTGCTCATCCAAACACTCCATAAAGGGGCCGACATGGTGATTTTTGATCAGACGCTCTCACCGGCCCAATCACGCGCGATCTCGGAAATGACGGACATCAAGGTGATCGACCGTACCCAGCTCATTCTCGATATTTTTTCCAGGCGGGCGCATAGCCGTGAAGGAAAGATACAGGTCGAATTGGCGCAATTGCGGTATCTGCTCCCCAGGCTTTCAGGAAAAGGAGCACAGCTTTCACGGCTTGGCGGCGGTATTGGGACCAGAGGGCCAGGCGAAACGAAACTGGAAACCGACCGGCGGCGCATTCGTGACCGCATTACACGCCTCGAGCATGAGATCGAACACTTTGCCCGGCATCAGGACCAGCGCAGGGCCCGACGCGGGCGCCGTGGTTTGCCGGTCGTCTCGCTTGTCGGCTACACCAACGCCGGGAAGTCCACGCTGTTGAATGTGTTGACCGACAGCCACGTGTCGGCAGAAAGTCGTGTATTTGAGACCTTGGACACCACCAGCCGCAAGCTCCGTTTTCCCCAGGACCGCGAAGTGATTATCACCGATACCGTCGGATTTATCCGCGATCTACCCAAGGAACTGGTGGGAGCTTTTCGTACGACTCTGGAGGAGTTACGTGAGGCGGATCTGCTGCTGCATATCGTCGATGCCGGCGCGGCTGATATTGATGTGCAAATTACGGCCGTCGTTTCCATTTTGCAGGAACTCGATCTGGATGCGATTCCGCGTATGCTCGTCTTCAATAAATGTGATCGTTTGCCGGCGCATCATATCGAGCCGCTCTGCCGCAGGTACCACGCGGTCGGGATTTCCGCTCTCCAGCCGGAGACGCTCCGTCCGCTTCTGGCTGAGCTGGACACGCATGTCCAGTCGCTGATGGCAGGACGTGCGCCGGTTACTGTGCCGCAGGCCTTCGACGAGCCGATCGTACTTGCATCTCGTCCATAAACCGCTGCACAATCGAGCCTCCGCAATGACGTCTCGAACATCACGTACCGTACAGGCTGCCGATAGGCCATCCAGAATCGCGAAGATTCTGTTCAGCACCATGGCGGATGCCATGATGGAGTTGACGCATCGTTCTCCATGGGAATTGCTTGCTGCGACGATTCTTTCTGCGCAATGCACCGACCGGCGGGTGAATCAAGTGACGCCGGCTCTTTTTGGACGATATCGGACACCGCTCGAGATCGCACAGGCCAAGCCGGCAGAGCTGGAGGCGCTGATCAAACCGACCGGTTTCTATAAGAGCAAAGCCAAACATTTGATTGGATGCGGGAGAATGCTCAGCGAACGATTTCGTGGCCAGGTTCCGGCGACGATGGAAGAACTGACCTCACTGCCTGGAGTCGGGCGCAAGACAGCCAATGTCATGCTGGGCACAGCCTTTGATCAGCCGGCCGT
>MSXM01000069.1:2080-7459 GCA_002083565.1 Nitrospira sp. ST-bin4 | reverse complement strand
ACGACCCCGAGCGTATCGAGCTGGATCTGCAACAGGCCTTTCCCCGGAACCAGTGGACCGGCTTGGCGCAACGCCTCCTGCTCCATGGCCGGTATGTGTGCCTGGCACGTTCCCCGAAATGCGAGAACTGCGCGTTGTACGACCTGTGTCATTGGAAAGGAAAACATCCGCGATGATCACAAGCATGACAGGATTCGGCCGGCGGCAGGGCGCTTGGCTCGATGGGACAGTGACTATCGAGGTTCGTTCTGTAAACCATCGGTTTCTGGAAGCCGCGATCCGTCTGCCGAGGCTGATGGGAAGTCTCGAAGAGTTGTTCAAGAAAGCGGTGCAGGAACATTGCTCCAGGGGACGTGTCGAGATGACGGTATCACTGCAAGGCGGGCGGGGCAGCGCACGGTCTCCGCAGCTTGACGCTGCATTGGCGAAACAGTACTATCAGACTCTCCGCACCCTTCAACGAACGCTCAAGCTCAAGGGTTCCATCGACATTGGGATCATGGCGGGGTTTCGCGACATCATCGTCCTTTCTGATCAGCCGGTGGATGATCCGAAGCTCGCGAAATTAGTGGAAAAGCTTGGCCTTCAAGCATTGCGCGATCTTTCCGGGATGCGCAAGAAAGAAGGAGCGCACCTGGCCCAAGATCTCCTGAGCCGCCTGAAGACGATCGGAGCGTTGAAACAGCAGGTTGCGGAACGGGCGCCATTTGTGTCGCAAGAGTCGTTCGTTCGGATGAAGGAACGGGTGAAGAAGCTATTGAACGGCGAGATACCCGATATCCCCAGACTTCATCAGGAACTGGCTGTCTATGCCGACCGGGGAGACATTACGGAAGAATTGGTCAGATTGGATGCGCATATGGTACAGTTTCATCAAACAGTGCATGGCGCTCAACCAGCTGGAAAGACACTGGATTTTCTCATCCAGGAAATGGGACGGGAGATTAATACCATTGGATCGAAGGCCAGCGATGCTACAATCGCGGCAGCAGTGGTTCAGATGAAGGCCGAACTCGAGCGGATCCGAGAACAGGTACAGAACGTGGAATGACTATCGCCAAGCCAGTAACCGAGCTTTCACCGGACCCTGCAGAGGGGCGTCAGTCGCATGAGCGGAGGGGAATCCTCTTCATCATTTCGGCTCCGTCGGGAGCTGGAAAAACAACCCTCTGTAAACAGTTGTCCGCCTCCATTCCGGGACTCTGGCATTCCGTGTCCTACACCACCAGAAAACCGCGCACCGGGGAGGAAAATGGACGCGAGTACTACTTTGTCGATGAAAATGTGTTTCAAGACATGGTTGCGCGCAATGAGTTCCTGGAGTATGCCCATGTGTATGGGAATTGGTACGGTACTCCACGTAAAGCCTTGATGGACAAGATGGAACAAGGCATTAACGTCTTGTTGGAAATTGACGTGCAAGGCGCGCTTCAGATTAAGAAGAAGTTTGAGGATGGGGTCTACATTTTTATACTGCCACCGTCTCTGGATACGTTGCGGGCACGGCTTCAAGGCCGCGCGTCGGACTCACAGGAAGAAATCGTTCGTCGGCTGCAGCGGGTCAAAGAAGAAGTCTGGAGCTTTCGCGAATACTACTACATCGTCCGTAATGACGACCTTGCGCAGTCGCTTCGCGAGCTGCAAAGTATCTTTCTTGCGGAACGGCTCAAGACCAAACGGCTCGACATGAACTGGTTTGAACAGAACTTTATTATCGAGAGAGATACCCAGCAGAGTAATCGAACCACATAACCACCCCTAGCAGGAGCGCACCATCATGATCGATATGCTGAGTCTATTGCCGCAGTACACGCCGAAGGAATTCGATTCCCGTCACCGGCTGGTGATCGTCGCCTCGCAACGGGCCAAACACTTGGCCCAGGGGGCCAAACCGACCGGGCCTTCTCGTTTCACCAAAGAAACGACCACTGCGCTCGACGAAGTACTGCGCGGAAAGATTCCATATCTGACCGGGAAAGAAGCTCGTGATGCGATGAAAGAAGCGAAGCGCGGGAAAGAAGGTGAAACCGAGCGCATGGCGATGATGACGGGAGAGGATGCGAAGGAGATCAAGAAAGAGCTTAGCGTGTACGTGGACGATACGGCTAAGCCGCAAGCGGCTCCAGCCGAAGAATAGAGTGAGGAGAAACTCTTGGGGCTGGATAAATCACCGGCAATATTGCGGGGCAGGCGCCTCGTCCTGGGCGTCACCGGGAGTATTGCCGCGTATAAGGCGGTGAGTTTGCTGCGGGCACTGAAGTGTCGAGGTGCATCTGTTTCCGTAGTGATGACGGACAGCGCAACTAAGTTCGTGGCGCCGCTGACCTTCGAAGTGCTGTCCGGGGAGCGAGTCACGACCAGCCTTTTCGAAGCCCGTGAAGAGATGCGGCATCTGACAGTCCCCGAAGGCGCCCATGCCGTCATCATTGCGCCGGCGACGGCGAATTTCCTGGCCAAGGCGGCCGTCGGATTGGCGGATGATGTCCTTTCGACGATGCTGCTCACGGCCCAGTGTCCGATGATCATTGCCCCGGCTATGGACGGTGGTATGTGGGAACACCCCACCGTGGTTGAGCATGTGCGGATGCTTCGCGCGCGTGGCGTCGTAGTGCTTGATCCTGAAGAGGGGCCGCTGGCGTCCGGGCAAGTGGCGCAAGGGAGACTGGCTGCTGAGGCGAGGATCGTGGAAGCGGTGGAAGCCTTGCTGATTCCGCAGGCCGATTGGTTGGGGCATCGGGTGTTGGTATCCGCGGGACCCACTCAGGAGGCGATTGATCCTGTTCGGTTTATTTCCAATCGTTCGTCGGGCAAAATGGGTTATGCGATTGCAGAAGCGGCTCGTGACCGGGGTGCTGAAGTAGTGCTGGTCACCGGGCCAACGGCTCTTGTGCCACCGGCCGGTGTCGAAGTCGTGTCTGTCACATCGGCGCAAGAAATGGCCGACAGCCTCTGCCGTCATTTTGCCTGGGCTACGGTGGTGGTGATGGCAGCCGCGGTCGCGGATTTTCGGCCACGGGAGCAAGCGGTTCAGAAAATGAAGAAGCAAGGCCGAATGTCGTTGACTCTCGACCTTGAAGTGGCGCCCGATATTCTCGCGATGTTGTCCGCCAAGCGAACTGCTCAAGTTCTCATAGGGTTTGCTGCAGAGACGGAGGATGTGGTTGCGCATGCCATGGCGAAGCTTGTCGGAAAAGGACTTGATGCCATCGTCGCGAACGATGTGACGAAAGAAGGCGCCGGATTCGGCAGCGACGACAATGCCGCCGTCGTTCTTTCGCGTGGCGGCCGGCGGAAAGAATTCGGGCTCATGTCCAAACGCCGGCTGGCGGACTATATTCTGACTGAAGTGCGGGATTTACCTGTAACATGCCGCACATCGTCTATAGGGGTGGAGTAGGATTCACGATGGGGTCTGGATCCAATAGGGCTGGAAATGCTGCTGAGATAGACCGGTTGGCTTTGGCTGTCGCCATGGATCCGGGATCGAAGGCGTTCATTCCGCTGGCTGAGGAATATGGAAAAGCCGGGATGTGGGACGAAGCAGCGGGAGTCCTTGAAGACGGATTGAAAGCCTCGCCGAATTTCATTATAGCGATGGTTGCGTTAGGTCGAGTGTACGAGCAGCTGAACCAGCCGGCCAAGGCCATCGCGATATTGGAAGAGGCGATAAAATTAAGCCCGGAGAACTTTCGCGCGCACAGAATACTGGCAAAGATCTACATGTCTCAGGGGGTGAAGGAGGCAGGGTTGCGGTCGTGCGGTGTCATTTTGGCGGCAAATCCTCAGGATGTGGAAGTCCTGTCGCTACGTGCTACGCTTGAGGCGCTTGCTGTTCCCGCACCAGCAGAACTTGCTCCGCCACAGCCGGTGATCGAGTCCGTTCAACCGGCTTCGGAATCTGCCGTAACGATGGAAAAGGTAGAAGAGCCGCGATATGTCGACATCATGCAACGAGACCGTCCAGAGGCCGCGACCGACAGCGCCACGATCACTCCTGAGAAGAAGAGCGCCACAGTGATCCAGCTTGAACAGTGGCTGAGCTTGATTCGGGATCGCCGGCTCGATCGTACTGCTTCGACGAATAACAATCCATAACTTCCCAGATAGTTCAATGGTTTGACCATCCCGGGTGGGACTGCTAGAATACCGCCCTCATTCCATGCCGGGGTGCTAGGTCTCGTTTGATCAGGAGGCGGTTGGTACGTCCAATGCTGAGAGTACTCGTCCTGCACGGGCCCAACCTCAATTTGCTGGGGAATCGTGAAGAGTCAGTGTATGGGACCACCACGCTTGCTGAGATCGACGCGTCGTTGTCGAAGCTCGGCAGCGAACTGGGAGTGGAACTGGAGATCCGCCAGTCGAATCATGAAGGTGAGTTGGTGACGTGGATTCAGGAAGCGCGCGGCAACTATCACGGGATCATCATTAATCCTGCGGCATACACGCATACCAGTATTGCGGTGAGGGATGCACTGTCGGCTGTCGAGGTCCCGGCGATCGAAGTACATCTGTCCAATATTCACCGGCGGGAAGAGTTTCGCAGGCATTCTTATGTTTCAGGGGTGGCGCTGGGCCAGATCTCAGGATTCGGCCCGATTGGCTATCTCTTGGCGCTACGGGGGCTGCATGAACATTTGTCTTCGCACGGATCCACGCCCGTCTCAGGAGCGGGATTGAATCGTGGAGCCGAGACGCGCAGCCATTGACCTTTGGGCCATGGTTCATTGTTCTGATTGAAGGGAGCACGGAGTGATTTCGACCGTTGACTTTCGAAATGGGGTTCGGCTCATGGTGGAAGGCGAGCCGTTCTATATCGTGGAATTTCAGCATGTGAAGCCGGGAAAGGGCGGCGCATTCGTGCGTACCAAGCTGAAAAGTTATCTGTCGGGGAATGTGCTGGATCGAACCTTTCGGTCCGGGGAACGGTTTGACGAGCCTGATTTGGAAGAGCGCGACATGCAGTTTCTCTATGCCACCGGCGAGTTGTTTACGTTTATGGACACGGAATCCTATGAACAGCTTTCATTCGAGAAGAGCACGCTCGGAGACAATGCGGATCTCTTAAAAGAAAATATGGTCGTCAAGATCCTGGTCTATGAACACCGGCCGATCGATGTCGAACTGCCAAATTTCATTGAGCTGAAGGTCGTCGATGGGGAGCCTGGAGTTCGAGGCGACACCGCATCCGGCGGGACCAAGCCTGTGATTGTCGAAACCGGAGCGTCGATCAAAGTCCCTCTGTATTTGGAAGTCGGCACTGTGATCAAGATCGATACTCGTACCAGGTCGTATGTGGAGCGGGTCCGGTGAGCGCGCGCCGACGGTCTATACCGAAGAAGAAACCGAGACCGATCATTTTGCCGTCCATGCCGGGTGGGC
>MSXM01000069.1:0-2038 GCA_002083565.1 Nitrospira sp. ST-bin4 | reverse complement strand
GATCTCATTGATTTGCTTCGCCGGAACAACTTGACCGAGTTGGAATTAGAGCGCCAAGGGGTGCGTATCCGAGTCCGCCATGAGATCGGCATCAAGTCCGTCTCGGCTTCGGTGCAAGAGACTGTCCCCAATATTTCTCTTCCAAGCGTCCATCCCACGAGTGCTTCCGGTCCTCCGGCCGAAGACACGACCGGCATGGTGACAATTACTTCCCCTATCGTCGGGACGTTCTATCGTTCGCCTTCTCCGGATGCCGATCCCTATGTTGAAGAGGGTGATATTGTCAAAAAAGGCCAAGTGCTGTGCATCGTTGAAGCGATGAAACTGATGAATGAAATTGAGTCTGAAACGGACGGCCGCATCGTCAAGATTCTGGCCGAGAGCACCAAGCCTGTCGAGTACGGTCACGCGCTCTTCTTGATAGATCCCAACCCCGTCCAATAGACGGTTCTCGCCGACGTATCGGAGTCACGACGTGTTCAAGAAAGTTCTGGTCGCCAACCGCGGAGAGATTGCCCTACGGGTCATCCGAGCTTGTAAGGAGCTCGGAATCAGGACCGTTGCCATCCATTCGGAGGCTGATGCCGCGAGTCTGCACGTGCGCGCCGCCGATGAGAAGGTGTGTGTGGGGCCACCGGACGCAGCGTTGAGTTACCGCAATATTCCGAATGTTTTGAGCGCGGCGGAGGTTACCGGCGTGGATGCCATCCATCCCGGCTATGGGTTCTTGTCCGAGAATGCCCACTTTGCTGAAGTCTGCGAATCAATCGGTGTCAAATTCATCGGCCCGACCTCTGAAAACATTGCCATGATGGGGGACAAAGCAAAGGCCCGTGAGGTCGTTTCCAGGCGGGGGTTGCCTGTGACTCCCGGCAGTCTCGGTGAGTTGCGGAGCGAAGAGGATGCGATGCAAGCCGCTCAGAAAATCGGCTTTCCCGTCATTATCAAAGCGACGGCCGGAGGCGGAGGTCGCGGCATGCGCGTGGTGAACAAGGCTGAAGATTTGGGCCGGGCGTTTCAGGCTGCCCAGGCCGAAGCGAAGTCGACCTTCGGCAATGAAAACGTCTATCTCGAACGGTATTTTCTGGAGCCGCGCCATATTGAAGTTCAGGTCATGGCCGACCACCGCGGCCATGTCATTCATCTGGGTGAACGCGACTGCTCGATTCAACGGCGGCATCAAAAGCTGGTCGAAGAAACTCCCTCTCCAGCCATCGATGAGAAGCTTCGCCGGGAGATTGGACGGGTCGCCGTAGAAGCCGTCAAAGCTGTGCATTATCGAAATGTCGGCACCGTGGAGTTTCTCCTTGATAAAGAGCGGAACTTCTTTTTTATGGAGGTGAACACCCGGATCCAGGTTGAGCACCCCATCACCGAAATGGTAACCGGCATCGATTTGATTAAGGAACAAATTCGTCTGGCAGCCGGTCATCCACTTTCGATCAGACAGCAGGACGTCGTGCTCAACGGGCATAGCATGGAATGCCGGATCAATGCCGAGGATCCTGAAAAGTTTACTCCGTCGCCCGGGCAGATTACCAAATACAGCGCGCCCGGAGGGTTCGGTGTTCGAGTTGATTCTGCTATGGAGTCCGGCGCGACGGTCGTGCCGTATTATGACTCAATGATCGCAAAGTTGATCACGCACGGGCGAGATCGCCAAGAAGCCATGGCTCGGATGAGGCGCGCGCTCGATGAGTTCGTGATCGAAGGGATCAAAACCACTATTCCTCT
Source organism: Nitrospira sp. ST-bin4 (assembly GCA_002083565.1). GTDB lineage: Bacteria > Nitrospirota > Nitrospiria > Nitrospirales > Nitrospiraceae > Nitrospira_D. The sequence continues at coordinate 304 of MSXM01000069.1, read as the reverse complement.
CCATCGCAGGATCTTTAACGATCCTGAGTTCCAAAAAGGCCACATTTCCACTGCCTTCCTGGAGCAGCTACTCGCCAGATAGTTCCGGAGGCGCAAGCCGTGTGTGCGGATGGCGTCATCCTGAAAAGATGGTCTGCGCTGTTTCTGCTTCCTTCTGGATTGAGGCGGGGCGGCAGTCCTGCCGGCGACAGGGTGATTCACACCGCGCATTCTTGATAAAGTAGCGTCAGCTTCTGACATTTTGTAGGATGAAGGTATGAAACGTCTTGGCATTATCCTCGCTGTGATTGCCATCGGACTGGCC
>MSXM01000068.1:18888-20318 GCA_002083565.1 Nitrospira sp. ST-bin4 | reverse complement strand
GCGATACCCTGTGGAGTATCGCCCAGCGGCATCGCGTTTCTCTCAAACAGCTCATGGCCATGAACCAGCTTTCCGATAGTCATATCCAGGTCGGTCAAGACCTCTGGCTGGTGGCGCTCCCGGTCTCCGGTGCGCGTGAGTACAAGACGGCTGAATAGTGCAGGAGTCGCTCTGCTGCGAGCTATAAAGGTCCATCATTATGGCGGTATTTACGTACCGAGTTGCCAGGCCCGATGGTTCCACTCTCAATGGCCAAGTCGAGGGGGACGATGAGTCGCGGGTGCGCGCCAAACTTGAATCGCAAGGGCTTCTGGTGTTCAAGCTTCACCGCCGTGGGATGGGATCGGCGGCGGCATCGGGGAACTCCTGGTCGTGGGGCACGCTTCCGTTGGGAGAGTTTTTGATCTTCAACCAAGAGCTGCTCGCGTTGGTGAAGTCGGGATTGCCGGTGTTGCGGGTGTGGGAGCTGCTGATCGAGCGCTCTACGCATGCGGGATTTCAGAAGGTGCTGCGCAATATCCGTGAAGATATCCGTGGCGGTTCGTCGGCCTCCGATGCGTTAGCCAGACATCCTCTGTATTTCCCAGACCTCTACGTGGCGACGGTGAAGGCAGGTGAGCAGTCGGGTAATCTCCCCGATGTGCTTCAACGGTATGTTGCATATCTGAAACTCATGATGGGGCTGCGCCAGAAGGTGATGAAGGCGCTTTCATATCCTGCGTTTCTCATTCTCATCGGAGTGGGTGTCATCGGATTTTTGTTGACCTATGTGATGCCGACGTTTGTATCGGTCTACGGGGAGTCCGCGAAGGCATTGCCCTGGGCGACTCAAGCGCTGCTCGATGTTGTGAACCATGCGGAGTCCAGGCTCGTGCCTTTGGGGCTGCTTCTGGCGGGTCTTGTTGTGGGAGTGCGTGCCTATTATATGACCCCTAAAGGTCGCCTGGCGATTGATCGGCTATTGTTGAAACTTCCGCTGTTCGGCCCCATTGCGGTCAAACACAATACGGTGCAGCTGACTCGGACGCTCGGAACAATTCTAGCCGGAGGCATTCCATTGGTCGATGCCTTGCAGAATGCCAGAGGTGCGGTTTCAAACCGATGGGTGTCGCAAGGACTGGCGGGTGCAGTCAATGAAATCCGAGAAGGCGTGACGCTTGCGTCGGCTCTGGATCGTCCTCGCGTGCTTCCAAAATTGGCAATTGAAATGCTGTCGGTTGGAGAAGAGACCGGGTCGCTCGATGCGATGCTGAGAGACGTGGCGGAGTTTTATGAAGCCGATCTCGACACGAGACTCACTCAACTCACAACCTGGATTGAACCTGCCTTATTGCTTGTTATGGGGGTATTGGTCGGAGGTATCGTGATCGTCATGTATCTGCCGGTGTTTCAGATGGCCGGCTCCGTTGGCTAGCAGGATGCTGAAAAAG
>MSXM01000068.1:17204-18729 GCA_002083565.1 Nitrospira sp. ST-bin4 | reverse complement strand
CGGGGTGGGCGGGTGAGAACAGGGGCCATTTTGAGCATCCTGTGTGGCTACTTGATGGTGTCTCACGCAACAAGATCCGCGATAGATTCAGGTATCAGCATGCGGTGTTCCGCGGCCCGGTAGATTCAAGATGGTACGGTTAATGGCGGTGGTAGCGGATATGTCTACAGCGGTGCACGAGGTATCTCATGGCGCGTAGCGTTGCCAGACCGTCTCTGGCTGACGTGTTAGTCAGCCAGGGAGTTGTTTCGAAACAGGCGCTCGAAGGCACGCTTCGTCGGCTGGATGGAGCCTCGGCTACGCTGGGGCAGGTTCTGGTGGAGCAGGGACTGCTCTCAGAGGATCAACTCGCCCGGGCGCTGGCTGCTCAGTACGGACTTCCCTACGATCCGTTGACAAGTTTTCAAGTCGATCCTCGTTACTATGAGACGATCTCCGTCAAATTGATGCAGCGATTTCCATTCATCCCCATTGCAGACCGAGACGGGGTGCTGACCATTGTCATTGCAGATCCGCAGAATGTCCTGGGCCTGGATGAACTGGAGATCTTGATCGGGAAGCGGCTGGAGCTGATCATCAGCTCAAAGAGCGCCATTCTTGCGGCGCTGGACCGTAGCGCAGGGTCCAATCAGGCGCTGAGAGAGCTTGAAGCGGAGTACCGGTCGGTGCTGGTGAAGGAGGACGAACGAGGCGAGGAGGTCCTCACCATCGATCATGCCGGAGAAGACCAGAGTCCTGCCGTCAAGTTGCTCGATTCCATTCTGCTGAGCGCGATGCAGCGCCGCTCCAGCGACATTCATATCGAGGCAGCCGATCGGGCAACGAAAGTCAAGTTTCGTGTCGACGGCATCCTTATTCAGGCAATGGAGCCGCTCGATATTCGATTGCACGCTCCGCTGGTCTCTCGCCTGAAAGTCATGGCGGAGTTGGACATCGCCGAGCGCCGGGTCCCTCAGGACGGTAGTTTTCGCATGAGGCTGGATCGAAAGGTTGTAGATTTTCGTGTCTCCATTCTACCCAGCGTATTCGGGGAATCTGTTGTTGTCAGAATCTTAGACCGGGAATCTATTACGACCGGCGTATCCGCGTTGAAACTCGAACGGCTTGGATTCAATCCGGAAGATTTGAAACGGTTTCGGCGGGCCATCATGCGTCCCTACGGCATGATCTTGGTGACCGGACCGACAGGAAGCGGAAAAACAACAACCTTGTATGCCGCGATTTCTGAAATGAACACGCTCGAAGATAAGCTGATTACGATCGAAGATCCGGTCGAGTATCAGTTTTCGGGGGTGGTGCAGATCCCCGTCAATGAGAAAAAGGGATTGACCTTCGCGCGAGGACTTCGGTCCATCTTGCGACATGACCCGGATAAGATCATGGTCGGAGAAATTCGTGATCCCGAAACGGCTCAGATTGCCATTCAGTCCGCCCTGACCGGCCATCTTGTCTTGACGACCGTTCACGCGAACAACGTGTTCGACGTGATCGGGCGATTTGCGTCGATGGGGATCGATGCGTACAA
>MSXM01000068.1:9288-16996 GCA_002083565.1 Nitrospira sp. ST-bin4 | reverse complement strand
CTTACCGATGAGATCAAAGAGATGATTCTTGCGGAGCGACCGCTCTCTGAAATCCGGTATCGTGCGGTGACCGATGGGATGATCACGCTTCGACAATCTGCGCTCAAGAAGGTGATCAATGGGGAGACCTCGCTGCGGGAGATCAATCGTGTGACATTCAGCGAGGAAGGGTAAGTGATGTGGGAATGGGCCGACAAGCAGCCACACTGTTGCCTCAAGCTTGGAACTGATGCGGTGGCGTGGGCCGAGACGGAACGAAATTGGCGGGGGAGAAAGCGGCATCGATGCGTGGTGTCTCCGCTTCCCGGAGGTCTCTTAAAACCGTCTCCGACAGATCCGAACGTATCGGATATTGCGGCGTTGCAAGGCCGCATTCGCACACTCGCGGGTCTGCGGGACGAGAGCCGACGTGAAGGTCAATCTCTGTTGTCCGGTCTTCCTCGCCGAATTACCCTGCTCCTTCCCGATGCCACGGTGCGAGCCATGGTGTTACATCTGGATCAGTGTCCTGCGAATGCTGATGAACGTGAGGCGTTGATCCGATGGCGGCTAGGGCAGGAGCAGTTGTTTTCATTGGCCTCGGCAAAGGTGGTGTCGCAGCTGTTTCCTGCTGCGCCGGGGGATGAACGCCGCGTGTATACCGTGCTGGCCGTGGCGATTCAAGAATCCGTCCTGCAGCAGTACGAAACACTCTGTGAATCCGTGGGCCTCATTCCCTCTGAAGTCGGGATCACGAGTCTCCGGTTGTTCGATCTGTGGCGGAGAGCTTCGGGTGGACTGCGCCGGCAGAAGACAAATTTTCTTTGGGCCAATGTGGCGGATCGATCGCTGACAACGATAGTGTTTCAGCAGGGAAGGCCGCTGTTCTACCGATGTAAGTTCCTGGGGGACGGTGCGATGGATGCAGGGGAAACGTCGGGTGTGCTGGAGAAAATCATCGAGGAATGCGGTGCAACTCTGGATGTTTGTCAGCAACGGCATCCTGCCGTAGGCATCAAACACGCGATTCTCTGTGTTGACGGGGAACTCGCCGGCTTAAAGACAAAGCTTGAAGCTGGCCTGGACTTGTCCGTCGAACAGGTGGGATGGGGTGCTCTTGAGCGGCTCGGCCTCGCTGCAAAGGGAGGCCACCAGGGCATGACATCGTTGGCCGCCATGGCCGGAGTATCGTAAACATGGGTGAGCTGAATGCTGTGATCGGGCACCTGACGGAGTTAATCAGGCATGTCCCGTTGCTGGGCGACAATCCGGCCCGGTTCCACATCAACTTAAGCAATCGGTATCGACCCGCAGCCGCTCCGCTGCGAACGCTGTTGGTGGTGCTGTGCGCCATGCTGTCACTGGGGATTCTCTGGAGCCTTGGTCAGGCGACGTTGCAGTACCGAGAAGCCCGGATCATCGAGGCAGAACTCGATCGGGTCCGTCAACTGGATGTGCAGCTGGTTGCCGAGGCTGGGCAAGAGGGGTTCGACCTATCTGAAGGGGCGTTGCAGGGATTATCGGTCGAGGTCGACCTTGCCAATCAGCTTCTTGAAAAGCGAACGTTTTCCTGGACGAAGTTCCTGGCTGGATTAGAGCAAGTCATCCCTGCCAGGCTCGCACTGAGCAGCGTTCAGTTCGATGCGGGCGGTACCCTGGTGCATCTGACAGGAACGGCCATGAGTTTAGAGGACATTACTGCCTTTACGGTAAGCCTGCAAGATCATCCGCTGTTCAAGGATCCGGTCTTGGCGCAGCATCGTGCCGGGACGAACGGGCTTGTGGAGTTCAACGTGACCCTGCGTTATCGGCAAACAGGAACCTAAGGGTGATGCGAGAGCGATTAACACTGCTGTTACAACAGCCGTTTGCGCCCCTGTTGCCCTGGGTGGGCATGGCGTTGGGGCTGCTGCTGCTGATGTCACTGGTGCAGCGTGTCGGCGTGGCCGGCGCCGAGTCCAAACGGGAACGTCTGGATAAAGAGTGGATCTCGGCGCGCCAGTTGCTGATGCATCATCGTGAAGCAAGGAAAGCAAAGCAGGATCTTCGCCAAGTCTGGGCGGTATTGCCGGCAGAACGGGATTTCGCTCCGCTGGCATTGGGGATCTCAGAGGAAGCAAAGCGCGATCGAGTCACCTTGCCGGCGTTGTCCTATAAGACGGAGCCGACGCCGGTCGCCAATACGAGTAAAGGGTTGTTGCAGGGCTCGATGAGCGGGCGATACGAAGACCTCCGCCGATTCATTTATGATTTGGAGACGGCGGAGGAGCTATTGTTTATTGAAGATCTTGAGCTGACGCAGTCGGGGAGCGCGCAAGACAAGACATTAACGTTTAAAATCAAAATTGCCACCTATCTACGCGCAGAACCAACGAACTAGCGTATGCCGATGAGTTTGTAATGGTCATCGATAAAAAACGAAAGCTCATGCTTGCGGTTGTGCTCTTTCTGGTCTGGGCAGGGCTGGCCGTCTGGCAATGGGGAGTTTGGGAAGAGCCGGTTCGAGTGCCCCTGACGAATGTCACGGGTAGGGCATCCTCTACTCGACCGACAATGGCCAGGGGGAGCGGGTTACATGTGAATCTGGAACGACTAGCATTGGCGCATAGCGAACGAGCGACGACATTTACGCCGCCCCGCAATATTTTTGCGTTGCCCAGCTCGGATGGGACATTTCCGATTGGACAGGAAACCGATGAGCAAGTTGTACGTCAGGACGCTTCTGCTGAGCTGTCAGGTCCGGAGCAGGTGATGTCGGCAGAGCTGGCACAATATAAGTATCTAGGGTTTCTTCGGCTGGGCGACAATCGACAACGCGGCAGGGAGATCGCCGTACTCAGTAAGAATGAAGAGGTCATGGTCGGGAAAGTCGGAGACCGTGTTGAGGAACATCTGGTGCTGAAGGCCATCACGCCGGACAGCGTAACGATTCGTCATACCGGTGCTCGCATCGATCAAACCGTGCTGTTATCAGAAGAGCAACCGCCTTCTCAAGAGTAAGCAGGGCATGCTATGCGGATTCATTCGACATCAGCGAAGGAGGGTGAGCGAGGCTTCTCCTATGTTATGCTGATGGTCGCGATTGTGGTGATTGGCGTCGCGATGTCGGTGGCAGCTCGGCAATGGAAGACGATGGTGCAACGGGAGCAGGAAGCGGACTTGCTCGCCAAAGGCATTGAAATACAGAATGCCCTTGCACTCTATTCCGCCACCAAGAAAGCGGGAAGGGTCATGCCCGGCGAAGTGTATCCGCAAACGCTGGCCGAATTGACCAAACAGCCGAAGCCGTTTCTCCGAAAGGTGTACCTGGATCCAGTCGGTCGGGCAGAATGGGATCTTCTGCGGGCGCCCACTGGCGGCATCATGGGAGTTCGCAGCAAAAGCCGGAGTCAGCCGATCAAACAACGTGCGTTTCCGCTTGTGGTTCGCCACTTTGAAGGAAAACCGACGTATTACGACTGGGTGTTCCAGTTTCCCAACCCATCCATGCCGACACTTGTTCTGCCTGGGGCGCTACCTCCGGGGAGTGCTCCAGGACAGTCTGCCGTTCCAGGCGGATCAGGCCAAGCTACTCCATTGCCTCCCACAAACTTGACTCCGCCGCCTGTGTCTCCTCCGCCTCCCACCACTTCCTAGCGAGCGGGGGTGATCCAGTTACCTTGACCCCTTGGAGAGGGGCGGGGTATGCTTTGCGCGGAGAGCTATCATCGGGGCACCGTCTGCCATGAATACAGAATTACAAAAACAGGACGAGAGCATCGAGCCGGTTCAGGAACTGAAGCCGATCCCTCAATACGTCGAGGAACTGGTTGTTAAGGCCAAACAGGCGTCGAGAAAGCTGGCATCCGTATCAACGGCCGTGAAGAATCAGGCGTTGCTCACAATGGCCGAGGCGCTCGAATCCAAGGTGGACGAGCTGCTCGAAGCCAATCAGAACGATCTTGATGCGTTTGGAGCCGATCCGGCCAAAAAAGCCATGGCGGATCGCCTGCGTCTGACGGAGAAGCGGATCGCTGAAATGGCGGCCGGCATCCGCGAAGTGGCTAAATTGCCGGATCCCTTGGGAACGGGGCCTGCGATGTGGACCAGGCCCAACGGGATGCAGGTGGGGCGTGTGCGCGCCCCGATCGGTGTCATCGGTATTATCTACGAGTCACGTCCCAATGTCACCGCAGATTCAGCGGCGCTGTGTCTGAAGTCCGGGAATGTGTGTGTGTTGCGGGGCGGCAGCGAGGCAATTCATTCTAACCGCGCCATTGCCGCCATCTTGTCTGAGGCAGCCGAAAAGGCTGGTGTGCCGGCCGGATCGATCACCTTCGTCGAACGGGCAGATCGCGAACTGGTGCCGGTGTTGCTCAAGCAAGATAAGTACATCGATTTGATTATTCCCCGCGGCGGCGAATCCCTCATGAAGCTCATTGCCGAACATTCGACCATTCCCGTTGTGAAGCACGACGCTGGGGTCTGCCATGTGTATGTGGATGTTTCGGCCGATCCGGCGATGGCCGAGTCGATTTGCGTGAATGCCAAGGCGCAACGGCCGTCGACCTGCAACGCCATGGAGACCCTGCTAATTCACCAGTCGATCGCGCGGACGCTGCTCCCCAAACTGGCAGCGAGCCTCCGGTCGGCAAAAGTCGAGATTCGCGGGTGCCCGAAGACCTGCCAGTTGGTTCCTGAGGCAAAACCGGCCGGCGATGAAGATTACGGGACCGAGTTTCTTGATCTGGTGCTGGCGGTGAAAGTTGTCAAGAACATGGATGAGGCCATGGAGCACATTGCGCGGTACGGGTCGCGGCATACGGAGGCTATCGTGACGGCAGATTACGGCCGCTCGATGCGGTTCCTCAAAGAAGTGGATGCCGGCGCCGTGCTTGTCAACGCCTCCACTCGGCTCAACGACGGCTATCAGTTCGGCCTTGGGGCTGAAATCGGCATCAGCACCTCCCGGATCCATGCGCGCGGTCCGATGGGACTCGAAGAACTGACCTGTTTCAAGTTCATCGTCCTGGGGAGCGGCCAACTCCGCGAGTAAATGTCTCCTGATCCAGTCTCGTTTGCCCTGCAGAGTCCCACGCATCTTGTTTTTCCCTCCACGCGCGCCCTTGCCGACCAGTTGGAGCAAAATGGGGGGCGAGTCGTCACACGTCCAACCGGGCATCTGATCTTCTATCGGCCCGATGGCCGGCGGTTTCTTGCCACGGACCCTTCAGGCCACCCCTTGCATGAGTGTGAATGGCAGTCGAATACCGACGGAACTGTCTCGCTCGTGAAAGCGCGCATTCGGCTCGATTGGGGGCAGTGGATCGGACTGAAGCCGGGCGGGCTGATCAACGAAACCAGGTTGAATCTGGCGGCGAAGCCCGGTTGGCGGCAGATCACAGCGGACCACCTGCGTGCGATGGCGGCGCAGGCGCTACGGGTGCCGATTGAAGAAGTGCGGTGGTTCTATCGCGATGAGGATTTCAGTATCGACACAAATGGAATCGCGACGATCCGTCACCGGAAAGACGCGCTCTACGTTCTGGACAAGGGTATGTTCGAGTCGGCTCGTTTCATGGCCTGTATGGGGGCCATGCATTGGGACCATATTGATTTTCTTCCCGTAGTCGAACTGTTCAAGTCGCTGCTGCCCGGTACCGGCTCCGCCGTGTTTGAGTTGATCCGCGGCCTGTTCGACGATCAGAACGAGGGGCGGCCCAATCCACAGCCGCTTCGCTACCGCGGGATTCCCGCCTATCCATCGGAAGCAGCATTCCGGCTGTTCAGCAGTTGGTTTACACCAGTGGCGCCTATCAGTGGAAATCCCGTGGCGCTGTTCATGGATCAGGCCCGATCGCATCAGCTAACGTGGATTCCGGCGCAGGATCCCCCGCTTCGCTATTTCGAGCCAGAGCAGAACCTCTGTCTCACGGTGCAGGGCGGGCTCATCCGGAAGGCGACCGTCTCGGACGATAGCACCGGTCTGTCGTATGTCGAGGCGCGAAGCCGGCGCGTGGCGCCGCTGGATCGCCGCCTGGAAGTGAAGGGGCACGAGCTGATGTTGAATGATCGGGAGAAACAAATTGTCATGCGTCTCCGGCAAGAGATCGCGGTGAGGCCCATCTCGTCAGCAGAATATGCATATACAGACAGTCCTATCGATTGGCGCACGCTTTTCGTGCAGGGAGTCCCGCCGATTTGCCCTGCCGACGCTTTTGGAGCAGTGTTGTCATATCCGGACGACGAGGAAGAGATCGGGGAATTGGCAGCGCAGCCGTTTGTGGCAGACTTTGTACAAGATCTGGCACAACAAGACTCTGAGCTGGGGACGGTTCTCTCACGGGCGGAACGGGTGCTGATCGACAATGGCGACACGGTGATCGAGACCTGTATTGCTTGCGATCGTCCGCGCGACTACACGATCCGTAGTTACTATGCTGCCTATGCGCAGCGCCAGGCGCAGGAACTTTGGACCAGGTGCGCTGTCCCACAACAGTGGGAGTGGTTGAGGCGGATCCGCATTGTTCCGGCGTCGATCTGGAACCTGAGAATGGTAAATCACCAGCCCTATGACGTGATTTATCAATGGCTGCCCTATGCCTCTTTCACGGAGGCGGGAGCGCTGACGGCAAGCGTGACCTGGTTACGGCAGATGTTGCGGCCACAAGGAAGTGCGTTTGTGGTCGGACCGGGCGGCCTGCGAACGATATTGGCGCAAAGCGTATTGCGGATTGTGTGGGAAGAATCCGTCGAATCGCTCCCGACCGTCCAGATGCACAAGTCCATTCTGCCTAAGGCCAGAGTGAAGGCAGGTCTGACACTGTTTCATATCAGGCGCATGTGAAGAGCAGTTTTTAGCTCTTCAATCGCTGAAGTTCAATGTGGACATTCTGGGTATCGTCGGCAATCCACAGATGTCCGTCCTGAATCGTCCATTGCAAACGCATGCTGGGACTGGCCAACGCCGCGAGGGCGCGAACGCTTTCCATTGGGAGGAGGGTTACGGTCAGGTTCTCCAGCCGATCGAGCAGGGGATGATTCTTCGCCCACCAGACATCGGCGCTCCGGGAGCCATAGGCATAGACGGCGACTTGTGTGGAGCGGCCGCATGCCTGCCGCAGGGACTTTTCATCCGGTTGTCCGATTTCAATCCAGAGATGGATGGCGCCGGTCAAATCTTTTTGCCAGAGCGCGGGTTCATCTTCGGTTCCCACGCCGCGCCCGAAGGACAAGGTCTCGCTTGCATGGAGAGCGAAGGCCAGTAGCCGTATCATCATTCGTTCGTCCGTTTCAGACGGATGGCGCGCTATCGTAAGGGCATGATCCTGGTAGTACTGGCGGTCCATGTCGGCGATCTGTAGAGTGGCTTTATAAATAGTAGAGTTGGAAGCCATGATGTTAGCTTATGGTTTAGGGAGTTCTGCGACAAACATCCGTTCGATCCGTTGGCGTGCCCAGGGTGTTTTTCGTAGGAAGGTCAGGCTGGAGGCTATCGTAGGATGGTGACGGAAACAACGGATGGGAACCCGTTTCCCGAGTTCGGCCCAACCGTGCCGTGCCACCAACGTGGTAACAATGGATTCCAGGGTAATCCCGTGCAGGGGGTCGCGGGGGTGGGGCTTGGATTCTAGGTGGTCCATAGATAATAGGAATCTGTCGAGACGAAGAGTACCGATTGTGAGACAATTCTACAAGTCAGCAGTGGCGTTTGCCGGACGACTTTCTTTTACCTGAAAGAGGGAGAGTC
>MSXM01000068.1:0-9229 GCA_002083565.1 Nitrospira sp. ST-bin4 | reverse complement strand
GGGAAATTGAAGTTGAAGATAGGAATGGTCTGCAGATACCGGAGGATGCATGAAAGAGAAGAAACGAAATGGAAAGGAAATAAACATCGACAAGACAGCGGTCATACGCGGGGGAAGTGATCCCTTCCAACGCCTGCTTGGGCTGATGTTCAAAGCGCACCCATGGCATGGTGTGTCTATCGGAGAGGAAGCCCCGGAGGTGGTGACGGCCTACATCGAAATCGTCCCGACCGATACGGTCAAATATGAGGTAGACAAGAGCAGTGGTTTTCTCAAAGTGGACCGGCCACAGCGGTTTTCAAATTTCTGTCCGGTGTACTACGGATTGATCCCGCAGACCTATTCCGGGGAGCAGGTGGCCGGTATCTTTGCCAAGCGAGCCCGCCGCAAGGGGATGGTCGGCGACGGCGATCCACTCGATATCTGTGTGTTGTCTGAGAAGAGTATCCCCCACAGCGACATTCTCTTGACGGCACTGCCGATCGGAGGCTTGAGTCTGGCCGACGGCGGCGAGGCCGACGACAAAATCATCGCCGTCATGCGGGACGATGCCGTCTACGGGAACTTTACGGATATTTCGCAATGTCCGAGGGCGCTCCTCGATCGCCTCCAGCATTACTTTCTCACCTATAAGAGCGCGCCAGGGACGACTCAACACAAGGTGGAAATTACCGGCATATATGGGCGGGATGAGGCGCTGAAAGTCATCCGTGCCAGCCACGCTGACTATCGCGCGAATTATCCTGAGTTGAGTTCCTTATGGGTAAAGAATATGTAGCGCGTAGAATTGTTTTTGGGGGAATGGACGGGCAGGGGATAACACCCCTGCCCGTTTTTGTTTGCACGAGGGCTTTTCGAAATGGACAGGACTGGGTTACAGCTCAATCCCGGTGGTTTCTTGAACCAAGGAGCCCGGTTAAGAAACAAGCCCCATTTCTTCGGTCAGGCTGCCGTGTTGCGTTTGAGCAGGCCGGCCAGATTGGCGAAGGGTGTGAAGGGGCGATCCGGTTCATGGTTCGACGAAGGTTCGTTCGCCCCGCCGCCGACCTGATCGCGCTGATGCTCGTTGTCGTGGCAATAGAGGCAGAGCAACTCCCAGTTGCTGCCGTCGGGAGGATTATTGTCATGGTTGTGGTCCTTGTGATGGACCGTGAGTTGGCTCAGTTTCTTGCCGTCAAATTCGCGCCCGCAGTGGGCGCAAATCCAGGGGAATAGTTTCAACGCGCGCGCTCGGTACGACTGCTCGTAGTGACTCAGTGCCATGCGAGCCTCCATGAGAAGGGTGACTCGTCACAGAAATAAGTATACCCCAAGTCTATGAACCATGCCATGTGTAGGAAGTGGGCTGTGACCTCTTCTTTAGAGGAAGAAGCAGATCTTTGACATCGCCACAAATCTGCTCAGTCGAACTATTGGGTGGCCGAAGTCCAGATGAGTTCCAGGGAGCGCAACTTAGCGAGCGTCCCATCGGTACGCCGTTAGGAATGGCATGACGAGCAACACGCCAAGCGTTCCGATCGATGCCGATATGGATGTGGGATTCTGGCTTGCCAAGTATTCGGCGTATGAGAGGCCGCTGATGGGAAGCACGACCATGAATTGCGCAATGAGCGCAAGACCGAGCGCCACAAATCCTACTCCGAGTCGGAGGCCCGGCAGTGGAGGCACGGTCAGCCGGTCGACCGCCCATCGTGCGCCGATCATGGTGGCCAGAAGTACGGTCGGGATTTCCAGTATCTCAGCCAACCGTTCACTGAAATGCAGAGCAACTAATTCCAGCCGAATGTACTCCAGCGTAAATCCCGCTCCAAGCGCGACAAGAAAATAAACGGCACCGGCCTTCATCACCCGCACTAGTCCTTGTAGAGCGGGTGTGGAATGTTCAACGACTAATGGCTCTCTCGGATCCCGTCTATTCATAGACCTGGTTTCCTCGCGTCAGCCAAATACTCCATGATTTTGAGTAGGCATGTACTGTTTCCGTTTTTGTGCCATCGCCGGTCACCACAGGGTGTCCTGTATTGACCCACTCGAAGATGCCGCCATAGACATTGACCACATGGGCATAGCCCTGCTGATGTAGTTGTTTCACGATGCGTTCACTACGGTATCCCACCGAACAATAGACCGCGACCGTGGCCTGTTTATCGATTCCAGCCAGGCGGCCTATGTCAAAATCATCGTAGCCCACCCAGGTAGCGCCTTCAATATGACTCACTTCGAATTCCCGATATGCACGGGCATCGAGTATGTGAAAGTGTTCTGATGCAATCTGGTCGACCGACACTGCCGGTACACTGTGTGACAGGAGGGTGGATAGCAACAGGTCATATGCCTTGTCCTGTACGTGTATCGGCGTCTGGAGGTTGCGGCCCCACAGGAAGAGGAACAAGGCAAGGACAATTGATCCAGGAATCACAAGATAGCGCATGATAATGAACTACAGGGGATGAGTATCGTTGGTCAAGAATCTTAAGGCGTGAGTGATTCGGTAGGAGGCAATAGACTGGATCTTGTCGAAAAAGAGCCAGCTTCATGGATCCCCTTCTGCAATCTGATCCAGATTCAATTCCTGCCTGGTTAGCGCTTGAGATCTGAGAAGAAGAGCGTACGCTGGCTCTGAGACAGCCAGGTGACAAGAGCCTCAAACCCCACATTGGTCAGGCTCTCCGGCCGGCTCCCCGCTGACTTCCTGTTCGAATAGGTATAGGCGGCATCCACGATGATTTGCAGATCAAACAGGCCTTCGTAGGTCACGGTCATTATGAACCCCGAAGGATCGACTATGTCTCCCTCAAAACACCATGCGAAATGCTCCAGCCGTTTTGCATCGATGTCGTACATGTCTGGATCGATATGGTGATGAATCATTCGCACATAGTCGATGATCTCGCACATGAATCGATGCCGCTCGGCACTCACGACGAGCTCTGTCGGCTTTGATTCCGGAGACGATGAGGGGGGCTTGTCATTCATGGGAGAGAAGAATGGTATCAATAACCATTAGTTGAGCAGGCAGCAACTGATCCGGCTGCGCACAAGCGATCTGCCCGGTGGAGCGATGTCAGAGGACAATGCGGGATGTACTCATCCCGCATGAATAAGTCAAGGTCAGGCTCGGCTCCCCTTTGTTTCATGCTAGGGAATAGGGCAGCTGAGATACTCGTGTCTTCGGTTTAGGAAAGAGCCGCGACGTACTTGATAGTACAGGTTCCAACGCCTCTCGTGATTGTCACCAGACCGCGCCGGCTCAAGCGGGATACTTCGAGGTGGAGTTCGTTCCAACTGAACTCCGGATAACGGGTGACCAAGGCTTCAAAGTCACATTCAGGGGAACCTTGGAGAAACGTGAGAACGCGTTCGGTGATGGGTGATTGCTGAGTCATGAAAGTCCTTCCGGCCGGAGGTAATCGGCCTGTTTGTCGGGGAGATCGGGGGAAGAGATCTGTATTCTACAGGAAGTAGCCCAAAACAACATGGGTGGGGTTGAGGGGTGTACCAGGAGAGAGGAGATTCGAAGAAATGGATTGGGACTCAGTGCGCATAGTCTGTTTTATTTTTTCATGCCGAGGTTAGAATTGTGTCATGAGGCCTGTTCCAAGCGTTGGTCAAGTGATTGATATCATGAAGAAGAGGTAGCGGCACTCTATGGTCTAGATGATGGACATTATAACGCTCGCTAAGCCGTCGAGAAGCGCTTATGGTCTATGTAAGGCAATCGAACGAAGTAAAACGAAAGGAGCGATCATGGATATGAACCTTTTTACATTAGCAGTCGCGTTACTTGGGCTTGCGGGTGTTGGCATATGGGTCTACAAGAAAGGAACATAACAGTGCAGAGTAGACCGGTAGAATCTCTCCGTCATGTCTCGCGAGCGTATCCCGTGAAGTGGACTCATCTGAAAACGAGATACGCTCGCTGAATTTCTGCGCATTGTCTTGCGGTAAACGTGGTACCTGCCAGCGCCTTCAGAGTACTCCTGTGTATGTGAGGTTCGCGTAGTCAGTACTCCACCACTCAATCATGCATACGCGGATGCTTTATTAGCTGCGGAGTTTCGAACAACTACTTCCCACACCGCTTGAGGCGGCCTGTTTGTCACGAGTATGCAGACACGAAGATCGCGATCGCGAATCCGCCGAGTAGGAACGCTTCGCCGCGATACACCCATTCCATGTGAATCCGCTGCGCGGCGTTTGACTGAATCAGGGCCCCTGCTGCGATCCAGCCGCTAGCGACCACGGTGCAGAGGGCCGTAAACCCAGCCAAGTAGGGGAGCAGCTCGCTCGCTCCCGCGCTGGGTATGGGAAAGATGCCGAAAGCGAAGATCAAGTTCTTGGGGTTCATCAATGTGGTGAAAAAGACTCGGCGACCGGTGATCGGATGAGAATCCTGGACTTTCTGCCCTCCCGATCGCCACAGTCTGATCGCCAGATGTACCAGATAGATGCTACAGGCCACGCGGAGCAGTTGGGGCACTGTGGAATACGTTCTCGTCACCGGTTCCAGAACCAACACCAACGCCGAGATTGAAATGAGGTAGGCTCCTACTTCGGCAAGAATAAGCTTCAGGCTCGCCTGGAATCCGCGCGACACTCCCGATACCAAGAGCAGCGAGTTCGTCGGTCCCGGAATGGCCAGCACGCCGAGGACCTCAACAACAAACATGGCGTGGGCGGTATCGATGACAGGCATGAGCAGGTACGTATCTGACTACAGCGGCAGAGTCAACGAGGTAGTCTCTTCCAGTGATAGGTGCCGCCGTGCTCGCGTGGAGGGATATTGGTGTGAGTGCCGACTCTGGAATACCACCATATTCCATGGGCCTGGGTGCCGTCCTCTGAAAGAAGGACTTCAAACCCTCCTTCACGGTCATTGCCGGGCTGTTGCCATGTACCTTGCCACAGCCGGTTGGCGATCGTGATGGTGGTGAAACGGCCGCCGTGCTGCGTGTAGGGGCCATTCCCGTATTTGTCCAGCGTCGCCTTGTAGCGTTTGTCATCCTCAACTTCGAGAACCTCCCACTCTCCACTAATATCGGGAAGAGAAGATGCATCGGCTTTGCCGGCCGGCCGGTGTGGTAGCACAGCCAGTGGTCGGGCAAGGGGGCCACCTAGCTGAGCGGAACGAAACGATTCGTGCCATGACAACAGTTGCCATCGGCCATCACGACGTTCGAGTACACCGGTTTCCCTCATGGGGAGCACGGTTCGTTTGAGCACAGCCCCGTCCGTGACATAGCGGATATAGTCGAGCTCCATTGCGTACCAAGCCAGATCGCCTTTCGTCCAGACCGTGAGTGCATGGATCGGAATTTCGAGCTTCTGAGCATTAGCAAATTCGTCGCGGATTCCCTGTTCAAGCTCCGGCCATCCGATGTATTTCCGTCCTGCAACCCCGTAACTGATGATATCGGCATCGTGGGCCATCAGTCTGGAAAGGGTCGGAAGATCCTTCTCGGCATTGGCGCGCACCATCCGGCGGATGGCCGATTCCGGATCAGACGATTCGGACGCGGCCTCAGTCGGTGCAGTGCTGGCGAACAGTGCCAGACTCAACGATATGACAAGTCCGAGATGAATGATGAAGGACTCCCTCTGAGTAACAGGTGCGTATCCAGAACGGAAAAAGCCACAGGAAAACTACAGGGCTTTGTAAGTAGTGTCAATTGAATGGCGGCAGAAAAAGGAGCGGGAGCGGAGGGTAGTTTCCAGGTTGGCGGATGACAAGATGCAGTTTATTCCCATGCTATGCACGGTTCAAGACTTGATGCGAGGTAGAGCGAGAAACTCGAAAAGGCAGGAAAGAAATGGAGCGGGAAGGCAAGAAGCACAAAGAGGAAATAGAATGAGAGGGGAATGAAAAGATTGAGAAATCCTCGACTCTCTCTTGTCCCCTCGATAAAATGCCCCCATCGTTTGGTGGCGGGATCTGGCCTGACTTGGACGGTCTTGCCTTGTTGTTCGTACTCTATGGAGGAATCAGGATGAAGAAGGTGTTTCGTCACGGCATTGTAGGAGTGTGTGGATTGGCATTGATGACCGGTTGCGTCGATGACCCGTATCAGAAAACGAAAATCGGCGCCGCCATCGGAGCCGTCGTCGGTGCCGGCACTGGTGCCGCCATTGACAGTAAGAATCGCGGACGTGGCGCCGCTATTGGTGCAGCGGTCGGCGTGCTGACCGGAGGCGGAGTCGGACTCTACATGGATAAACAAAAGAAGGCGATTGAAGAACAGTTGGCGAAAGAACTGGCCGGCAACGATGTGGAATTGAGAAAACTCCCTGACAATTCTATCGAAGTCGACCTGAAAAGCGAGGCCTCTTTTTCGACTGGCAGCTCGGACGTGAAATCCTCCTTTAGCGCTGCACTCGCGAAACTTGGTGGCGTCGTGAAGCAGTACGACAGCACCATGGTCCATGTCATCGGCCACACCGATAGTCAGGGGAGCGATAGCTACAACCGGCAACTCTCGGAGCGTCGCGCCATAGCAGTTGCCAATGCCCTAACCGGCGCCGGGGTCGATCCCAGCCGTGTTCGGACCGAGGGCCGTGGAGAAGCCCAGCCCGAATCCAGTAACACCACCGCCGCCGGCCGCAGCCAAAACCGTCGCGTGGAGATCTATCTCAAGCCGGTAGTGGAGGGACAAGAGCAGGACGCGTTACAGGCCCCGAAGTAACGCCATCAGGGCAGGCGAAATTCAAGCTCAAGGCCGGGAAACAGAACAGTTGGAAGGTGCGTGGCGGCTACTGGGGATGGCTTAGGCGATTGGCGTGACGTGTGCCTTGAGAATAAGACGCCTGCTACATTTTCGGTTGTGGCGTGTCGTTAGGTCGGCACGTTTGACTGGTCTGGCCGGCTGGAGTGCGTCTTCAGGCGATGGATGAGTGCCTTGCGCAAGGTGTGATTGAGCCGTTGCCGACAATCCAGGGCGAGGCGCTGAAATTCCACGCCAAACTGATAGCCATCCACCCATTTGATTGCACCGCGCTCAATGGACAGGGCCTGCGTCTGGTCCGGGAGGAGGATACTGACACGGACCTCTGCCCCCACAAGGGGTGTGCGATCGCACTGGACCGTGCATCCGTTAAACGAAAGGTTGGTGACGAGCCCTTCGCCCACGCCAGACGTCCACCCGAAGATAATCGAATACTGTGTCGGGTATCGCAGATAGATTCGATGATAGGCTTGAGATACCATCATACCCTCCATACCATCGGATTTTATCGATCCTGACCACCGGAGCGCTATCCTACCTTTGGAGGGAAGGCAGAGCTGGTATTTACCATACCAACCAGGGGAACCTAGCCCGCATTATTCATGAACACTTCTGCTGCAATCGCGGATTCGCTGCTGCGACGAGCCTTCGGCAGGCAGGCTCGCCTCTCGCAACCTCGACATACTGCTTCAAGTATGCCTCGGTTCCTCAGGGCTCCGCGTGCCTGTCTCGCCACGCGACTGCACGATTTCGCGACGAACCGTCATGAATAATGCAGGCTAGGGCTTCTTCCGGTAAGGGTTTCAAAAGCAGGCGCCTTATTCTGGTTGTCGAGAAAGACGATTAGTGTGCGGAGGAAGTGATTGCCGAGGTTGACCGGTGATTTTATCCTTAGTGGGTGCTGCTCTGGAAGGTGTGGCGTCTACCGGGATGGCAGCGCGCAACAGCCATCAAATAGCGGATTATTCCTCCGGTATTCAGAATGTCCAATTTTCCTGGCTTGCAAGACCTGATACGCCGGCACGCTCAGCCTCTACTGTTATGAATGGCTATTCACGTGGAGGTATGTTAGAGTGTCGATGTTTCAAGCGGTGGGCCTCGCGTGAAACATCATATTGAACGGCTCATTTCGGATGTTGTTGTTACCGAGAATCTGATCGGAAGTCTGACCTAGGTCGCCTTGTTTCTTGCGCCTTCGGCCCTCTCCTTCCCCTCGTGAAATAGTTCTCGCGTTCTCCACAATATCAATTTTTAGAAGGAGGACCCCCCATGGGTTCAAAACTTTATGTTGGCGGGTTGCCCTATGCGGCGACCGAAGCGCAGTTAACCACCCTGTTCGCGGCACACGGGACCGTTGAGTCCGCGCGTGTGATCACCGACAAGTTTACGGGACAGTCGCGAGGCTTCGGCTTCGTCGAAATGGCCTCGAAAGAAGAAGGTCAAGCGGCGATTTCTGCGTTGAACGGCACACAGATGGATGGACGTCCGTTGACTGTGAACGAAGCCAAGCCACAAGAACCCCGCACTGGCGGTGGTGGTGGCGGCGGTGGACGTGGCCGCACCGATTTCGGCAGTCGCAGCCGGTTCTAAATAGCTCACTGCGCAATGAACGGGGCGCCTCATCCGAGGCGCCCCGCCTTCTCCCTGGCCCGTAAATTCATGACGGGTCGTCGCAAGATCATACTGAAAATCTCGCCTTGTGAAGCGTATCTCGTTAAGTAGAAGAGCATATAGCTGATGGCGTATAGCAGGTGCTCGGAGCAGAGCCTTTGCTGGCGTTGTTTGGCCCTTTGGTTCCGTGCCATAAGCCATACGCCATAGGCTCTTTCTTTCCACGGAGTGACGCTTCACAAGATACGAGCGACGAAGGAGAGATCGGCGATTGCAGCAGAAGCGCTCATGAATGAGGCGGGCGAGAGCACAGCCGTGGAAATGGAATGGTTATGGTTTTGGCGGCGGTGCCGTCTCGACCCTGCCGATTCCCAGGTCTCCTTTCGAGACATCGAACGACATACGGTACTGGACCGCGACGTATTTCTGAACTAATCCGGGCCGATCCAACGGCTGATCTTGCTCAAGATAGACCGCCACTTCTGAAGTCCGCCACCGCACTGCCAGGCCGACGATCCAATCCAGTTCGGTTGGATTGACCTGATTGTCAGCCTGCCGGTCTGTGAACATGTTGACGTCGCCGTAGAGAACTACTTTATTCTTATAGAGATCGAAGTCGGCGTGGGCGACATAGCGAAAGAG
Source organism: Nitrospira sp. ST-bin4 (assembly GCA_002083565.1). Classification (GTDB taxonomy): domain Bacteria; phylum Nitrospirota; class Nitrospiria; order Nitrospirales; family Nitrospiraceae; genus Nitrospira_D. The sequence goes on along the minus strand of MSXM01000068.1, from coordinate 257 downwards.
CGCGCGTCCGGTGTTATCCGGCCTGGCGAAGTAATTAGTATTATGAAAGAGCCAGCCGGCCCCGGCGTAGGCAGTGAGGTTCTGGTTCGGCAGGAGGCGCCGCCATGCGGGGAAGTCTTGCACCGCTTGGAATTTGGCTGTGACGAGCCCATCGGCATAGTCCTGCGTCAGGCCTTTCCGGTCGATCGGCGTATCCCGCTCATATTGCAACCGCCAACTGAAATGTCCCACCACACCGGTCAGGGCATAGGTACCGT
>MSXM01000067.1:12709-16520 GCA_002083565.1 Nitrospira sp. ST-bin4 | reverse complement strand
CGATCGCGGCAGCACTGATGGCAAAGGCATCCGAGTTGCTTGCCGAACCACCACAGATCGAGCAAGTCGACGTGCTCGGCGCGAAGATCCCGCACTGAAGCCTAGCGGACGAGGGGCGCGTGTTGGGAAAGAGATACAGGGGTCAGTTTGAGGTGCCCGGGATTTGAAAGACATCTTCCGCTTTGGGAGCGCTTCACGGCGCATTTGCCAGCTGTCAGGTCAACGCTAGAACATACCGGGCCACGGGCTTTACGATTTCCGGAGCGATCGTGTCGGCTGTGTCGGTCGGTTGTCGAAGCAATGATAGATTAGGTTAGTTCTTGAACCTGCATCTGCTATTCGTTGCTCCAGAATCCTTTGAGATCGAAAGACAATTGCCGATGATGCTTCACTGAAAGGAAGATCACTTGGCTTCGGCGTACCAGGTAGAGCACGAGATAGTCGTCCATCACGAATTCGCGCAGGTCGTCTCCTTTGCCGAGGAGTCTGCGTAGCTCCTTGGCCAACGTCTTCGCTTTTGCAGATTTGATGGGGTGAGCCAAGAACGAGCGCCCGGATTGTGGGAATCGGAACAGCAAGGGAATGGTCTCATCGAAAAGACGGTCGAGAAATCGACGGTAGGCCGACCGACTTTGAGGGCCGAGAAAAGTCTCGATGGCCGTCAGATTGGTCGAGAAGTTTTCAGTGAAACGCGGCTGCTTACCGGCCATGACGCGATTTAAGCTGGGCGAGACTGAGCGTCTTGCCTGCCTTGACGTCGGTGAGCCCCTTGATCGCTTCTTCCAGCAATCCGAGATGGATGTGTTCTCGTTCCAGCCGATGGTAATAGTCCAGGCGGTCCGCATCGATGAGTGCCGCACAGCTGCTGCCGTTTTTCGTAATGAGTTTCTCGCTCCCCGTGGTCCGCACCTCGTCGCAGAGTTCCGTGAGCTTGGCGCGTGCGCGGCTCAGCGAAATAATGTCTTTGGATGTAATGCTCATGGGGTCCTCCTCCTGAGGGCGTTCCGGACAGCCTAAATACTGTACAAGATTATGTCAAGCTTGTTCAGGTCTTGAAATGTCATGTGCGATTGATAGCCGGGGCCGGCGATTGACCTCGCACATCGCGAACAGGGTCTGCTGTTGGGGCGAGAATGAGTGCGACTCGATGGGTGACTCCGCTGTTATGGACATGAACTCCGACAACGACAAAGAAATCTCCATCTACCATGCTCTGGCTTCTTGAGATCAAAGGGGCGTAGAATTTTTCCGCCAGCCAAGAAAGAGGTTCTTCGACGCGATCACATACATCGGGCGGAAGTCATCAATAGACAGGAGGCACATCATGAGCAGACTTAATTGGACTGGGCTCGTGATGTTGATATCGGCGCCTCTTTTCCCAGTCTTATTTCCAGGAGAAATGGAGCTGCTCCTTGGAATGAACACGTGGAATGCCATGTGGAATGACAGGTGGTATGAGATGAACACGGGCGCGGTGATTGTGGCTGTCGCATACTTGCTTGTCGGGGTCGCATTGACGTTATGGCCGAATACCCGTGATGAGCAGGACTGACTGATCCTCTCCATGCCTTGTTGACGAGGCGATCCGAACTCTTGATGCGCCTGCTCTCTTCTTCAACCTTCAACCGGCTATTTGCCTCGAACTCTCTCAGCGTGCTTGGGAAATGAGCGATCGCTGCGCCCTTTCCCTGAGAAAATACGTTCGGACGTGTTCATTCTCCGAACCGACGGCCCACAACTTGGTCAAAGCGAGCGCGCGACTGGGAAGTCTGTGAAGACGATTTCCTGAGGGAATACGTGGTTTGGACGGGGACAGATCCCACGCGCGGACGCGGGGAAGGGGGTCAGTCCCCTGGCTTTACGGCGCATTGGCCAGCTGCCAGGCCAAGGCTAGGACATACCGGGCCACGGACTTTACGATTTCCGGATCGATCGTGTCGGCTGTGTCGGTCGGTTGGTGAAAGTGCGGGTGGACGCCGCCGCTGACGACGGTGATCGTCGGGACTCCTGCTTCCTTGAAGGGCACGTGATCGCCACCGGGAAAGAATCCATAGAGGTCGAGCTTGTCGCTGAGCCCCGACGCCTGGCCTGCCTCCGCTGCCACGCTCTTCTCCAATCCCGTCACACCCACCGTGAGCCGCCCGTTGCCGACTCCGGCATGGTCGATGTTGATCATGCCGACGGTCTTGGCCAGAGGGGCGATGGGTTGAGACACATAGAGCCGCGATCCCAGTAGCCCCTGTTCTTCGCCGCTGAACGAGAGAAACAGAATAGAGCGTTTTGGCGCGGCAGGGGCCGACGCCAGGACCCGTGCCACCTCCAGCATGACGGCGGTGCCGGAGGCATTGTCGTCGGCTCCTGCGAACAGGCGGCCGGCTTGCTTGCCGAAGTGGTCGCGATGGGCGCCGATGATGATGGTTTCATCGCTGCGCGGCGAGTAGCCACGGATCAGGGAGGCCACATTATAGAGCGTGCCCGGTGACGACAGGGTGGTCCAGACCAATCGTGCCGTCGCAGAAGTCACAAACGATCGTGATGAGCCGGTCCGGGTGATCGCTTCCTGGAGATCCCGAAGCGGCTTGTTGTCCGGCGTTCCATTCTGGACGATCGCTTCGGCGATGTCCGTGCTGATCCATGCGCCAGGCAGCTGCTGCGATGGGTCGGTCCCGGCATATAAAGCGGTCGGTGTCCCGGTTGTGCCTCGGCGAACTTCATATGGACTCAACACCGGTCCGGTGGCCGTCAGATAAGCCGCAGCCCCTTTCTCCTTGGCGATCCGCACTTTGTCTGCATGTGTGAAGGCGCCTTTGTACGGCTCCGGTTTGCCGCGTAGAAATAGAACGATCTTGTTCCGGATGTCGAGGCCCGCGTAGTCGTCGATGCCCTGGGCCGGGTCGGAGAGGCCGTAGCCGACAAAGACGATGGAACTGTGGATGTCAGCTGACGGCGAATCCAAAATGGGCAAAAACTCAGGCCCGACTCGAAGCGTCGATTGGTTGTTGGCGGAGGCGATTTGTAGAAACGGCTCGTCCTGGATCGTGGCCGCGGTGACCGGCATGGTCTGTTTCCATTCCCGTTGCGGCAGGGGATTGGTCCGGTTTTCCGGAGTAGAGACGGTTGAACGGTGCAGCCGAAGCGCGCTGAACCGGTCGGCTACGAATGCCGCTGACTCCCGATCCTGGTCGGTGCCGGTCTGTCGTCCTCCGAATCTCGAGCTGCTGAGTTCCGCGATATCCGCAACCATCCGCTCGGCTGAAATCTGTTCCAAGCCACGCTCAATCCAGTTTGAATCTGTAATGGTTGAATCGAGCGTCGTGCCGCTTGCCACGCTTTCGATAGCAGACGTTGCGACGAAGATGGAAGCCAGAAATACGAGAAGGAGTTTCATATGTGCATACAATCTCCGAGAGGGGCGCACGGTCCGCGAAACTATAGCACAGGTTAGGAGCCTGTCCGACATTGACCGTTCTACTGCGGCGAACGATCCACGACCATCTGCGTCGTTCTCGGCCCGAAAAAATCCTCAACATATTGCAGTGAATATGCTTCCGGTTTTTCCGGGCCTGCGGCCTTGCATCTGGCCGCGCCTCCTTCGCCTCGTCACGAAGGTAATATCGGACAGGCTCCTGCGCAGCCCATTGCACCATCGGAACGGGACCAGGTACTATGCTAATCTTACGCGAGACGGGCGAGAGTGGCGAGACTGGGGCGAGACTGGCAGGATGCTCAAAAAGGCCGTTCAGCAAGGCCGCAGCGAGCGAAGGGGCGAGGAGGTACATACCAAGCTTCGCTTGAACCGCTCGCTTCGATC
>MSXM01000067.1:0-12641 GCA_002083565.1 Nitrospira sp. ST-bin4 | reverse complement strand
GACTTTTTCAGCATCCTGCTAGTAAGGAGAATCAGTGGCAGAAGGCGGATCAGGAAACGGGCTGTACGATCATCTCTACAAGAAGTTTTTCGCAGAGCGTGACAGCCACGTGGGCTATTCCTTTCAGCAGGCTCCTGGAGGCAGCGCTCCGGCCCCTCTTGTGACGTTTCGCGAGAAACTGCGGTGGTGGACTTTGAATCGATGGCGGCGGCGGCGGAAACTGCTTGCCGAGCGAGACCGGTTGCAGCAGGACATCCTGCAAATGAAGAAACCAGGGCCGCCGAAATAGTACAGGCGTCTTTTTCCCGTAGCTGATGCAGTATTCAGTTGTGAGTTGTCAGATGCACTTGTCATTGCCCGCCACCCCTGACGCCTCACGCCTTACCCCTTACAGCATTCGACTGAGTCTAGGCTGTCTGTTCTTGGCTGGTTGCGGGGTGATGGCGATCGCCAGCGAGGCGTTGGCCGTCCCGCGCGAGTCTCAGGAAGAAAAAGAAGTCAATTTGAAACAGCAGGCGACGGGAGGCCTCTTTCAGAAGTGGACCTTCGATCAGGATCAACCGCAGAAAGCGCCGGCGGGTTTTACGGCGCTGGCCTCGGGTGAGGGGCGGCCTGCCGAATGGACCGTGCAGACCTATGCGGATGCGCCGTCGCCTACTCAGGTTGTGGCGGTGTCATCGCTCTGTGAGGCGGAGCCCTGCGACCATCTGCTCTTAGCCACCGGGTTCAAGTACGAGTATCCTGATTTGGCGGTGAGTTTCCGGATGCAAGAAGGGGCCTCCGGGATCGGCGGCGTCGTATTGGGCGTGCAAGACGCCTCCAACTATTATGCGGCGGTGGTCGATCTGGCCGGTGCTACGGCGCGTATGATCCGCGTGGTTGGAGGGAAAGAGGTGGTTCTCGCTCACAGTCCGGTCACGCTCAAACGGACCGAGTGGCATTCGCTCCGGGTGCAGCGGAATACAATTATCAGCAAGGACTTCATCGAGACCTTCGTGGATGGGGTGCTCGTCCTGTCGGTTGAAGATCAAGCGCTTGGACTGGGGCAAGTCGGATTGATGGCCCGCGGGAAATCTGCCTTGTTATTCGATACCTTCCACGCCGTCCCTCTCTTTTCCCACCGGCCCCTTTCATCTCCCCCGGCCTATTAACAGGCACGCACGACCAGCGCGAAGCTCGAGTCTCGCGTGACGCGCAAAGCCGGTTCCCGCCACTCTCGCCTGTCTCGCGGAGCCGAACATGGGCGATTGTACGGCGAACGTGACGAATAACGCGGGTGATGGCTTGCATTTGTTCTTTTTCCTGGGGTAGCATAGCCCCGCTTGATTGCGAAAGGCCTGGCAAACAAGCATGAGAGTGACAAGGCCTGAACGGATGTTGTTTTGGTCCGGCCCGGGAATCCGATCGGAAGCCAGTGCGAAACGCCGCTGTGTTGATCACATCTTCGGCCCATTCCTTCCTCGTTTCTTTCTCGCGTCCAGGACAACACCATTCTGCATTTGCACAAGGAGGAGCGTAATGGGAGCGAAGATTTATGTCGGTGGATTGCCATATTCAACCACGGAGCAACAACTGAGTGATCTGTTTGCCGCGCATGGGGCGGTTGCGTCGGCGCGGATCATTACGGACAAGTTCACCGGGCAGTCCCGTGGATTTGGATTTGTGGAAATGTCGTCTGATTCTGAAGCCCAGGCCGCGATTACCGCTCTGAACGGGACGGAACTCGGCGGGCGGACGTTGACCGTCAATGAAGCGCGTCCTCAGGAGCCCCGCTCCGGCGGAGGTGGAGGGCGTGGAGGATTCGGAGGCGGCGGTCGGCACTGATCCGATCGCGCTCTGTTCGACGAGGGGGCTGCCGGAAGTTCCGGCAGCCCCTTTTCTTTTGTCTGAGTGCACTTCACCGCTCGTATCGCGTTGAGGAGAAGAGTGTATTGTATCCAGACGTGAGGGGTAAGGGGTGAGGCGTCAGGGGTGATGGTTTATGGGTGGTACAGAGAAGCTGAGAATGTTCAGACGTACGGCCACTCAACATTCTCCATTCTCAACTCATAAATTTAAAATCAGCACTGCTTGTGCCATCAGCCATACGCCATTGGCGCTCGAAACCAATCGACGCTTCACGAGAAGCGCGATTGAGCATTTGGTAAGATGACCGCCGGAGATTGTGATGCCGCCGTTTAAGCTTGAAGCGCCCTTCATACCCTGTGGTCATCAGCCGGAGGCAATCGCCAAACTCACGGCCGGGGTGGAGTCCGGAAAGAAACACCAGGTCCTGCTTGGTGTGACCGGGTCCGGCAAGACGTTTACCATGGCCAATCTCGTCGAGCGCGTTCAAAAGCCGACGCTGGTGCTGGTCCACAACAAAACGCTGGCCGGGCAGCTCTATCAAGAGTTCAAGCAATTCTTTCCGAACAATGCCGTTGAATATTTCGTGAGTTATTACGACTACTATCAGCCTGAAGCCTACATTCCCCAGAGCGACACCTATATCGCCAAAGACGCGTCGATCAACGATGCCATCGATCAGATGCGGCATTCCGCGACGACCTCGCTGCTCCAGCGCAACGACGTGCTGATTGTGTCGTCGGTGTCGTGCATCTACGGGCTGGGGTCTCCGGAGGTCTACCATGACATGCTGGTCTATGTGGAAGAAGGTATGGAAGTCAGGCGGGAGAAAATTCTGGCGAAGCTCGTGGAGATTCAGTACGAGCGCAACGACGTGGATTTTCATCGCGGCACGTTCCGCGCGCGCGGGGATGTGATCGAAATTTTCCCGGCCTCGTCGGAGGCGAAGTCGGTGCGCATCGAGTTGTTCGGCGACGTGGTCGATGCCATTCATCAGATCGATCCGCTTACCGGGAAGTCGTTGGGCAAGTTGCCCAAGGTGGCCATCTATCCGAACACCCATTACCTGATCGCTCCAGACCGGTATGAACGGGCGATCACCGGCATCGAGGAGGAACTGGATGAACGGGTGGCGCATCTCCGAAAAACGGGCCGGCTGGTGGAAGCGCAGCGCCTGGAACAGCGCACGAAGTTCGATCTGGAAATGATCCGTGCGATGGGCTACTGCCACGGCATTGAGAACTATTCGCGCCATCTCAGCGGCCGTGCGCCGGGTGAACCGCCGCCGACGCTGCTGGATTATTTCCCGAAAGAGTTTTTACTGATTGTCGATGAGTCGCATGCGAGTGTTCCACAAGTCGGAGGGATGTACGAGGGGGACTACTCGCGGAAACGAACGCTGGTGGACTATGGATTTCGACTGCCGTCCGCCGTCGATAATCGGCCGCTGAAATTTTCAGAATTCGAGCAGTGCCTGAATCAAGTGATCTATGTGTCGGCGACGCCGGGCTCGTACGAACTGGAGCATGCGGGTGGCGAGGTCGTCGAACAGATTATCCGGCCGACCGGCCTGATGGACCCGCAGATCGAGGTGGTGCCGGCCAAAGGGCAGGTGGATCACTTGCTCGGGCAGGTGCGGGCTGAAACGGCGAAGGGAAGCCGCGTGCTCGTCACGACGCTGACGAAGCGCATGGCTGAAGACCTGACGGAGTATTACCACGATCTCGGCGTGAAGGTGCGCTACCTCCATTCCGACATCAAGACGCTCGAACGGGCCGAAATTGTGCGGGATCTCCGCCGCGGCGTGTTTGATGTGCTGGTCGGCATCAACTTGTTGCGTGAAGGCCTCGATTTACCGGAGGTCAGCCTGGTCGCCATTCTGGATGCGGACAAGGAAGGCTATCTGCGTTCGTACCGCTCGCTCATCCAGACGGCGGGGCGCGCGGCTCGCAATCTCGATGGCCGGGTGATTTTTTACGGGGATTTCGTGACGGCCTCCATGAAAGCGGCGATCGACGAAACGAACCGGCGTAGAGCGATTCAGGCGGAATATAATCTGGCCCACGGGATTACTCCCACCGGCGTGAAGAAGGGGATTCCGGAATTGGAGTACGCGGTGGCCGAGATGGATTACGTTCAGCTAGATCTGGCGGCTGAAACAGTCGGGCAGTATGGAGGGGGTGAAGCGACGGATCAGCTCATCAAACGGCTAGAGACGGAGATGAAGGCGGCAGCCAAGGAATTGGCCTTCGAACGGGCGGCTGAGCTGCGCAATCAGATTCGAGCGCTGAAGTTGAAAGATCTGGAAGTGAAATCGTAGCCTACTACATGTGCTTGTAGAAGTAGACCCCGACGAACATCCCCAAGACACTGATGACATTGACTTTAATGCTGAACCCCAAAGTGAGTTTCATCAAGACCAAGTCGATCGTGAGCGGAGGACTGAGACCCGGCATGAAGTGCGTGGAGAAGATGTTTTGAATCGTGCCCTGGGGCGCGATGACGTGGAGGATTTCTCCAAGAATTCCGCCAAGCAGCCCGCCGATAATGATAAAGACAAACAGAACCCACGGTGATTTTCGCACGGGCGAGCGGATCCTCCATTTGCGAAACGAGACATTGTGGCAGCGGTATGGTCAAGGCACCATATCGAAAGGTTTCCGGCAAGTCAACAAATCTGCCGACTTGGTACAGCCTGGCCCACATTATTCATGAACACCTCTACTGCAACCGCCGATACGCCGCTACGACCAGCGTGGCCGCGAGCGTTGCGCGGCCAGCGGACAGGCTCGCCCTTTGTGACCTCAACATACTGTTTCAAGTATGCCTCGGTCTCTCAGGGCTCCGCGTGCCCGTCTCGCCCGGCGTCTTGGCGGTTTCGTCACGAACCGTCATGAATAATGTGGGCTAGCACTGCCTTGACTTGCATTCCCCGGTTCTATACACTCACCGATGCTCTTTTTCTAGATTTTTCGAGGTGATCGGAGATCTGGCGTAAGGCTTCGATGGCCTCTTTCTATATCGTCCTATGTTTGACGCACTGAGCGACAAATTTGAAAAGGTTCTGAAGAAACTTCGCGGGCAGGGTGTGCTCACGGAGCAGAATATCACTGAAGCGTTGAAGGACGTGCGCTTTGCCCTGCTCGAAGCCGACGTCAACTTCAAGATCGTGAAGGAGTTCATTGAGCGTGTCCGCCAAAAGGCGATCGGGCAGGAGGTGCTGCAAAGCCTGACGCCGGGCCATCAGGTCGTCAAGATCGTGTGGGATGAACTGAGCGACATGATGGGGCGCGAGCGCTCGGGGCTGGCACTCAACTCGCAGCCGCCTACTGTGGTGATGATGGTCGGGTTGCAAGGGGCCGGTAAGACGACGACTTGCGGCAAGCTGGCCCGCCTGTTCAAACAGCAGGGCAAGCGGGTGCTCCTGGTCGCGGCCGATCCGCGCAGGCCTGCGGCCGGTGAACAGCTCAGCGCGCTGGGGCGCGATCTTGGGATCGATGTGTATCGCGCCGATCAGACCCAGGCTTCTCAATCGGATGTCGTGCGTATCTGCCGGGCCGGCGTCGAGCAGGGACGGGAGCAAGGGTTCGATCTGGTCGTGCTGGATACGGGAGGTCGGCTCCATATCGACGATGAGTTGATGGGAGAGCTCGTCGCAGTGAAGGCGGCGGTGGTTCCTCAAGAGGTCTTGCTGGTTGCCGATGCGATGACCGGTCAGGATGCGGTGACGATGGCAGGCCAGTTCGATCAAAAGATCGGCGTGACCGGCATCATTCTGACGAAGGTGGAAGGTGACGCGCGCGGGGGCGCGGTCTTGTCGATTCGGGCTGTCACCGGCAAGCCCATCAAGTTTCTCGGTGTGGGGGAAAAGCTGGATGCGCTCGAGCCGTTTCACCCCGATCGCATGGCGTCGCGCATTTTGGGCATGGGCGACGTGCTGTCGCTCATTGAAAAAGCCCAGGAAAGCATTTCCCGCGAGCAGGCGGAAGCCGCACAGCGGCGGTTGACGAGCAATACATTTACGCTGGAAGATTTTCGCGCCCAGCTGGGGCAGATGGGCCGCCTCGGCTCGTTGGATCAGATTCTCGGGATGCTTCCGGGCGGACAGAAGCTCAAGAGCGCGATCGAGGGAGATAAGCCGGAGCGGGAAATGGGCCGGGTGGCGGCGATGATCGATTCGATGACGATACGCGAGCGCCGGGACCATACCATCATCAACGGAAGCCGGAAAAAACGGATCGCACGAGGAAGCGGCGTTACGGTCCAGGACGTGAATCGGCTGATCAAGCAGTTTCTCTCGGCGAAAAAACTGGCAAAGGCCATGACCGGCGCAGGAGGGCGGCGGCATCTCGCCCAGCTCATGCGCTCGATGTAATGACGTAGGCAAAGGTCAAGGCTGAGGTCGAGATCGCAATCGGCTTTTTTCTTGGACTCAGCCGTAACCTGAACTTGAACGTATCGTTCAGAAGGAGGACAGAGTGGCTGTTCATTTAAGACTGGCTCGGACAGGAAGACACAAACGACCGATGTATCGGCTGGTCGCCGCCGATTCAAGAAAGGCCCGGGACGGGCGGTTCCTTGAAATTCTGGGGATCTTTGATCCACTCAAGGCCGCCGGTGTCCCGGAGCTCAAGCAGGACCGTGTCCTGACGTGGTTGCATCAGGGGGCGCAGCCCTCTGTCACCGTGCGCACCTTGCTTCGCCGGGCCGGCGTCTGGAAGCAGTTCGAGGCGGAAAAGTCCGCGCGGAAGGCGACTGCTGCGAAGTAGCTCGCGTTGTGTATGGTGAGCGATCTCGACACGGTGACGGTAGGACTGGTCGAACGGCCGTTTGGCGTCAGGGGCGAGGTCAAGGTTCGTTCGCTGAGCGACGTGCCCGGGCGGTTTGAGACGTTGACCAGCGTAAGTCTGGTTGCAAAAGACGGCAAGACGATGGACACCAGCGTGACCCATGTGAGGCGCGCCGGAGAGCGGTTCATCGTGAGGTTTGCAGGGTTGACCACGCCGGAAGAGGCGGGGCTATGGCGCGGCAGTCTGATTCAGGCTCCTCGCGGTATTGTGCCCATGCTCCCGGCCGGTCAGTACTACGAGTGTGACTTGGTCGGTATCGGCGTGCAGACCGATCAGGGACTACCGATCGGCGTGCTGGAAGAGATCGTGGAATTGCCGGGCGGCCATGTGTTCGTCGTTCGCCAAGGCGCCAAGGAGACCTTGATTCCAGCGGCCAAAGAGTGGGTGACCGCGGTTGATCTCGAACATCGGCTTATGACTGTTCGCATGATCGATGGAATGGATGGGTAAGATGTTGCGCGTTGATGTACTGACATTGTTCCCGGACATGGTGGCTCCTGTCTTGGGGCAGAGCATGCTCAAGCGCGCACAGGACAAGGGCCTTCTCGATGTGAAGGTGCGGAATCTCCGCGATTTCACCGAGGATCGCCACAAAGTCGCCGATGATGTGCCCTATGGCGGCGGCGCAGGCATGGTGCTGAAGGCCGAGCCGATCTTGCGCGCGGTCGATGCGTTGGTGAAAGAGACGGAGGCGAGCGGAGGGCAGATCCGCCTGCTGTTTCCATCGCCCCATGGCCGGCCCTTTACGCACGCGTATGCGCAAGATCTTGCGCGCGAGCAGCGCCGTATCGTGATCCTCTGCGGTCATTATGAAGGGATCGATGAGCGTGTCAGAACGGCGCTGTCGCCGGAAGAGGTGTCGGTCGGCGACTATGTGCTGACCGGAGGCGAGCTGCCGGCGCTGGTGTTGATCGATGCAGCGGCGCGATTGGTGCCCGGCGTCTTGGGCGATCCGGAGTCCTTGTGCGAAGAGTCGTTCTCAGACTCGTTGCTGGAGTATCCGCATTACACCAGGCCGGCGGAGGTTCGAGGGTTGGGTGTTCCGGACGTGTTGTTGTCCGGGCATCACGAAGCGATTCGTGTGTGGCGCAGAAAGCAGGCCTTGCGCAGCACGTTTCTCAGGCGTCCTGATCTCTTGAGAGATCGCGTGCTCACACATGAAGATCAGCGGTTGTTGAATGAATTGATGAGTGAAGATGTCTCAACGGTGCCGATGTATGATGCTGGAGGAGGGGTGAGGTCATGAATCAGTTAGAGCGTATTCAACGGTCCTATACGAAGAAGTCAGCTCCGATATTCGAGATCGGGGATACCGTCAAGGTCCACGTCAAGGTGGTCGAAGGCGACAAGGAACGCATTCAGGTCTATGAAGGCACGGTGATCGCCCGTAAGGGTTCCTTGAATACGGAGACCTTTACGGTTCGCAAGCTGTCCTACGGAGTCGGTGTCGAGCGTATTTTCCCGGTGCATTCGCCGATCGTCGCCAAGGTCGATGTCGTCCGTCAGGGACGCGTTCGGCGGGCCAAGCTCTATTATCTTCGCGGGAAGAAGGGGCGGTTCGCCAAAGTGGAAGAGCGCGAGTTTGTGGCAGAAAGCAAATCGGCCGAGCAGCCGGCTGCCGCGCCAGCAGAGGCGGCAAAGGCGTAATCGTTCCGTTGAATCGGTCCAGCCGGGACAGGGCGGGCAGGTGTCTTCGGCAGAGGATCTGGTTTGGGAGCGCGCCTGATGAGGCCTGCCGACGAGTTCGAGCAAGAGGCCAGGCGATGTGGGTATCGCCGTATCGCGGGCATCGATGAGGCAGGGCGAGGTCCTCTCGCAGGTCCGGTCGTCGCTGCAGCCGTCATTTTACCGGTGCATGTCCGGTTGGTGGGAGTCGATGACTCGAAGCAGTTGTCCGAGGCTGAACGCGAGCGGCTGTATCCGGCGATTCTTGAAAAAGCAGTGGGCGTAGGGATCGGCGTCGCCGATGCCGGCGAGATCGATGCCCTCAATATTTTAGAAGCCACCCGCCTCGCGATGCGGCGAGCCATCGAAAACGTGGCTCCTTCTCCCGATTATCTGCTCACTGATGCCGTCATCCTTCCAGAAGTCCGGATTCCGCTGCGCCCTATTATCAAGGGCGATGCCCTGTCCCTCTCGATCGCAGCTGCATCGATCATCGCCAAGGTGACCCGCGATCGTCTCATGGCGGCGCATCATGAGCGGTTCCCGCAGTATAATTTTCTCTCGCATAAAGGCTATGGCACGGCAGAGCATCTACAGATGCTGGCGCAGTTCGGGCCCTGCGCCATTCACCGCCGGACGTTTGCTCCGGTGCGGGAGGCGATTCTGTCTGCGCCGGCAACCGAACTCAGTCTGGCAGGACCGGCCATTTTGCCGAGCCGAGTGTCATGACGACATCCGATCGGCAGGACCCGCGGCATCAGTTCGGTCAATCCAGTGAATCGTGGGCGGAACAATTCTTGAGGGCCAAAGGCTATCAGATCCTGGAGCGCAATCTGCGGACTTCGCTCGGCGAGTTGGATCTTGTGGCCGAGGATCATGGCGTGCTGGTGTTCGTCGAGGTCAAGGGCCGGTCGACGGACGCGTTCGGCGGCGCAATACTGGCGGTCAACCGGCGCAAGCAGGAAAAACTGGTCAGGTTGGCGTCGCAGTATTTGGCCCAGCGCCACTTATCGGATACACTCTGCCGGTTCGATGTCGTGTTGGTGCAAGGGCGGCCGTCCGAAGGCGGGCGAATTGAACATCTCCAGAATGCGTTCCAGGTCTCCGACCGGGGGCCGCGGTAGGCGGTGCTCGATGATCTCGGCAAGGATCTCATGATTCAGCTGATCCATGTTTCCAAGAGCTACGACCGCCGCGTCGCCCTGTTCGATGTGACGATGGAAATCGAAAAGGGAGAGTTCGTGTTGCTCATGGGGCCGAGCGGGGCGGGAAAGTCTACACTGCTCCGTATGCTGATCGGCGAGGAGCGTCCGGACGAAGGGCAAATCTTTGTCCAGGGCAAGAATGTCAGCCGGCTGAAACAGTCGGAGGTGCCGTATCTTCGCAGGAAGATCGGGACGGTGTTCCAGGACTTTCGCTTGCTCGGGAAAAAGTCTGTGTTTGAAAACGTCGCGCTGCCGTTGATCGTGCAACGGTCCTCCGAGGCCGATATTCGCCGCAAGGTCATGGACGCCTTGCGGGCGGTCGGCGTGGATCATAAGAAGGACCAATCGCCCAACAGTCTTTCCACCGGCGAGCAGCAGCGGGTTTGCATCGCCCGGGCTATCGTCAACGGGCCGGTCGTGCTCCTGGCGGACGAACCGACGGGTAATCTGGATCCCGAACGGACTGCCGAGCTCATCGAACTCTTCAAGCTGATCAATGCCCGCGGTACGACCGTGGTGGTTGCGACGCACGATCCGCACGTGATGAAGCTGGTCAACCGGCGCGTGATGACTTTGATGCAGGGCGTGCTGATCCCGGAGCAGCGGGGAGGAGACAGGGTGGACGCATGAGATGGCTCTGGTATCTCTTCCGAGCAGCCTGGGCGAACTTGCGGACGAACCGCACGACGACGGTGGTGGCGATCGTGACCACGGCCTTTACGCTGGCCTGCGTCGGGATCTTTCTCTTATCGTATGTGAATCTCCGCAACGCGGCGGCGTGGTTGCAGGAGGACATCAAGATCATTGTCTATTTGGACGATCGGATTTCAGGCGAGGAGACGAGGGAGCTCGAAGGCAGGCTCAAGGCCGATCGGATGGTGGCCGGCGTGCGGTACATTTCCAAGGAGCAGGCGCTGGGCGAATTTCGCGCGCAATTTCCATCCGACTCCCATCTGCTCGAAGGGCTCGGCGAGAATCCCCTTCCCGCATCCTTTATCGTGACCCCGGCGACAGGCTATCAGTCGCCGGATGCGGTGAGCCGTTGGGCGGAACGGGCACGGACGGTGGCCGGTGTCGCGAAGGTCGACTACAACCAGGAATGGATCGATGCGCTGGCCGGGCTCATTCGGTACATCGAGTTGACGGCGATCGGCGTGGGGATGATCCTGTCCGCTGCCGCGGTCACCATCATCGGCAATACGATCAGGCTTGCGCTGTTTGCCAGGCGGGAAGAGATCGAAATTCTTCGCCTGATCGGGGCGACCCGCGCCTTTATCCGAATCCCGTACTTTCTTGAGGGCGCCGTCTTAGGGGCCTGCGGCAGCGCGCTGGCGTTGGGGATTCTCAAACTGGGGTTTGAGCTGTTCCGACAGCAGATCAGTTCGGCCGGCCGTTTCCAGGGCATCGAGAACATGGTGTCGTTTTTCCCGTTGTCGATCTGTGTGGCATTCGTCGCCGTGGGGATGGGGCTTGGTGTCGCCGGCAGCGTTGTGTCGCTGCGCCGGTTCGGAGAGGGGCGAGGGTGAAGAAGCCGCTCGCAGTCATCGTCTGGTGTGTGGCGGTGTGGGGCGGGTGGGAATCCGCCGTGATCGCCGCGAACGATCCCATCACCGAAAAAATCGAGCGGGAACGGAAAACGCTGGAGCAGCTGAAAGATAAGATCGAGGAAAAACGAAAACGGGCGGATGAAGCCGAAAAGAAACGGGAATCGATTCTGCAGGGAATCCAATCCCTGGACGAGCGGCTCATCCGCCACCGTCAGGACCATCAGGACATCACGAAGAAACTGCGGAAGAAGGACCGGGAGATCGAGGACATTACGGAACAGCTCGGCGTGATACGGGACGGCATTCAGGATCGGCGCGAGGCGATTCTTGCGCGTCTGCGCGTTCAGTATATGGAAGGGCGGTTCGGGTATATGAAAGCGCTCCTGACTTCCGATACCTACGCAGACTTCCAACGGCGTCGGCAATACCTCTCCACCTTGTCCCAGAAAGATTATGAGTTGCTCGGCGCGTTCCGGACCGACATGGCGCGCATGGAACAGGCGGAACGCCAGCGGGCGGAGGCGCGGGCCGGGATGGTCGCGTTCAAAGACAGTATCGAAAAGAAGCTGGCGGATATTCGGGTGATTCAGCGGGAGAAGAAATCCTATCTCACCAAGATCACCCTGGAAAAGGACGCCTACAATCGGACGGTTGAGGAACTTGAGCGCTCCGCTTCACGGGTGGACAGTCTGTTGCACGAGTTGGAAACCAGACGGCGGACTCTTGCGATGCGTCCGGCGACGATTCCTTCCCCCTCACGCGGGGCGAAGGGCGCGCTGCCCTGGCCGGCCGATGGGCAGGTGACTTCCTTTTTCGGGCGGCAAAAACATCCGACGTTCAATACCTATGTCCAGCGCAAGGGGATTGAGATCAAGACAAAAGAGGGCAGCTTCATCCATGCCGTCATGCCCGGCACGGTGGTGTATGCGGACTGGTTGAAAGGCTACGGACTCGTTATAATCTTAGACCATGCCAATGGATTCTTCTCACTCTATGCCCATGCGTCGAGGATTCTGGCCAAAGTGGGCGAACAGGTTGCCGAAGGCCGTGCGATCGGCGAGACGGGAGATACGGGCGTAATTGGAGAAAATACTCTATACTTTGAGTTGCGAGAAGGAGCCGAGCCGGTGGATCCTCTTCAGTGGCTGGCAAGGCGATAACTCACACGCGTTCGACGCGGTCTGATTTTCATGGAAGGGACATGATGATGGAACAGCAGCCTCGGAGGAAGTCTTGGGTGGTCGGGCCGATGATCGCGCTCGCGCTACTCTGTGGAGTGGTTCTCGGTAAGGGGTGGGAGCGGACCGGCCATGCCGGAGAAACGTACGAGGAGCTCAAGACCTTTTCCGAGGTGCTGAATCAAGTCCAGAAGCATTACGTCGACGAGACGAAGCCGAAGGATCTCATTCAAGGGGCCATCCGCGGCATGCTGGCGACCCTCGATCCGCACTCCGCTTATATGACGCCCGAAATGTACAAAGAGATGCAGGTTGAGACCAGGGGCGAATTCGGCGGCGTCGGCATTCAGA
>MSXM01000066.1:2171-2656 GCA_002083565.1 Nitrospira sp. ST-bin4 | reverse complement strand
GTTGTCCTGAATCCCGTGCGTCTGTCTGGGAACTGTATGAAAATCGTTACTGCTGAGTTTATCAGAAGCTGTGTTGATCCAGCACAATTTCCTCCCGGCGACTTTCGTGAGATTGCTGTGGTCGGGCGTTCCAATGTGGGCAAATCTTCTTTGATCAATTCACTGCTGAATCGGCGGGATATGGCGAAGGTCAGCCGGACACCGGGGAAAACGAGGGCGGTGAATCTGTTTCGGGTGGCGACCTCCGACCCGGATTTGGCGCAGTTCTATCTGGTGGACCTGCCGGGATATGGATTTGCCAAGGTCTCCCGGTCGATCCGGGCCGAGTGGGCGCCGTTGCTCGAAGCCTATCTGACCGATCGACCTCCGTTACTCGGTGTTGTGCTGCTGGTTGAGAGCCGCGTGGTGACCGATCAAGATCGCCAAACCCTCGCCTGGCTCCGTTCCGTCGGGCACAATCCACTCGTCGTTGCCACCAAGGCCGA
>MSXM01000066.1:175-2082 GCA_002083565.1 Nitrospira sp. ST-bin4 | reverse complement strand
GCTGTGACCGGGGATGGGCGGGAGCGGGTGTGGGGGGCGCTGCGGGATCTGGCTAAAATTTAATTTCGATGTAGGCCTTGTTCTTCAGGTCGGCCAGCCAGGATTGGAACCCATCTTCCGTCTTCTGCTCGAAGACCAGTCCTTGGATTTCATATTGCACCTCCTGGAATGGGCGGTACTGCTTGGGTTTCTTGTCTTCCACTCGAAAAATGTGAAACCCGTCGGCACTCTCGACGATATCGGAGATACCGCCTGGAACAAGGGACGCGATCGCCCGTTCGATTGTCGGCAGAAGCTCGCCACGACGCACGAGTCCGATCCGCCCGCCTTGCAGCGCATTCGGGCCGTCCGAATATTGCAAGGCCACATCCTCGAACTTCTCGCCTCGCTTCAATTCATCCATCGCTTTGCGAATCTTGGTGAGCGCATCGGCCGCATCGCGTGAACGGGACTGTACGAGGATCTGGCTCAACGTATATTCTTCCGGGAGGGCAAAACGGTCGCGATGCCCCTGATAATAGCGCTTCATTTCTGATTCCCCGACCATAATGTTTCCGCGCACTTCACGGTCGATCACTTTCAGCAGCATCAGCTGGTCCCGAACGGCTCTCGCACTCTGGGGGTTTGACGGATCGATCGCCCCTCCCTGCTGCTTCATTTGCTCGAATGCGACCTTGACTTCCTGATCAGACACCTCGACTTTCCGCGCTTTGGCTTCTTGCAGTTGCAGCTTCCGCTCGATCATCTTCGTCAGCGCCATGGACTCCGCGAGTTTCAAGTGTTGCGCGAGATCGTCGCCCTGGTGTTGCTTTTTGATGCGTTCCTGTTGTGGCGCAAACTCGCGTTTGACGTCCGACAGCATGATCAGGTCGGAATTCACCACGGCAACAATGCGATCTTCGAGATGAGCTGACGCGAGAGGCGTCGTCAGTGCCAGGAAGCCAACCGACATCGATAGCGCCGTGAATAGGGCCGTCGAATATTGTCTGCGAGAAACGGGCGGCACGAGTGCACGCTCCTTGTCACGAAGGATTGAGAGCCGCGAATCAGGCGATTCTACACGAAATGAGTCAGTTTTTGGGAGACTCAGGAAACTACGGATTACCCGCATCGTCGGTAATGTGGCGAGAGGCGTCGGCGAGTCGAATCGTGGCATTCGTCCTGATATCGGCGATCACTTCCTCGAAGCGCTTGCGGCGCTTGTCGGCTAGAAGTTCTTGACGAAGCCGTTCTTGGGTGGCCAAGTCGGCCTGGATGATTTCTGCGTCGAGGGGGGTGGTCATGACCAGATAATAGCCGTTGTCGGTTTTGATCGGAGCGCTGATCAGCCCCGGTTTGATGGTGCGAATGACGGCATCGACTTCGGGGAGGACCAGGCCTTTGCGGTAAGGGCCTAGATCGCCNNCCCTTGGCTTTTGATTGTTCGTGGATGGAATAGCGTTTGGCGAAAGCGGCGAAGCTTCCTCCGTGATTCACCTGTGTTTCGAGATCTTTCGCAGCCGGGAAATTCGGCAGCAGCATGAGGGAGACCTGGATCTTCAAGGGGTCCAACAGTTCTCGCGAATGCGCNNGCATAATACGCATCGAGTTCGTCCTTTGTGATCTCCACCTTGGACTGAAGTTTGTCTTTCAACAGTTCGTCGAGGATCAATTGCTCCTTGTACCGTTGGGCTTTGTCTCGGATCGCATCGTTTTGATCNNAGCCCTCGACGGCGGGCCTCCTGCATCAGCAACTCACGGGTGATGAGTTCGTCCAGGAATCGCCGCTTGCCCCCTTCTTTCGTGTAGCGGATGCGTGTGGCCTCCGAGAGCTCGCGCCAATGAATATCAAACTCGGTTTGCGTAATGGCCCGTCCATTGACCAGCGCCACGATCGGCTCCTCGTGCGGAGGCGCACAGCCGGACAG
>MSXM01000066.1:0-156 GCA_002083565.1 Nitrospira sp. ST-bin4 | reverse complement strand
GCAAGGAATAGAGATAGACGGAAGGGGGTATAGCCGGTGCAACGGATGTAGCGCGACATCATGGGGCGTAGGGTGCAGGTTCCGATCACAAGCCGGCAGCGTCCTTTCCGGTTGTGTTGGTATCACAGAGGCTGAGGCTTTGCAAGGTTGTGTTGA
>MSXM01000065.1:4149-11649 GCA_002083565.1 Nitrospira sp. ST-bin4 | reverse complement strand
AGAATTGATAGCCCTTCTCCCACAGAGGGTTGGTGTGGCGCTTGATTTCCGCCCACGAGAGCTTGATGTTTCTGATCATTTTATCGTCGTGGTGTTGTGCCGTGATCGGAATGCCGTAGTCGTCCGGCCGCACATAGGGGTTTGTCGTGAAGATGGCGTTCGGCAAGTACGGCGTGGCCTCCGGCCCTTCACGATGGGAGATAAAGTTTTCGCCGTACTCGATCGCTTCCGGTTCAACACGATAGCTCTCGATGCGCCCCGATCTGGTCCACATTGGCTTCGACTCATTCGTCTCCTCCCAGAGCGGATGCCGTGGATAGGTCCGGACCATCACCATCCAACCCTTTTCGGACTTCAACAGCACATCGGCACTATACCCATAAAAGGTGCTGGACGCGTCAAGGAGACGTTGTGCGTATACGTCTACTCGATTGTCATAGACAAAGTGGAAGACGTCTCGTATCCGTTTCTCGCCCGTGATCTCGGCGAGTCTTGCCGCCACCCCCGCAAATGTATCCGCATCATTCCGCGTGTCGTACAGCGGCCTGATCCCACCCTTCCAGATCTGTACCCAAGGATTAGACACGGTCGCCGTCATTTCCGGATAGGTGAACTCCATCCAGGAGTTCACGGCAAAGGCGATATCAGCATGGTTGACGTCGGACGTCATCTCGATGTCCTGCGTGATGAGACATTCGATGTTGGGGTCGACGTTCCGCACCATATCGTAATGGTGCTTGGCGTTGTTCAAAATGTTGACATTGACGACCCACCGCAGCTTGCTGGGGGTCGGCATATGAGTCTTCCCAGTAAACACCTTGCGGCCATACTTTGGGGTATTGACGATCAACGCCGTATCCCCGTGATTCCAGTACGCAGGCTCTTCGCCATAGTAATAGTTCTTGTACTTAATTTCCTTCCCATGGGCATTGGGGTCCAGATTGATCTGCCAGGGGTCTTCCGATAAGTGTACGCCGCCACCGGCACCCGACCAGGGCGTTGCATTCCAAATTCCCACTTTGTAATTTCCGGACCAGGTATGGCAGCCAGCGCCGAACTTGCCGATATTGCCGGTCAAGGTCAGAACCAGGGCGGCCGCCCGTCCATTTGACGTCATATGGAAATAGTGGCAGACCCCTTCGCCGTTGTGGATTGCAGCCGGTTTAATCGTGCCCGAGTCGCGCGCCCAGCGGACCAAGAGATCCTTGGGAGAGCGGGTGATCTGATGCGTGGTATCGAGATCGTAGTCTTGGAAGTGGATCTGATACATCTGGTAGATGGGCTGCGCGTCGATTTCGCGTCCGTTCAACAGCTTGACTCGATAGATACCTGTCAAAGCCGGATTAATCCCGCTCTGATCGAAATGCCAGCCGACCTGCTCGCGATGGAGCGGGACGGCCTGCTGCTTGGCCAAGTCCCATACCATAAAGCCGCCCAACCGTTCGATATACTCCGGTTTCAATGCTTGGATCCGGCCGGAATAACTGTGAGAGAAATCAGGGAACTTGTAGTTCGGGACAACATCCCGCGGATCCAGATACTGGAGGGTGTCCGTGCGGACCAACAGGGGCATATCCGTGAACTGCTTGAGATAGTCGGTGTCATGCATGTTCTCCTCGATAATGATCTTGCAGGCACCGAGGAAGAAGGCCCCGTCCGATTGCGGGCGAAGGGGAATCCAGTAGTCGGCTCGCTGGGCCGTCGGATTGTACTCCGGAGTGATCACCGCGAGGCGCGCCCCGCGCTCGATCGATTCGAGCTTCCAATGCGCTTCCGGCATTTTATTCTCGACGAAATTCTTGCCCCAGCTCGTGTTGAACTTCGTGAAACGCATATCGCTCAAATCAACGTCGCAATTTTGCGTGCCGTTCCAAAATGGCTGTGAGGGATCTTGGTCCCCATGCCAGGTGTAGTTGTTCCAATACCGACCGCCTTGCGCCTGATCCGGACCGACCTTGCGTATCCAAGCATCCAACAGCGGCACAACGCTGTTGTTGAAACGAGTATTGGAGTGCTTGCCAATAAATCCGAGAATGGGCATCCCTGCCCGGTGCTTGAAGCAGCGCACACCCGCGCCCTTCATCATCTCGATCATCTCCGGGGCATAGCCTTGCTCGCGAAGACGCCGCGCCCCAGCTTCACCGCTGTATCGTGTGGCAATGACGATCATGGCCTTCGCCACATAGGTAAACGCCGTATCCCAGGAGACACGGAGCATATCGTCCAAGAAGCGGCTGTCGAACTTATACTTGCGCTTAGTTTCCGATGTTAGCTCGGGTGAGCCGTCATCCATCCACTGTTTCCAGCCTTTTCGCATCACGGGGCCCTTCAAGCGATACGGCCCATAGACCCGACGGTGGAAGGTGAACCCTTTCAAACACATGCGTGGATTATGGGCAAACGTTCCGCGGTTACCGTACAAGTCTTCATAGGTTTGGTGGTCATAGTTCTGTTCGACGCGCATCACGACGCCATTGCGCACAAACGCTCTGATCCGGCACGCATGGGTATCATTCGGGGAACAGACCCACGTAAACGATGAATCGTACCGATATTGGTCGTGATAGACCCGCTCCCAAGATCGGTCCGGGTACTCGCCTAACGGATTGCCAACTTCGATCACCGGCTGGAGCGCGGTCAATGCCAGGACATTGTCCGCTATGGCTGCAGCCGCGACTGTGCCCGCAGAGGCTTTCAAGAATTGCCGACGTGAGGCGAACATATGACTAACCTCCCTGTTGCGTGAGGACGACCAGTGCTCTTTTCTCCGCTTGACTCAACCCCATGTCCATCTCATGAGGGTCTAAACAACCATTGCGAATTCACATAGGGACTCTGCGTCCCTTCGCCGCGTCATTTGATTAGCTCACTCGCACTCGGACCGTGCCTACCCGTTCTACACAGGTAATAGATGAGGGGCTACTCTACCGAAATTGTCATCGGAAGAGAGAGCGGAGAACTACTGGTTGTGCTTGTGGAAACTACCCGAGTTCGGCGGAAGGACTACCGTACGTACAAATAGGAATCACGATGCCGTGACCAAACCGTGCGCTATCGCGTATTTGACGAGGTCGGCAGTCGTGTGGAGATTGAGCTGCTCCATGATCCTGGCTTTATGAAATTCGACGGTCCGATGGGACACCTTCAGCTGTCCCGCGATTTCTTTCGCAGAGAACCCCTCAGCAACGAGCTGTAGAATCTCGCGCTGCCTCGCCGTCAGGTCGTCAATCGTGGCCAAACGTGATTCACCAGGTTTGAGGAATGAGGTTACGACCTCTTTCGTAATAAGCGGGGTAACATAGAAATTGTCCTTCGTCACGGACTGAACCGCCTGCACCAACTCGGTGGCCGCCGATCGCTTCAGCAAATAGCCTGACGCTCCTGCCTTGAAAGCTTCGTTGACATAGGCCGTATCAGCATGCATCGTGACAAAAATCAGTTTTACTCCCGGGAGCTGCTTCTTGAGTTGCTTTGCAGCTTCGATCCCGTTAAGTCGAGGCATCGAAATGTCCAATATCACGAGGTCCGGCTGGAGATCGACCGCGGCTTTGAGTAGGGCGCGACCGTCTTCTACGGCCCCCACCAATACACAATGCTCTTCCAATAACTTCTTGAATCCCTCGATTACGAAGGTGTGGTCATCGGCCAAGAGAGCTCGTGGTTTCTTCATGTGTCGCTCCGGAAAATGGAATCTGTACAATGACGTGGGTGCCTCGGCCTGGCTCGGACTGGATTTCTAATTGGCCTCGCACAGCCCTCACTCGCTCTCGCATATTTACAAGACCTAACCCGGAATGACGGGCCTGAATCTCGTTGGGATCGAAACCGACGCCGCTGTCGGAGATCGATAGCGTAATCTCTTGCTCGTCGCAGGTCAATTCGAGCTCCACACGAGCAGCACGGGCATGTTTCATGACATTGGCAAGACTTTCCTGCGTGACTCGATACAGGCAAGAGGCGATGGCGTGAGGCAAGGAATCGGTGATCTCTTCTTGTACTATCACTATCTTGATTCCTGTCTTGACCGACCATTCTTCAGCCAACTGTTTGA
The DNA here is from genome assembly GCA_002083565.1 of Nitrospira sp. ST-bin4. Classification (GTDB taxonomy): domain Bacteria; phylum Nitrospirota; class Nitrospiria; order Nitrospirales; family Nitrospiraceae; genus Nitrospira_D. Next base: position 7,598 of record MSXM01000065.1, on the reverse strand, counting down.
GCGCAGCGGTAAGGCCAAGGTCTTCCAATATGGACGGGTGAAACTGATACGCGATCCGACGGACATCATCGGAGATCAAGGCCAGGCGTTGAGCGAGCAATTGCGCTGTCTCTCTCGCCCGGCCAGTCATCGTCGTTGGGTCGGACAACATACTTCCCATTTCAATCGCCAACAAGGCCAACCGCTGATTAATGTCGTCGTGCAACTCTCTCGAAATGCGCCGACGTTCTTCCTCCTGCGCTGTAATCAACTCGGTCGCCAAGGACTTCAACTGCCGTTCCGTCCTCAGCCTGTCCGAGATGTCTCGCAAGATCACTGTAAAAGTGGTTGTTTCGCCCGCGATCAGCTTCGAGATGCTAGCCTCCGCAGGAAATTGGCTTCCATTCTTCTTCAGGCCGAACACTTCACGGCGCTGCGCCATGCGATGATCCGAATTAGGGGTCCGGGCGAAGGCATTGATATTGTTCGCGTCATCCTCCAGGAATTGTTCCGGCAGGAGCAGATCAATCGGTTTCCCCAACACTTCGTTCGGATCATAGCCAAACAGCTTCGCTGCCCCTTGGTTGAAAAGCGTGATCAAGCGATCACGTTCGGTCACGATGATGGCATCTTCGGCAATGTCCAGGATTCCGGCTAGGCGCCCTTGCGAGAGCCGGAACGCATGCTCGGTCTGCATTCGCTCACTGATTTCCGTGACGAGCGCTTGATTGACACCTGCAAGTTCTCGAGTCCGCTTGACGATCGTGTCCTCCAGACCCTCATTCACACGCTTCAATGCCAACTCAGCCTGTCGGCGTTTCCATGCAAACCAAACCAGGATCCACAACACGGCAATTGTAAACGCTCGATTCCCGAGAGGCATCCATACTGGCAAACCAGGCGTCTCTGGACCGACGAACATACCGACTATTGTAAAAAGCGCCCCGATCCCCGCCACCACCGACGGCATCCATACGTAACTTGATGCCGTAGCCATCAGGACAACTGCCGCATAGAGCACATGGTTGGTGAACCCATGCGCGGTAACTATATCGATACCCAACAGCAGCGTCAGAATTAGGAGCATGACACCGCCTAACTGCCACTCTTTCTTCGTAACGTACATACCCCCCCTCTCTCTGTGAGGGAAATTATGAGGCCAGGGCGCCACCAGCTTCAAGAGTACAAAACGGGAAACTTCATAGGTTTACATTCTGTACCGGGTAATCATACCCGAGTAATGTTGGACCGAGCCTTCTACTCTGACTGCCACGTCCACTGACACGGTGCGATCATTTTTATCAGAGGAAGGTCATACCGGAGAACTCCCCTCATACTCTTCCTAATCCAGGGAAACGGTTGCCGCTGTCCCTGGTTTGGGCATTGTGTTTGGGTACCCTGCTGTTTTTGCCGAATCATCAGATTATTCAGCGAGAACCACATAGATTCTGTGAATGGACGACCCACCGCCAATTCCCTGGGTTGACAAATACAAGCGGTGATCGAAACCTTCAGCAGCAGGTATGGTATGTGATGATACGTATTCGAGGCAATCGATCTCAAAGGGCAAGGATCGAAGGCCGGTTGACAAGCCAGGCGCAGGGATTCTTCCACCGGGGCATCCCTCACATCAAGATTGAACCAGCGATAACCGAGGCCATAAAAGTGGCCGCTTCCCAACAATCAGGATGTGGGTCGATTCTATCCGCCAGATTATCGCGAGTTGGACTCCACCGGACCAGCCAGTCCCGATGAGTCAAGGTCTGATTTCGCACAGTATAGTCGGCCTTAGGTTGTACAGACACACGGCGGGAGACTCCGCGCCTGTGAAGCCGATTCACGGCCGGCACTTACGCATGACTGGGCCGTTTCATTTTGAACTGGTTGCCAAGGACGGGGAGTTCACCGTTTATGTAACGGACCATGCGGGCAACAACATCGGCGTGGATGGCGGCCTGGCCAAGACTACCATCGAAACCGGGTCAACCATTGAAGGAGGGCCATCCAAAATCCAGGTGGAGTTGGAACCGTCCGGTGACAATACCCTGACGGGGACCGGTGCATTTACGATCAACCAGGATACCGGGATCATGGTCTTTCTAAAGTTTCCGGAACAGGAAGCTTACGCGCCCGCTTTACTCCCCTCGGCCAGAAACAGCTGTCAGACAAAAAGGGGTAGAAGAAATCGCTCTCGACTGGACTCAGCACTACTCTTCGTGGCATTGCCAGGCTAATTCTGGTTCAACTGAACCACTTTCATTCGACGAAAATGCGATGGCATGGGGAACACAGCCGGATGAACCCTTATTCAGCCCGCGTAGTCGAAGAAAATGTCGCGTGACCGGACCAGACGGATGTTTGCCAGGTGGCCGGACGTGATATCGGAAGCGAGTGAGTTCCAAATCCGTTCGGCAAGCTGCCCGCCCGTGACCTGCTTAACGCTAAATACCTGTCGAAGATCCTGACGATCGAAGATCTGCACCACTTTGTCCTGCACCACGCGATCCAGCGCGCCGATATCGGTCACCATTCCGGTCGTCGGATCGATCGGGCCGCGGACCGTGATGAAGCAATCCCACTCACGGCCTTGATTGCCGTCCTGAATGGCCGTGAATGAATAGCGCCGGGTAACGGCTGCAACATCCAAACCCGCTGCCGCCGTCACTTCGGCATAGAGATCTTCGTCCTCGCACAGGCGAACGGTCTGCAGCACACCGATGTCCGGCTGAGGCGCCAGCTTTGTCCAGAGCACCAGCGCGAGGTTTTCCGATGTCGGAATCCGGTCTTTGAAATAGGGCATGTCGAGATTCAGATTCTTGTGATCAAATTCTTCAATCACGTCGAGCAGAACCCGCTTCAGATCAAATAGGTTGACGACCATGCCCGTCTGCCGGTCGATCTCACCGGAGACGGTAACTTCGAGCAGATAGTTGTGGCCGTGGGCAGGAGGGTTGTAACAGAGGCCGAAAGCCGCACGGTTCTTCGCCTCATCCCACTCCGGCCTGATGTAGCGGTGGGACGAAGAAAATTCGATGCGCTTGGTCAGCAATACCGAATCCATTATGCTCAATGTTCCATGTTCTGCATTCAACGTTCCGATAAACAGGCTTACACGCTCAAATCAGAGAGCCATTCCTCTCTCATGCTGCCCGGCACAACCGTTTGAACATGGTATTCACCATGATCCACCGTGAGGAGAACCGGCTGTCGAAGATCGGCAATCGCCGATTGCATGGACGCGGTCGGACGAAATCTGACGAAATGCACCGCGCTGATCTTCGTATCGTGGCTGTGGCCTCCTTCAAATTCCCCGAAGGCCCGCTCACCCCCGGCCACAATCGCCACCTTCTCCCCGTGATCGAGTCCCATAAACTGATCAAGCCAATGTTTCATCGTGGCTTCCTCGGTAATCTCGATCAAGAGGGTAGCGCTCAATTCACCGGGCGCAGGAAGGATCGCGTTATAGACAT
>MSXM01000065.1:0-4101 GCA_002083565.1 Nitrospira sp. ST-bin4 | reverse complement strand
CTGAAACAGCAAGGTGTCCCGGTTCTCGAACACCATCGTAATCAACGGGCCGAGAGCAATCCGCCGGCGGCGTTTCAACTCGATAATCCGCGCACGGAACGACTCTCGCTGACGCTCATAGTCGGTCGTGGATAAGAGATCTGCCTGTATCAGTTGCTTCATCGCCTATCCCGCGTTTCACAATTGATGCTTGACGAATTACAATCCGGTTGACGGCAACCCGTAGGCATCACGGACGATCTGAATGGGATGGAGGGACGCCTTGCCTCCCGTGTGCGCCGAAGCCCCGGCTTGATCCAACTGCAATCCGGCCAGCGGGCAATCCGACGCGACAAAATCTGCCGGAGCCTGCTCGATCGCCCGCACGGCTTTCCCCGCGATTTTCATCGAGAGCGGAAAGAACTCTGTTTTTGCGGACCATGCGCCGTCGTGCCCCGAGCATTTTTCGATCACATCGACCTGCGCACCGGCACATTCCATCAACTCTTTGGACTTGAAACCGATGTTTTGATCTCTCAGATGACAAGGGATCTGATACGCGACGCGGCCTGGGCTTTTCTGAAAATCCGTCGCCAGCAAGCCGTCACGCCTTAGCTTCATCAGGTACTCGCATACATCAAAAGTCCTTTCGGCGGCCTTCTTCACGGCCTCCCCGCCGACAACCTCCGGATATTCGCGCTTCCACATGAGACTGCAGCTGGCTGTCGGCACCACAATGTCATAGCCTCGCTCAACCCACGGAAGAAATGATGCGACATTCGCTGCAGCAGCCTGTTGAATCGACGCCGTATCGCCGATGTCGAACGACGGCATGCCACAACAACGCTGTTCCGGCATGACTACATGGACGCCGTTCTTTTCCAGCACCTGAACCGTGGCCTTCCCCACATCGGACGCCTGGTAGTTCACGAGGCAACTGCCGAAGAGCGCCACTTTTCGCGCTCCAGCTTCTGCCACCTGCGCCCCGCCACGCCTGCTCCACCAACGGGCAAAGGTCTCGGATGAAAAATTCAAGACGTGGCGATCCCGATGCACCCCCGCAACGGCCTCTCCGATCAGGCGGAGGACACGGACCCCGAGAAGCCGATTGATCAGGGGGGCCAGCGCGCTGCCGATCGTGCCAAGCACGTCCGTCTTGATCAGCCACCGGTCCCGCCAGGATACGCCCCTGGTCGTCGCCAGATGCTTCTTCCACGCGATCATCAGACGTGGGAAATCCAACGCATACTGATGCGGCGGTGTGTACGGGCAATGATTGTAACAGAGCTTGCAGTAGTAACACTCATCGACGATGCGGTGGTGATCGGCCTGCGTCAGCTTGGCGACGTCGCCTTCGTACGAATCGATGCCGTCGAGCAGCGTATTGAACGAGGGACAGAGGTTGAAACAACGGCGGCAACCGTCGCACACCTCATAAATCCGCTGCGTCTCCTTCCGGAGCCGCGTCGCGTCGATGGGGTTAAGCAAACTCAAGCCGTTCACAGCTCGTATTGTCCCTTGGGATTCCCCCTGAATACAAGATCGAAAAAAAAGGGTGGACCAGGTTATCCTAGTCCACCCTCGCATCGATCTCAATGAACTGGACTACCCCTTCAGACCATCGAGCCCCTTCTGGAACCGATTGGCATGCGAACGCTCGGCTTTCGCCAACGTCTCAAACCATTCGGCCAACTCGGCGAACCCCTCATCGCGGGCGGTCTTCGCCATCCCTGGGTACATCTGGGTATATTCGTAGGTTTCGCCCTCGATAGCGGACTTGAGGTTCGTTTCGGTATTGCCGATCGGAACACCGGTCGCCGGATCACCGACTTCCTTCAGAAAGTCCAAGTGGCCGAAGGCATGGCCGGTTTCGGCCTCCGAGGTGTCTCGAAACAGCCCGCCGACGTCAGGATAGCCTTCGATATCGGCGCGCCGCGCGAAGTAGAGATAGCGCCGGTTGGCCTGCGATTCGCCGGCAAAGGCATGTTTCAGATTATCGTGGCTCTTGGTCCCTTTTAAGCTCTTGCTCATGTTGTCCTCCCCGTTGTGTATGTTCGATACAGGATCAATCTGATAATTAATGAGAAGGTGCTATGCTCGTTTGAATGTGCTGTAAGATAGCGCAGCCGTCATAACCGGTTCAAGGGCTTTTCTTGTCCCCTATCCGGCAATACATCCATATTAATCTGGAGCGGACTTTCTGCTTCATCCACTCTCCTCACTTCAGTTTCTGGCACAATCGTCCGCCACGCAGGCAGAAATTCAAGAACAGTGCCCTGTCCATGCTCTGTTACCGTTACCCCGGGCAAGTATGTTAGACTTGGCATTTGTTGCTACCCGTGCGCTGTGCCTAGCGAGAATGACATGACGATGCGTTCCCGACTCCTGAACAATCTTACAGCGTACACACTCATCAGCTTCGCCTTAACTTTCTCGGGCTGTGCGCATGATACGTATCAACATCGGGCGGACATCATCAAGGATCATGTGGAGGGTTTCTACTCCCATCTCAAAGCCAACCGGGTAGGGGCCGCCGTGCATGAGAACCAACAGATCGAAGCCATGGCCGATGAGATGGCTGAAACGGTAAAGAAACGCGTGCAACTACAGGGGACGTCTCATGCCCAACAGGAGTTCGCGCTGATGAAAACGGCCAGGGAAACAGCGGCGCAAAACTGGATCGCGCTCGGTCGGTACTTTGCCATCAATCAACAAACCGACCAAGCCCGTGCAACCTATCAACGAGTGGTTGAGACCTATACTAATCCGACGGAACAGCTATACCGGGAACAGGCTGCGCGAGCGCTTAAAGACTTGACGATCGTGTCCCCAACCCCCAGTCAGACCAGTCCTTAGTTTGATGCTCGAGATAATCATCGTATCCGTCTGCTCGAAGACGATCTCCTGACGCCGCCGGTATGCCTATGCCCGTTGGAATCCTCGCCCTCCTGCTGATCCTTTCGACCGGATGCGTACACCGTATCCATGTGAATCCGCTTCCCACCGGTTCCGCTTCCACGACGATTCCCAGATCGCTCCAGATAACAGTCGGGCCGCTTGCGCTCGAGGGCGCAGACCATCGGCCCGGAATTACCCTGCTGGAGTGGCCGCACCAGGATCTAAGCCAGGCAATCATTCGCTACGCGCGGCGGCGGGAAACATTCAGTTCGGTCTTCACCAACTCCGCCGATCTCACACTCCACATCACCACGAAATTGGCGCTGACCGATCGGCAAGGGCGCTACCACTACCATATCCGACTGCAGGGGGAGATACACGAGGGAGACCGGCTCGTCAAAACGTATCTCGCCGAACACACGGCGGCAGGCTCAGTGGCGCGATGGATCACGGCGTCGGACCGTGAGCCTATCGAATCGGCGCTTCAGTTGGCTTTGGATGACGTATTTTCCCGGATCGAGGCGGACCGCCCGCTGTATACGGACAGGATAGACCTACCCGTCAGATAGCGATCGCCCAAGCCCGCTTCACATCTAGACAAAACCGGCGGCCCCTCATCCTCACACAATCGTCAGGGGGCCGCCGAGAAAATCAGGCCTTTTTTGCCATTTTGATGGGAGTCCCGACATATTCCGGGCAATCGAGAAGGAGGGACTGATCACCGAACGGCACATCGAAAAACTGACAGTGGTGCCGCTTGTCTCCGCTCTTATGCACATTCTGGCTGAAATACTGGCACGAGACACACATGCGCGCGACAGGGATCTCTCCCTTCAGCTGCAACACCCGAATGAGCTTCACCAGCGCGGACAACAGACTGACCTGTTCTTCCACAGTCAGTTGCTCCGTCGCAGCGGACAAAATCTCCGGCCATCCGCTTGAGACCTTTCCGGCCTTCGCTCCCAGAGCCGTGAGATGCACCGTCACGATACGGTGATCGGCCTCCTGCTGGCGCCGACGCACAAGCCGTTTCTCCGCAAGCGTCCGGATCACCTCGGATGCGGTGGGCAGCTTGACCGTCAGTTCACGCGCAATCGTCGAGACCGTCGCCGCCTGATTGGGACAAGATCGGAGATACGACAGGACTTGCACCTGCAACGGGCCGACTCCCTTTTGCCCTTGCCGCCTCCAGGTCCGGCTTTTCATCGCCAACCCGATTTTCGA
>MSXM01000007.1:7557-12540 GCA_002083565.1 Nitrospira sp. ST-bin4 | reverse complement strand
CTGCGCTTTTTCATGCGCATGGCCAACAGCACTTGCCCGATGGCATTGTTGATCTTATGGGCACCGGTATGGCACAGGTCTTCCCGCTTCAGATACACTTTGGCGCCGCCTAATTTCCTGGTCAGCCGATCGGCACGGTAGAGACTGGTTGGACGCCCGACGTACTCTTTCAGATAGTAGGCAAGGTCTGCCTTGAAGCGGCGGTCTTTCCTGGCTTTGGCATACTCCTCTTCCAGCTCGAGTAACGCAGGCATGAGGGTTTCCGGAACATACCGGCCACCATAGGGTCCGAACCGGCCATGGCTATCAGGTAGATGTGGCATAATCAGTCAGTCCTAAAGTTGGAAAGTCGTAACGTCATCAAGTCCTCGTCAAGACTTCATGACGTGATGGACTTGAGGACTTGAGAAACAAGCGAGGGAGTATAGTGCCGCGCAGCATCACGACACAAGTCTCGCCGCTTGAATAAACGCCTTCACTTTGTCCGGATCTTTTTTCCCTGGACTCTGCTCCACCCCACTGCTCACATCGACTCCGTAAGGACGCACCTGCCGGATCGCCTCGGCCACGTTCGACGGCGTCAGGCCGCCCGCCAACAGAATCGGCGCCGCGCGTGCGACCTCCGCCGCCAATGTCCAATCGACAGTCTGCCCGGTGCCGCCGTATGCGTGCTCTCCGAATGCATCGATCACGAACCCACGCACGTTTGCCCGCCCATGAAACTCGGCCAGTGCGAGAAACGCCGTGCGGTCTTTCAAGCGAATCGCCTTCAGGGCCGGGCGGCCAAAATGCTCGCAATAAGAAACGGGTTCATCCCCATGCAGTTGGGCCAATGCGAATCCGCATTCGTCCATGAGTTTCCGAACCATCCCGGCATCTTCATTGACGAACACGCCGATCGGCAGAACAAACGGTGGAAGTCCTGCGATGATGGCGCTCGCCACTGCCGGCTTCACACAGCGCGGGCTCTTGCCGTACATCACAAATCCAAGCGCGTCCGCTCCGGCCGCAACCGCAACCTGAGCATCTTCACTATTGGTAATGCCGCAAATTTTGACCTTCACGGACTCCCGCTAGCTCCCATAACCTTCAGCATTTATGAACGTTTCGCTGCGATCGCTTCGTATCTCACTAAGGCGAAGAGCGCATAGCTTATGGCCTACAGCACGTGATCGGACCAGCCCGGGCTCGTTTCGACTCTCATTACGGTTTTGTGCTATCAGACATACGCCATCAGCTCTTGCGGCCAAACGCCGTTTCACGCCGTCGTTCCCCGCAGCTCTTGCACCTTCTTGCCGATATCATCCGATTTAATCAGCGACTCTCCCACCAGCATGGCGTGGATCCCCGCTTCAGCGAGCTTCAGCACATCAGCGCGCGAACGGATGCCGCTTTCACTGACGATCACTTTATCGGCCGGAATTCTCCTGGCCAGCCGAAAGGTTACGTTGAGATCGGTCGTGAAGGTCTTGAGATCGCGATTGTTGACCCCGANNCAATCGGGCGGTGGGAATCCATTCCAGCACCGTATCGAGTTCCCGCTCATGATGCGTTTCAAAAAGGCTATCCATCCCAAGTTCCGTCGCCAAGGCGAAGAAGTCGAGCAGTTGCCGCCGCTCCAGCGCCGCGACGATCGTCGACGACAATAACTCCGCCGCCGCCGACACGTGGCCCGGCGCTTGGTAGAGGACGATCTCCGTATCGGGGAGCTTNNACGATCAGCAATACGGCATCCGCGCCATGGGCCCGCGCCTCGTAAAACTGAATCTCCCCGACCATGAATTCCTTGTCGAGCGCGGGAATCGGCAGGGCTTTCTTGATGTCCGTCAGATATTGAAGGTCGCCCTTGAAGAAATCCTTGTCCGTCAACACCGACAGGGCCGATGCTCCATGCTCATAATACGTGCGCGCGATGGCCAGATGGTCGAATTTCTCGGCAAACTCTTCCCGCAAAAGACCCAGACTCGGTGAAGCCTTTTTTACTTCTGCAATCAGGGCCGGACTCGCGTCAGTTCTCGTTGCATCGAGCGCCACGGCAAAACCCAGCGGAGGCGGCGCATCGCGAATGATCGCTTTGAGGTCCGCCAGATAGGAGCGGCTCTGCTTGTGCCGCAGTTCCGCTTTCTTATGTTCGAGAATTCGATCAAGAATCATGCGGCACTATGCTTTGTTCGTATAGGCAATGAGCTGATCCAGCTTTTCCGCCGCAGCCCCGGAATCGATCATCTGCTGCGCGAGACGGACCCCGTCCTTCAATGTCTTGGCTTTCTGCCCGACAACCAGGGCAGCAGCGGCATTCAAGCACACAATGTCCCGCTTGGGGCCTTTCTTGCCGCGCAAGATGTCTTGCGTAATGCGCGCGTTATCCTTGGGGGTGCCTCCCGCAAGCTCTTTTCGTGGAACGCGCCGCAGATCAAACTCTTCCGGAGCAATGAAATAACTCGACACCACACCACCCTTGCCCTCGGAAATTTTCGTTCGATCCGACAATGTGATTTCATCCAGCCCGTCCATGCCGTGAATGACGAGACTGTGTTGGATTCCCAGTTCCAACAACACTCGCCCCAAAATCTCAGTCAGCTTCGCATCGTAGACCCCCAACACCTGATGGGTGGCCCCGGCCGGATTCGCCAACGGTCCCAATACATTCAGAAGCGTTCTGATTCCCATCTCCTGTCTCGGCCCTGCGCAATGCTTCATCGCCCCGTGATAGAGCGGCGCGAACAGAAAGCCGATGCCTACCTCATCGATACAGTCTGCCACACGGCCGGGCGCCAGATCGATCTTGACGCCGAGCGCAGTCAACAGGTCGGCGCTGCCGGATTGGGAAGAAATGGACCGGTTCCCGTGCTTGGCTACGGTAATACCCGCCCCGGCTGCCACCAACGCCGCCGTGGTGGAAATATTAAAGGTATTGGCGCCGTCGCCGCCGGTCCCGCAGGTATCCACCACGATTTTGGCGCCGACACTGATCCGGATGGCGCGCGATCGCATGGCCTTCACTGAGCCGACGATTTCATCGACCGTTTCGCCCTTCTGTCTGAGCCCCATGAGATAGGCGGCGATTTGCGCCGGGGTCGCTGCTCCATCCATGATCTCGGCCATGATCGTCTCGCCTTCCTGTGCGGAAAGGTCGATTCGATCGGCCAATTTGGCAAGCGCGTCTCTGATCATGATGGTGGATCGGCGGCAGGTTGCTAGAGTTTCAGAAAGTTCCCGAGCAAGTCTTTCCCAACGGTCGTCAGAATCGATTCCGGATGAAACTGGACTCCCTCGACACCCAGTGTCTTATGCCGAAGCCCCATGATCTCTCCTTCAGCGGTCTCGGCCGAAATCTCAAAACAGCCGGGAAGGTTCGCTCGATTGACGATCAGCGAGTGATAGCGCGTCGCCTCGAACGGACTGGGCAGCGACCGGTAAATCGTTTTACCGTCATGCGTGATCGGCGACGTCTTCCCATGCATCAGGCGCGGGGCGCGGATGACTTCGCCTCCATAGGCGACGGCCAGAGACTGATGGCCCAAACAGACACCGAGAATGGGAATCTTGCCTCCGAAACCACGAATCGTGTCGACTGAGATACCCGCCTCCTTGGGCGTGCAGGGGCCGGGGGAAATGACGATCCGGCTGGGATGCAGATCCTCGATCTGTCCAAGCGTAATCTTGTCATTGCGGTACACCCGGACATCTTCGCCCAGTTCACCGAGATACTGGACCAGGTTGTACGTAAAGGAATCGTAGTTGTCGATGATCAATAGCATGGTTGTAACAAGAGCTTATGGCTGATGGCGAATGGCCGAAGCAGGAGTGACCGGAATGTCTGCTCTTGCTATTAGCCATACGCTATTTGCCATCGGCTCGTTCCTATTCCAGTCCCTGCTCCGCCAGTTCGATCGCTTTCATCATCGCCCGGGTCTTGTTGCATGTTTCTTCATACTCATGCTCCGGGTTCGAGTCGGCGACGATGCCGGCCCCTGCCTGAATGAACGCCCGATGGCGGGACACCACCACCGTCCGAATATTGATGCACATATCCATGTTGCCGGAAAAACTGAGGTACCCCACAGCACCGGCATAGGGACCGCGTTTCGTAGGCTCCAGCTCCTCGATGATCTCCATGGCTCTGATTTTCGGCGCGCCGGATACGGTGCCGGCCGGAAAGCAGGCCTTCAGCACATCGTATGCCGTTTTGGATTTCTCCAGTTTCCCGCTGACATTCGAGACGATGTGCATGACATGCGAGTACCGCTCGACGTTCATCAGTGATTCGACCTGAACTGATCCTCGCTCAGCCACTCGCCCCACGTCGTTGCGGCCCAAATCGACCAGCATGATATGTTCGGCCCGCTCCTTCGTGTCCGCCAGGAGACGACGTTCAAGCTGCGCATCTTCCTCGGCCGTCGCACCGCGCCGCCGCGTCCCGGCGATGGGACGCACCGACACCTGCCCGTCCTCGCACCGCACCAGTATTTCGGGCGAGGAGCCGACGAGTTCCACGCCGGCGATACGCAAATAATACATGTAGGGTGACGGGTTGACGACGCGCAGCGCCCGATAGAGTTGAAACGGCGGCGCGTGTAAATTGGTCTCCCATCGCTGAGACAACACACATTGAAAGATGTCTCCGGCCTTGATGTATTCCTGCGCGCGCGCAACCATCTTTTCGAAGTCTGCCTTGCTCATGTTCGGCGTGAAACGGATGGGAGACCGCCGCCTTTTCGGCTTAGCCTGCCGAAAAGGCCTGCGAAGCCGGGCGATCATCCGTTCGATCCTGCCCGTCGCCAGGCGATAGGCCGCGCGAATGTCGCGATCCGAGGTGGACTTGACGTGGGCATTGGCCACGACTTTGATTTTTTGCGAGACGTTATCGAAAATGAGCAGCGTCTCGGTCAGCAGGAAGGCAAAGTCCGGCAAGCCGAGGTGGTCCTTCCTCCTGGAGGGAAGGTCCTCGAACGTTTTCACCATGTCGTATCCCAGATACCC
>MSXM01000007.1:4726-7519 GCA_002083565.1 Nitrospira sp. ST-bin4 | reverse complement strand
CCCTCCATGAACTCTCGCAGACGATCCAACGGGGCGCCTCGACTGGGAATCCGGCGGCTGCGCGTTCCCTTCTTGACACAGAGGTCTCCACGGTCTTCGACCAACACGATGGGGGCGCCGCTTCCGAGGAAAGAGTAGCGCGCCCATTTCTCCCCACCCTGCACGCTTTCCAACAAGTAGGCCGATGGGCCATGGTCGATTTTGGCAAAAGCGGAAACCGGCGTGTCATGGTCCGCGAGAATTTCCCGGTACAACGGAATGAGGTTGCCCTCTTTCGTATAGGACCGAAACTCGTCCAGGGTGAGTGAATACACCGGCGTTCCCATTCCGCTCCGTCCGCTATTCCGCTCCCACAATGAGCTTTTGCCCCACTTCGATGATGTCATCGGGCAATTTATTCAGCTTCTTCAACTTCTCGATCTCGATGCCGTATCGCCGGCTGATTCGGAACAGCGTCTCCCCGGGCTTCACAACGTGCAGCATGGAGCCCCCCCTGACAGCAGGCCCCGGTTCCTGAACGCCTTCGTGGCCCTTGTCCACCACCGGACTTTTCGGCGGCGCGCTCTCCAATCCACTGATATCGTCGAAAGTCTGGGGAGGCGGCACAGCCGGCTTCGGCTTGGCAACCGGATGGCTGCTCCGGCGCATGTCTTCCATCGCTTTCCGTTCGAGCAACGATGACTCCTTGATCGCCTCTGTCTCTTCCTGGAGCCGCATCATATGTTCACGCACCGATTGCACTTGTCCGGCCAACTCTCGATTGCGAGCCTCGAATTCGGCCAATTCCTGCTTCGTCCGCTTCACCTCGCTGTCCAATTCAGCCGTTCGCCGTTCCTCCTGCGCCAGCAGTCGTTGGAAATTCAGGCTTCGCGTCTTTTCCGCGTTGTATTTCTCCTCCAGCACCACACACCCGCTGAGCAGCGAGCTACTGCCGATGATGAGCGCCACAGCCATCCATTTCTTCGACGCTCGCTCGCCCATGTTCGGTTCTTCCCTCTCCATACATTCCTCCTTTGACACCTCCGGCCCGCGCGGCATGAGGAGCCGATCCCCTCAGCCGATTGCAAGCAATTCACCGGAGAAGCGTTTAGAATAGTGGCCGACGCCGCGAAAGTCAAAGCGCGCCTGGCCAGTCGGTGATTTGACCGTCTCCGCAGCCCTGTGTTACGGTCACGTCCTTCAGATCGCTTCGGTCCTCCCGATGCAGCACGATCTTTTCGATCACAACGCCTCCGCCGCACCTGACCCTGTGCATTCCATCCAAGAACGCGTGGCCCGACTCAAAGATCGCATCAGGTATCACGACTATCTCTACTATGTGAAAGACCGCCCGGAGATTTCCGACGGTGAGTACGACCGGCTGTTTCGGGAACTCACGGAGCTCGAACGTACCCATCCCGATCTCATCACGTCCGACTCCCCGACACAACGTGTCGGGGCTCCCCCGCTGGATACGTTGGGCAAGGCGCCGCACGAACATCCGATGTTAAGCCTGGACTCCCTGGTCGATCGAAACGATGTCCTGGCCTTCGATCAGCGAATGAAGCGGGAACTCGAGACGGACCGGATCGGCTATACGGCAGAACCAAAATTCGACGGCCTTTCAGTGGAACTGGTGTACGACGGAGGTGCCTTCGTCAGGGGAACGACCAGAGGGGACGGAACGACGGGCGAAGATGTGACCGTCAATCTCCGTACGATCCGATCCTTGCCGTTGCAATTGCAGTCCGGTAGCCACCCGCCGGCTCATCTGGCCGTCCGAGGCGAGGTCTATATGCGCCTGGACGACTTCCACAAACTGAACCGCCGTATGACGGAACAGGGGGATGAGCCCTTCGCCAATCCGCGGAACGCCGCTGCCGGTTCGCTTCGGCAGCTGGACTCAGGCATCACGGCCGGGCGTCCTCTCGTGGTGACCTGCTATGAGGTGATGGCAATGGACGGGCCTCCTCCCTCGTCGCATTGGGACGAATTGGACTCGCTGGCTGCGTGGGGGCTTCCGGTACCTGCGCTGCGCTACCGCCGGCGATGCGACACGATCGAGGAGGTCCTGGCGTTTCATTGCGAAACCGAACAGCAACGAGACGAGCTTCCATACGAAATCGATGGAGTGGTCGTCAAAGTGGACCGGCGCGACTGGCAGGAACGGCTCGGCATGAAGTCCAGAAGTCCCCGTTGGGCAATCGCCTATAAATTCGCCCCTCGAAAAGAAATCACGAGGGTCCACAAGATTATCGTCTCGGTCGGGAGAACCGGCACGTTGACGCCGTTGGCGCTGCTGAATCCGGTTGAAGTCGGCGGGGTCACGATCAGCCGGGCCACCCTGCACAACGCGGATGAGGTGGCGCGCAAAGACGTGCGCGACGGAGACACAGTCAAAGTCGAGCGCGCCGGCGACGTCATTCCGGCGATCGCCGAACGGGTGCCGATGCCGGGAGAAACCAGATCAGCGCCTTTCAGCATGCCTGACCGCTGCCCCGTGTGCAGCTCGGCTGTCGCCAGAGAAGGCGCCTACTTCTACTGCACGGGACAAGCGGCCTGTCCGGCCCAGCTGAAAGGCGCCATCGAACACTTCGCTGCAAAGTCCGCCCTCAACATCGAGGGGCTGGGGAAAAAGACGGTGGCCCAGTTGGTCGATCGCGGGCTCGTGCGGGACCTGTCGGATCTCTATACATTGAGCCACGAACAGATTGTGGGGTTGGAAGGCTTCGCCGAACGATCCGCCACGCTCCTCCTCGATGCCATTGCTCAGAGCAAGACCGTATCGCTGGACCGGTTTCTCCTGGGTCTTGG
>MSXM01000007.1:0-4676 GCA_002083565.1 Nitrospira sp. ST-bin4 | reverse complement strand
TGGATGCCATTATGTCGGCGGATCAAGATCGATTGCAGGCGATCAAGGAGATCGGACCTGAGATCTCATCCAGCCTGGCATCCTACTTCCAGGAGCAGTCAAACCGGCGCGTGATCGATCGCTTGAAGCAACTGGGGCTTTCTGTCACGGAATGCCCAACCAGCCCGAGCCAAGCCTCTCTCCCCTTGGCAGGAAAAAGCTTTGTCTTCACCGGAGGACTTGCCACACTGAGCCGCGATGAAGCCAAAAGTCTGATCGAACGGCTTGGCGCAACGATCTCATCCGGCGTCAGCAAAAAAACATCTTACGTGGTGGCGGGCTCTGACCCCGGCTCGAAACTCGAGCAGGCTCGGCTATCGGGAGTACCGGTTCTGAATGAGGATGAATTCCTGACGCTGGTCAAGGAGCAGGGCGCGGGCTAACTGACAGGATTCAAGCTGGCAGGCTCAGCCGGAACGGCCGCTTTCTCATCTTTGAAAATGTGGACACTGCGAATCGAACGAGGGTCGGCCTCGTGGACGACCAACCGGCAATTCTCGATCCGGATCTCCTCCCCGCTTTTAGGGATGCGGCCGAGGTTCTCCTGAATCAGCCCTCCGATCGTCAACGCCTCGTCGCCGAGCTCAACCTTGAGAAAATCGTTCACTTTATGAACTTCCGTCCGGCCATGGACCAGGATCTGGTTTTTCCCGATACGCTTGATCAGTTCCTCTGTGATGTCCGTTTCATCGACGATCTCGCCGACGACCTCTTCCAATAGATCTTCAAGCGTCACCAGTCCCATCACACCGCCGAACTCGTTGACCACGATGCCCATGTGCCGTTTTTCCTGCTGGAACTGCTTCATCAAATCATCCGCCGTCTTTCCTGCCGGAACAAAGAGCGGGGGATGAGCGATGTCCCGCAAGCGCACATCGGTTCGCCCCTGAGCTAATTCGGTAAGCACCTTGGTTTTGTAAAGAATTCCCGTGATGTTATCCAGCGTACCGTCATACACAGGGACTCTCGAATATTTCGATCCATAAAGCAGGTCCTGGGCCTCCTTGAGCCGAAGATTGCCATCCAGTGCGAACACATAGATGCGCGGCGTCATGGCGTCCTCTGCGGTAATGTCTTTCAATTGGAACACGTTCTTGATCATCTTGACTTCTTCGGATTCGAGTTCGCCGGCTTTTCCGCCCTGGTCGAGCATGATTTTGAGCTCTTCTTCGGTCACCAACGGCAGAGTCAGTCCTTTCCCGCCTGTCAATTTATGGATCAGCGGAACTATGACAAAGAGGAGGGGCTGCAGAAATAGCTGCACCCAATAGATGGGATAGGCCATGCTTAATGTGACCGGCACGGCAAACTTGGCAGCCAGGGTCTTGGGAATGACGTCCACGGACACAAGAAGCACGAAGGTCAGAATCCCGACCATGATCGCAATGGCTTCCTCAAAAACACTCTTTCCACCATAGGCATTCAGGGTAATGAAGGTGGCAAACATGGGAATCGCGGTGCCCACCAGACGATCCCCGACCAGGATGGTCGAGAGCAGCTTCTGGGGATCGCTCCTCAGTTGGAGGGCCTTGGCCGCCCGCTTACTGCCGTTTTGCGCAAGGGCTTTGAGGCGGGTCTCGTTAACCGAGAAAAACCCGATCTCTGCAGTGGAAATAACAGCAGATAACCCAATCAACCCTAAAAGGATGAGGATATCCATTGCTATCGCTTGTTACGGACGTTCTACCGGAGCGGTTGGCCTGACAAGAAGGCGGGTGTCACCGAGATACAGTCTCTCTGCCCACCCCTCAGAGGATCTCGCCACAATGATTCGCACACTTTTCATAGTATTCATAGGCAATAGATCTATCACAGGGGATAGATCCAAGCAAGTAAATCAAATAAAGTGTCAGGTAAATCAACGCCTTCGATGGATCCACCTGGCTCTACAGACGAGATTTCCTGCGTCAGCGGGTTAATCACCCGTTGATGCTCACAGGTTCCTTGGAGAAACCTAACCGTCATCGCGTATGACGAAGGATTGCAGATTGAGCATCCGGTCTAGACGAGCTGATGCAGTCTGGGCCTCGGACTCAGTGAGGAACTGACCGACTTGAACCCGATAGCGACGGCCCTCAGGCAGATCTACTTGAACGATTCGTCCCCCCGCAAACGCACTCCGCGCCTGTGTCAACAGGGCTCTGGCATTCTCAAGGTCGGAAAAGGCTCCGATCTGCACCCGTAGTACCCCCATTCCTCCAGGTCTGGGAACATAGTCAACCACGCGGAGTTCAATTTTGTCCGTCCCATTGCCAGTCATACCGATGGCCTTCGCCCCTGCAAGGGAAAGATCCAGCACCCGTCCCCTGGCAAAGGGGCCCCGGTCATTGATCCGCACCGTGACCTGACGACCGGACGTCAGGGAACGAACGACTGCGACGGAGCCAAGGGGCAATGTCTGATGAGCGGCGGTCAACTGATGCATGTCATACCGCTCGCCGTTGGCGGTCTTGTTACCGTGAAAGCCAGGCCCATACCATGAGGCTTCACCGCGTTCGACAAATCCGATCGGGTATCCGGGGAAGCGGTCAATATGAGGTGGGGCGGCCCTACAGCCTTGGACAGCAATCCCGGCAAACAGGATCACAGCGACTGCAAACTTCCGGGTGGTTCTTGAAAGCGGCTTCAGCCGCATTGGTTAAAATTCATCCAGTGATTGGTTGCGGAGAATCGTCAAGGCCTTGTCGGTGTTCGAGACGGTTAAGACGACGATGGCCCGTTTTCCTTCCCTGGAAGGGGTGCAGTAGCCGCACTTGATATTGATCCGGCTCTTGGTCAAGAGATCGGCGACTTCTTTCAATGCGCCCGGTTTATTCTTGAGGCTGAGCAACAGCGCCGTCTCCTCTGAAAACTTGATCTTCGCCGCTTTGAAGGCAGATCGGGCTCCCTCCACATCCGCGACAAGCAAACGCAACTTGCCGGTGCCGGGTACCTCCGGAGCGGAAAAGGCCTTGATATTGACCCCCGCTTCTCCGAGCACCGACGCCACTTTGGAAAGCTCACCCGGCTTGTTCTTGCAGGGAACGACAAACTGTGTTGTTGTAGGCATACCTGCGACTCCCTCTGCGACTTTCTACACTACAGCCTGGTCAAGCCAGGTTTAACCGCATCATTTCATATGCCCGCCAGAGAATCAAACCCAGCACTAGGCGCGGCACTCAAAGCGGTAGACCGTTCGTCAACTTGGAATTGGTCACCTATATATAGACGAATGCCTACCCTGTCAACGCCGAATGCGTCCGCCACCTCTGAGCAGAGGTGAGGCCAACCCCAAGTCTGTGGAGGATACTGACGAGTGACTAGCTGTGGCGGGTCCATGTGATCTGTCCTGTGCAATGACCGACCGGTCGTTGTACAGAACGTCTGACTCTCCACAAAACCCGCACTTGAACTGATCGGGTACTTGCGGAATATACCTGTTCGGATATAATCG
Source organism: Nitrospira sp. ST-bin4 (assembly GCA_002083565.1). Taxonomy (GTDB): domain Bacteria; phylum Nitrospirota; class Nitrospiria; order Nitrospirales; family Nitrospiraceae; genus Nitrospira_D. The sequence goes on along the minus strand of MSXM01000007.1, from coordinate 1,204 downwards.
AAACATGGCTTCTACCGAAAGGCCTCTTGAATGGATAGGCAGTAGCTATAAGGACCTGATGGCATTACCCGCCGCCGTCAGGCGATTCTTCGGGTACGCTCTTTCGCTGGCTCAAGCCGGCGATCAACACGATGCGGCGAAGGTGCTCACGGGCTTTGGCGGCGCCGGAGTGCTTGAGGTTGTCGAATACGATAGGAGCGGCACCTATCGTGCCGTCTATACCGTGAAGTTCGAAGAAGCGGTCTTTGTTCTGCATTGCTTCCAAAAAAAGAGCAAGCGTGGGATCGCAACGCCAAAAGAGGACATAGCCATCATTCGCGCCAGGCTCAAAGTGGCCGAGGCGCTTACAAAGGATCTACGACATGAAAAAACGAGTCATTGATGGAGTCGAAGTGCAACGCAGTTCCGGCAATGTCTTTGCCGACTTGGGTCTGCCCGATGCCGGCAAGCTTAAGATCAAGACCGGCCTGGTGATTGAGATCCGGAAGGCTATTCGCCAGCAAGGACTGACCCAGCAAGAAGCAGCAACGCGCATGGGGATCACTCAACCAAAGGTCTCCGGCATGATGCGCGGCGACTTCTCCAACCTGTCCGAACGCAAACTGATGGATTGCCTGAATCGGCTCGGCTACGACATCGAAATCAAGGTAAAGCCCGCATCCGATTCTGTCGGACATTTGATGCTGGCCATCCCGTGATGTCGCGGAAGGTGGTGATATTGTTGAGCGGGTCCTAAATCGTGAGCGGCTGGTCTTAGGGATTCGCCGTGATCGTCGTGAGATTCCCTCGGCATCGTAGCTGAACGTGGTAGTGTGGCTCAATGGATCGGTGACAGTGACGGGAGGTGCAAGGTCAAGCACCGACCCCATCTATTTTCCGAAGACTGGCAAGCCACCATCGCGACCGCCTTGGGCTTGGAGTCCACGCTACGCCCGCGCGGCCGGCCCCGCACATCGCCAGAAAAGTAGCCTGAGCTGGCCCGGGTTTGACGGACACCTCAAAAGGGGGCACGATACGCCCCCACGGAGGTGTGAGATGGCAGAACGACGACGATTCACGCCCGAGTTTAAACGACAGGCGGTGGAGCTGCTCAATGCCGGCCAACGCCCGGCCGCCGAGATCGCGCGGGAACTCGGCATCCCCCGCAATCGGCTCTACAAATGGCAGAAAGACGTCGCCGCCCATGGTGGGGCCTTTCCAGGTT
>MSXM01000064.1 GCA_002083565.1 Nitrospira sp. ST-bin4 | reverse complement strand
GACCGAGCCCGGTTCCGACATGTTCTGTGCTTTCATGCTTCGTGGTAAAAAATGGATCGAAGATGTGCGGCAGGTCCTCAGGCGCGATCCCACAGCCCGAATCGGAGACTTCGATCTGTATCCAGCGGGTGCCGTCAGTGCCGGTCAATTGACGCGTCACCACGGTCAGGCGTCCGCCGTTCGCTTTCATCGCGTCGATGGCATTCAGCGCGAGATTCATGAGCACCTGTTTGATCTGTTGACGATCAACCATGATAGAGGAGAGCTCTTCGGCCAGCTGCTTCTCGATCACCACTCCCAGGCTACTCGCTTTGACATCCATGAAGTGCAGGCAGGAAATCACGATCTCGTTTATCGATTCCAGTGAGAACTTGGGCTTCATATAGCGCGCGTAGTCCAGGATTTCCTCGATAAGCCGCTCGATGCGAGCGAGATCGTCGGCGACGACCGAGCCGAAGCCATCGAGGAATTCGGGATCGTCGCGTCGGGTCGGGACCAGTTGGATGAAGGTTTTTATCGAGGTCAGAGGATTCCGCACCTCATGGGCAAATCCCCCCGCGATGGTTTCCAATGAGCGGAGGCGGTCTGCGCGCCGAATGAGGAGCTGCGAACGTTTCCAGTCGTCATACAGCGTGGCGTTGTCGAGCGCGATCGCGGCATTGGCTGCCAAAGAGCCGAGCAGATCGAGGTCGTCCTGCGTATAAATTCCCAAGGCAGGCTTGTGCCCTAGATTGACGAAGCCGATGAGTCTGGTCTTGTTGGTCAGGGGTATGCAAACCTCCGCATCCATCATTGTTAATGTCGCGATGAGTGTACTGGCGTCCGTGTCTTCCTGCCCCCCGAGCCCTCGCTGGAACTCTTCTTTGACGATCGGCCGATCATGCTTCAAAAGAAATTCGATGAAGGGTGCATGGCTGGTGATCTGCACTGCCTTGGCCTTGTCCTCATCGATCCCATGAGAAACCTTCAAGCTGTAGCGTCCCTGTTCCTTCTCAAAGAGAAACAGAGAAATCTTCTCAATGCCCATGGTGGTTTGAAGAGTATGGACAATCTCAGTTTGTAAGTTGACAAGATCCAGGTTCATGACCATCGCGTGGCTGAAACGTGTCAGCGTGTTGTATGCGTCATATCGGCCCGGAAACAAACCTTTGTTGAGCGCACTTTGGAGACGGGGTTGGAAGGTGGCATACAGAATGGTGAATGCCACGGTCATGAATACGAGCATACCGGCGGCGGAGGCCGGCTCGAGGTTACCCAACGCGGGTGCGAGGAATATGAGCATCAACGCGAAGGGAATGACAGGGAGGTACGTGGCGCTCAAGGCGACAAACGGCGCGGCATCGAGCAGCCGATACCGCAGAATGGCGGTGGTCACGACGACGGTGAGCAGAAAAATAGGAACATATCCGAAAGGGTAGACTTCATAGCCAAAGGCTGGGAAAAAATCCACGGATCCCAGATAGGCGATTACAAAGGCGATCAGCACAAACTTGATCTGTTGACGCCTAATCGGAGTGGTGGCGGTTCGGAATGTGCGAAGGTAGTCTGCAAAGGCTGCTGCCATGTAGGCAAAGAACACGACGAAAAATGGCGCGCTGGCCGCCCCCCACTGCGGGAAGTATCCCCACCAATAGTGACGCACGCCTACCACGAAGTCTTGGTGCAGGAAGACAGCAGCGGCCAGAATCGCGGAAAGCCCGTACCCGAGCCAAATTGAGCGGGGACGACGAAGCTGGAGAAATTCTGCGGAGAATGCATAGAACGAGACAGAGATAAACATGACCCCGACATTATCGAGTTTGTACCAGACCAACGCCTGGTCCGGTGTCGTCGCGCAGAGGCCGATACTGGTTGCGATGAGCCATAATGCGATACTTCCACAGAGCACGAGGAAGTGGCGATGCGCGGCGGACTCTCGATTCGATCGACAGACCAGGATCCCCAGCCCAAGCGTAACGATGCCCATGAGCAGCATGGGAATGGCATGAATATTCAGCTCGTACGTCGACATGGGATACATCGGGTGTCTTACGTCATGCGTGCGTGCGCGATCCGGAGCAGGTGTTCGTCTGTGACATAGCCGGTGGAATTCCGAAACGGCGCGAGGCGGAAACCAAGCGCGCGACCGGCAGCGATGACCTGAGCAGCATGCGATGGGTCGGCTTTCCCGAGAGAGTAATGTCCCTCCCATCCCATGGCCGTCAGGATCATGGTTTCGGACAAGCATCCCAGGGCTTCCCCCGGAGCCAGATCCAGGGGAAAGTTCACATCGATATCGGGGGTTTGCACCACAGCAGATTCGATGACGACGACATCGGGTCGCTGGAGAGGGATCTCTTCCGCCACATTCTTGGGTTGGGCGGCATCGATGACAATCGCGCCCGGTTTCAAGTGTTTCGCGGTCAACAGAATGTGCGGGTTATTGGTTGCGGCAATGACGATATCGGCCTCTGATACCCGATCGAGCTTCGACATCCCTTCCACCGCTGCAGACTGATCTGCCAGTTCTGCTAGCAACGTCTGAAGCGCATCTTTCTTGATGTCGATGATCAGCAGATGTTGGACCAGTCGGGCAAGCATTTTCGCGCAGGCGGAGCCGACCGAGCCCGCTCCCCCCACGATCGCCGCCGTGGCATGCGGCAAACTGAGACTGGTCAGCGCCGCCGCATGGAGGACGTTCTGAACGGCAATCGCTGCAGAATGGGGATTTCCTGTCGTCAATCCGAGGCGGACCTTTCCTTCGAGATCCCGTCCGTCTCGCGTGACGATCGATGTAAAGGCGCCTAGTCCGGCGATCTTCGCTCCCATCTGTTCGGCCAATTGAACGGTCTCCAATACACGTTGCCGGGCAAGCCGGGGATTACGGATCATCTGTTCTGTCGTCAGCGGAGAGATCAGCATGGCGCCGGTTATCGGCGTTCCGTTTGATAGCGTCAGGCCCGTGATGTACGAGGCGACAAACGGCCATTGGTATCGAAACCACCGCTCCACCACGCGAGAAGGCAGAAGACGGGCAAACGGAAATTTTCGCGGGACATCGTTCAACGTGCGTGGATGGCCGATAAACGCGAATCCGATGGGGGTAACGAGGAGGCGGGCCAGACGGCTGGGCAAATATCTGACGGCTAAATCGCGAAGGACTTGCGCCAGTAGACCGAAGCTCTGCCAGGCCATTCTCCAGGAAAAAAGATGGACCGGAGGTGTCTCTGAAAGCTGGGTCGCCGGATCGGATTCTGTCTTCCGTTTCGCGTGCGACTGTGACATGGCCATCGAACCGATCTGCTGAGCTATCGTGTCAGGCTGAGTGGATGTGCCGACCGGCAATCGGTATGGAAGGCGATACGGATTATCCGTCACGAACACCGAGAGAATAGACCGCGGGTTGCTCGTAATGAGTTGTTCGCGAGCTGCTGCGCGGCCGTACTCTCCTGATTCGTCGAGGCTGCGGAGGTAGGTCTCCAACTCTTGAAAGGCCGACTCAAGGATACGTTCTTCCGCATCGCCCAAAGACGAGAGGCTGAGATCGGTGCGAAACCGGGAGGCCGTCTCGCCCGGATCCTGGGTGACGGCTACGACCTGGCCGGTCAACGGCAGATAGGCGATGTTGCGGCCAAAATGGAATAGCACGGAGACTGAGGTGCCGAGGGTCGGTTGGCAATCGCTCCAGAACGAAATCGAACGAAGATCCAGATCCTGAGTTACTCCGCGTGCCAATGTGCCTTGGAAATCGACAACTACGGGCAGACTTATCGCAAGTCGGCTTGTTACCGTGCTCGTCATCGCTCCCTCCTGATTAAGACAGAATGTCTCATGTACTCGCCATGCCGTGAGACATGCCGAGGTCAACTGATTAGGAATCGCGATTCGTGTAAACCAACCGCTGCCGTGCGCTCTGGTCTGTGCGAAACATGGAGAACAGGCCTTACTATGTTATGGGACACATGGATTGTCAACGAAACGAAAGGATGTATCGAGTAAAGCCATACGGACTGGATATAGGGCTGAATGGTACCGGCCGAAGACTCTGCCGGCTCGGCGTGCGCACTTTCTCAAATTGATAGCCGGATCAGCGCCTTGTTGCTATCTATAGGTTGCAGATTGTTAAGAAGCCGCTGGAAACCCATGGATGTGCGGGATTCCCGATGGGGCAGGTCGAAACCGTATTTCGCGCTTATTAGTTGGTCGGAGCGATCTTGAAAGGAGGCATGACGAATGCACCGGTGGACGATAGGCACCGACAAGGCTAGACGGTTGAGCGGACCTGGATATGCCCGGTTGAGGAATCGGCTGAGATTGGCAGGGGCTGGCGCTCTGTTGCTGATCGTAGTTAGCCCCGCCCTCGTCTTCGCCGGCGCGTTTCGGATATTCGATCAGAGCGCGTCCGCGACCGGCCAAAGCGGCGCCTTCACGGCTCAGGCGGACGATCCTTCGGCCGTCTATTTCAATCCTGCCGGAATGACTCAGTTGAGAGGCATTCAAAGCAGCGCCGGAACGTTGTTGATCGGCGGGGGAACCGACTACACGAGTCCGTCCGGAGCGACAGCTCGTGGGGATTTTGGAGGGGTCGTGGCGTATCCGCCTCCGAGCAATTTTTATCTTACGGCGAATCTGAAACAAACCGGGGTGGCTGCACTGGAAAATGTCTCTGTGGGGATCGGCCTGGTCTCGCCGTTCGGAGTCCTGTACGGATATCCGAATAACAGTCCCTTCGCTACGGCGGTGACGTACCAAGCGCTGCCCCTGATCGATATCAAACCGACTCTTGCGTATAAGCTGAATGACCAATTGTCGGTTGGGCTCGGCGCGGATATCTATACGTTCGCGAGTTTTTTGGGTGAAGGACAGGTAGTGACCAGATTCAATTCGTCTGGCGGGCCGGGCTTGCCCCCGCCCGGAACACCCGTGGAGATCAACGGGAGCGATACGGCAGCCGGATTCAACGTGAGCGCGCTCTATACCCCGTTGCGGAACGGAGCCGGTCGGCCGCTGATCAACGTAGGTCTGGTGTATCGCAGCCAGGCGACCCTTCATTTGGATGGCCAGTTTCTCGCGAACGGAGTGCGTGTGTCAGATGCGTCGACTACGCTGGTACTGCCGCAGATCTTTACGGGGGGTATTGCCGTATGGCCGATCCGGGATTCAGCGCGGGAATGGAAATTGGAACTCGACGTCGACTATACGGGATGGAGGTCGGTGCGCAATCTTGACGTGCATTTGTCGACGGGTGCCACGATTTCCAATCCACAGAACTGGCGGAGCACCTATACGATCATGATCGGGACGGAGTACAAATGGCTGCAACCGACGGTGCTGCCCGATTGGGAGGTGGCGGTGCGCGGAGGCTACTGGCATTCTCAAACGCCGATTCCAGACCGATCCTTCTCGCCGACGGTTCCCGATTCCGATATGCAGGCCATTTCGGGAGGGCTGGGGTTGTTGTGCAAGGGCAATGGACGGTTTCTTGGATTGTTCCCATGCAGCATGGAACAGGGTCCGGCGTTCTGGCCGAGCGCGATCGGGGTGGATCTGGCGTACCAGGTTAATCTGTACGAGCCGCGGAACGTGAGCGGCAATGCGAATCCGGTCGCCATCCCGGGAGTCGTCAACGGAAGGTATCAAACAACCTACCACGTCGGTTCGATCAATCTGCGTGTCAATTTCTAAACCTGCAACCGGCCATGCGGCGCATCCGCTTGCTGTTGAAGTGTTTCGTGAGGGCACGGTTGCTAGTAGACGCTCTTGCTGACCTCCGAGGACGGTACGCTCTCATTGCCGGCCGTATCAAGGGCTGTGATGGAAAAGAAATAGGTCGTATTAGGCGCCAGATTCGTGAATTGATAGGTCGTGACATTGCCCACCGCAATCGATGTGCCGTAGACACCTGACTGAGTCCCCCTATAAACTTTATAACCAGCAAGGTCGCTCTCGGTATTGGCCGTCCAACTCAAGGTGGCTGATCCGTTTGTCGAGGTTGTTGAGCTGACGGTCAGTGTGACCTGTATGGTCTTGCTTGTCGCCCCGGTGGCGGAAACCGTAATGGTGCCGCTGTAGGTGCCGGCTGCAAGGCCGCTGAGGCTGGCGCTTGCCGAGACGGTGCCGGCGTTGGTGCCTGATGTCGGAGAAAGTGTGAGCCAGGCGGCGTTGTCTCCAACTGTCCAAGATAATGTCCCCGTTCCAGTATTCGAGATTGTGAGGGATTGGGTTGCCGGATTGGACCCTCCTGCAGTTCCCGTGAATGTCATATTGCTGACACTGAGCCCGATGACCGGACTAGCAGTGGGAGCAGGACTGACCGTGAGGGAAACGGGAATGACCTGCGGGGTATTGGTTGCTCCCGTAGCAGAAATAGTGATGGCCGCCGTATACGTGCCGGCCGCGAGTCCGGTCAGGTTGACACCGGCGGAAATCGAGTCTGATTCTGTCGTCGTCGTGCCGGAAGCCGGTGCAAGGCTCAGCCAAGCGGCATTGCTGCTCATGCTCCACGACAACGTTCCTCCGGTCGGATTTCTAAGACTCATCGACTGTGCTGCAGGGGCGATTCCGCCCGCAATTCCTGAAAAGCTCAGTGCTGTGGGAGTAAGCGAAATACTTGGAGTCGCTGACGTGGTGCCTGTGATGGTAAGAGTGACTGGAATCAAGGTCAGATTTCTGTGGCCTTTCAGCCCAGTGATTGCAATGACGATGTTGGTCGAGTGATTTCCAGCTGAAAGTCCGGTCAAATCGACGCTCGCCGTAAGTTGGTCGCGCTCCGTTGAAATCGTTCCGGACGACGGGGATACCGTCATCCAGGCGGATCCTGAAGTCGCAGTCCAGGTTCTAGTCCGATCGTTGCCCTTCCAGAATGTGATGGCTTGTGCCGGTGGAGTGACTCCTCCCTGAATTCCGGAAAAGCTGAGTGAGGATGGACTGGTCGTGAGGGCCAACGCCTGAGACTGTGGCGGAAGAAACATGACGGTTGCCGTGATGGTTAATGTGACTAAACATTTCATGGCATGAGAAAAAAGTCGGGCTCTGGATTCGGATGTGTAAAAGCGTCTGTCCAAGGTCACGTGCAGCCTCTCTACGTTTCCAGTGCCGATGGCTGTACTCGGAAATTTGGCGAGTGCATGCTGGGCATGGATTCCTGCGTCCTTCATGTTGTTGAGCAATGCTTGTGCCTGTGGAGGAAAGAAAACACCTACACCGATAACGCAAGGCGCAGAGCAGAATTTCTGCTACTCGTGTGAAGAACCATACAGCGGACAGGACGATAGGCTGTGTAGCTGATAGCCTGCGATGGCCAAGTGTTGCCTTCTGAAGGACGATCGCCTGCATGCGACTATTTCCAGGAATTCTTTGCGCGCCATGCTCCCCTGGACTACAGTTGCGCTATGCGACTGCAATCATCGGCATCACAAGGTCGTGCGGCGTTCACGTGCCCCAAGTGCAGTTTCGAGCAGGCAGAGGGGTCGGAGTGCCGGCGATGTGGAGTGATCTTCTCGAAGTTCAAGCCGTCTGCTCAGGCGACTGAAAAAGCGCCGGCTCCGGCTGCAGCGGCTGCGGTGCAGCCGGCGACACCGGGCCTCTGGTCTCGTCTGCTTCGCCTTCTGCCGTGGATTTCATTGACGATGACTGCCGGGGTCTTGCTGCTGATTCTTCGTCAGGCCCCGCCGCTGCCGATTCAAGCCGATCCGCACGCAGCCGATCGGGTCGCAGAAAAGATGGCACAGCTTCAGGTCGCCGTGCAGGCGGGGCACTCACACTCCACCACGCTCAACGAAGCCGAGTTGAATCAATGGATGCGGGATAATCTGGCGATTGCATCCACACACCAAGCGCGGCAGGCCGGCATTCCTGTGCCTGCCGGCCATGAGGCGGAGGTCCAGGAGGTTCAGTCTGCGTTGAAGGACGTGCGGATGAATCTGACGGGCAACCAACTGAAGGCGTATGCGGTGTTCGTACTCTATGGGAAAGAGATTTCTCTGCAACTTGACGGGATGATTGAAACTCGCGACGGTTTCATTCGATTGAAACCGACTGCAGGAAAATTGGGCTCGTTGCCTATTCCCTCGTCGACGCTCGATCGCGTCGCCCAGCAACTGTTCGAGTCGTCCCAGAATCGGGAGACGTTTCAGCTCCCGCCTCAGATCGAATCGGTCCGGATCGAGAACGGCACGCTGGTGATCGCCACCAGGTAAACGGAAGCTGTCTCCGCGATCCAGCAGGTTGCGGAAAAACTCGTTTTAACCCCTGTGGTCATCATAGGCATCGAAGCTTGAGATAAAACCAACGTGTCATTCAGGATGCTCAAAATGGCCGTCCAGCAAGGCCGCAGC
>MSXM01000063.1:16829-51131 GCA_002083565.1 Nitrospira sp. ST-bin4 | reverse complement strand
CTTTGACAGGGCCGGGACAGCCGGGGCGGCTTTGGGTCCCATGCTCAATAAGACTCTCACGGCTGTTTCGCGTACGGTTCGCCGTGAATCATCAAGTGCATCGGCGAGCGCAAGCACGGCTTCTTTTGACTCAAAATTCTCCAATAACATGGCGGCCCAGGGCCGCATGGCATCGCTCCCCCCCTTCAACAGCGAAATCAGAAAAGACTGAACCTCAGGGGAGGTTTTCCCGATGCAGGCGAGGGAAGACAGGAAATGGGAATTGATCGGCTGCAACACGCTTGGGTCGTTCAAGAGGCGGATGAGTTCCGGTATGGCACTCGAGGATTCAGGCCCTCGCTCGCACAGGACGTCCGTGAGCAGTTTGGTGTGTGCGAACGTGCGCTGGTGCAGCGCTTCTAACATGGCCGGGGTTGAAACATTTCCCATACGAACGAGCGATGCCTTGATTTCCTCCTTTTTCTTGAAGTCGGCCCGATCGAGCTCAGCGATCAATCGCTGCGCGCTTTTGAATGATGGATGTGAGGTGTTGACGGGATGTTGGGTCACCCATTGTTGCACGTTCCGTTTCGCGTCTTCCTTCTGCTCGGCCGTCATCTGATAGGCCGACACGGACTCCTGGGGATTACAACGTGACGGGACATGGAGGTGAGCCACGCCGCACCATGTATAGGCCTGGACAAGATTTGGCTTGATTCCGTCGCCCCGACTGTACCGGTCAACCAGCTTCATTTGGGCGTCAACATGGCCTTGATCGGAAGCCAGGGTGAACCATTTGATCGCCTCGATCTTTCCCGCCGCCCCGGGAGTTCCCCCCTCCAACAAGAGGGCATAGATGTACTGCGCGTCGGCCATCCCATTTTCCGCCGCGGGTTTGATCCATTTGATCGCTTCGGCGCTGTCCGGCGCGATACCCTTTCCGCTGTACGCCATGAGGCCGATGTAATACTGCGCCTTCGGATTGCCGCTCTCAGCGAGCGGTCGTAACTCTTGCTGCGCGATTTGATAGTCTCCTCGCTCAAATGCCGAGACGCCGGAATCAAGACCGGCTCCCGCAATCTGAGGAATCGAACAGAGGAAGAGGACTATGGATAGCAGGACAGTGGTGGCAGGCATAATCGCGCTCCGTGACTGGCTATGAGGGTTCTCGTGGTTCGACCATGGGTACTGCGCTGATTATGAAGGATCGAATCGTTGAGGCAAGAGAATTTACAGAACATAGCAGCCCTGATTTCATAGGCACACCACCTGTTCCCACGCCGTACTCTCAACTTTCCAATGGCGAATGAGAATCGCGTCGGGAATCGTATGCTGACGTTCGTGCGTAGGGCTTGATCATAAGACACCCGCAATCAGCCCACCTCCAACCACTATCAACAGCGCAGAGACACCCAACTGAACAGACCGAAGCGTGACCTTCTTCAGCATCTTCGCTCCGACGTATGCTCCGGTAAAGGCGGAAACGCTCGCGCCAAAAACCAACTGCCACTCGATGACCTCACCATGGGCCGATATGCCGGCGCCGTAGATGACCATGCGGGAGAGATCCACCATGACGGCAAGCACGACGCCGGTGGCGACAAACGTTTCCTTCTCAAGACCTGCTTTAATCAAGAACATGCTGCGAAAGGCGCCTTGATGCCCTGACAATCCGCCGAAGAACCCGCTGATGATGCCGCCGAGCGGGAGCCATTGGCGATCGAGCGCCACCTTCGAGAAAGTGGGAGAAAGCTCCAAGACAACGAAGGAAATGATGAGGACCCCGATGATCAGCTTGAGTACCGTTACCTGTCGGTCACTCCCAAACGCCTGGTATTCGTAGATCGGTGTGACTTCCCCCAGATACGTCAGCACCGCAGCTCCCGCGAAGGCCGCCACGATCGCAGGCAACCCGAACTTCAGCAGCACAGAGTAATCGGCCTTTCGCCCGAGCAATCCAATTTTGAAAAGGTTGTTGGCCAGATGGACCATGGCCGTGATCGCAATCGCCAGGTCCAAGGGGAAGAAAAGGGCGACCACCGGCATCAGCAGCGTACCAAGCCCGAATCCAGAAAATAGCGTGAGGCCCGAAGCCAGCAATGCCGCGACGCACACGACGAATAGTTCCACTGCGTCTCCCCAAAGGATGGATTGAGTATCCTAGCAGATATAAGACGAGCACGAGTCCATCATGAGCTGCTGTTCGCGACTCATCGCAGACAACCGCAATATCTATTTTTTGGAGAGGGCAGTGGAGAAGGGCAGAGTAGTGGTGCTGTCTAGACACGAACAATGTCTGGTTCGACCACCAATTTTCTGAGGGTCAACGTCTGCCTTCTCACAAGTTGCGAGACGTTCCATCTTCGAAATGAAGCGAATGCCGACCATCCGAATCAATTGTTTCAATAGCCAGTCGCGGTCGAGCACCGCGCAGTGCATCGCAGGTGCGGTTATGAAGTTCGTCGAACGTTATCCTCGCGTATTGTTTCCCGTCAAGCATCAGGAGGGGATTCGAATACTCTTGCGGATGTCGCGCGGTTCCCTTCACCGTCTCCTCGGTGATGATCACGACTGCGCGCATAAATTCGGCATCACCGTCCTCATCCGTGACAATGGCTGGAGGCAGGAAATCGGCATACGGGTCTCCGTCCTCATAACCGAGTCCCGGTGTCGAAGAGCCAATGTGGGGTGGCACTCCTTGCGTCGTTACTTCAACCCATTCGCATCCGGTGTGGACGTCCCTATGCCGCGGGAACTTCAGACGCCAGAGCGTCGCGTAGATGCTCATGAGGGTTTAGGAGTGTCTAACTCTAGCAGTCAGCCGCATGCTGTTGTTGGATAGCTTGCGCTTACTCCTCGCTGAAGTAATCGGAGTCAATCTTCTTGACCGCGTAGGATCTGGATACGGACACGCCGACGTTGTGGTCGATCATGTGTTTCACGAGCGCCGCGCCGTCGATGAGTATGATCTTGCTGTCGATTCTCGATGTGAACTCAAGTGCATCAGCGGAGAATGACGATGTTGTAATGAATACGCCCTTGCGTGCGCGATGTCCTTGTAGCGCTCCAGCGAACTTTTGGATCTCGGGGCGACCAGGGTTGAATCCCAGCGCTTTGCTTGGATGTAGATCACGTCCAGACCAAGGAGATCTTCCTTGATGATCCCGTCGATTCCTCCGTCACCACTCTTGCCAACAGCCTGTCCGGCATCTCGAAGAGTTCCCCCGTAGCCCATCCGGACAAGGACTTCGACGACAAGGCGTTCGAAGAATGACGGGGAGGCGCTTTTCACTTGATCGAGCAGTTCGGATTCGAGATCAAGGCGGAGACGGCCGTATGCGGCATCAAGCTCTTCCTCAGGGGTCGCGTCGATAGAGGTGGTCACTGGAACGAGAGCCTCATTGGCCTGTTCGTGTCGCAGTTCTCGAAAGGCCACGAATTCTGGGAACTGCTCCAGGTATTTGACGTCGATGCGCTCGACCTTGGAGGCGAGAACGGAATGACCGCGCTCGGTGATACGGAAAAACCCGCGACGAGTTGACGCGATTAGACCGGCTTTCTTGAGGTAGGTCCGAGCCCAACGTGCTCGGTTTCGAATGACGGTTTGCTGGCCGCTTCCGAGCAACTGTTGGCGCTCTTCCGTTGAGAGATTGAAATCGTCGGTTAACGAGTCGACGACCTCGCCTATATTGTGTTCCTTTCCATCCTTCAGGAAACGAAGAAGCGGGAGCATGACCGTCTGATAGTCGGGTATCGCCATCAAGATCTCCTAGCCATGCGCTTTCCAGTTCTCCAACTATGGATTATCTGGTTCTGTATAAGAATCCGGATGGATTCGAAGGCAGTACAAGTCCATGTCGGTTCCCTCGCAATAGGACGGTATGCACATTTCAGGAGTCCAGCCCTAGGTGTTCTTTATTGGCTGTGTCGGTTCAATCGCTTGATTGGCCTGTGTGGGGAGACCGCCTGCACTGTGGGTTGGCAGCTGTCTCAGCACGACGAGTTATGCGGCGCTGAGAAGAAACTCGACTTTCACGGAGTCGGGTGGAAGAAAACGGTGTCAGGAAGCATTGTTTCGCTGGGACGCTGCGTGCTCGATCGCGGCGAGGATCTTGTCGCGTGTCGGGGCATCGAACTCGTGGCCATAGAAACGCAGGAATACGCCTTTGCGAATCTCCGCCTCCGTGGCCAGCGGATTCTGCTCCCGCAAGGACGCTTCCACCAGCGTGCGGGCCGTGTCGCGCATGGCGCACCCCATGATCAGCCGTTCTTCTCCCGTGCGCTGCATCAGCATCGCCCGGTACTGTTCCTCCACCTCAGGCGGGGTGTCATTCACGCGTGCACCTCGCGATACAGCGCGGCCAGGCCCAGGTGATCCGCCCATCGCGTTAGATACGCCTGGTCAAGATTCTTCACAGACCTGAGCATGTTCCGCACGTCGTCGAGTTGTATGGGACTATGGCTGTCCTTCGCCCATTCCAGTTTGGAGAGGATGAGGTCCTCAGGTGCGACGACGGTGATCGGTTCACCGTCGAGATTCAGCGTGCGGCGCCGGGCAAATTCTTCGCGTCTGTACTCGCTCTCTTTTCTGACGACACAATCGACTTTAACCACGGCATCATTGTGAATCATGTTGAACATCGACCTGTTTCTAATGGCCTGCTCAACGATGTCCCGATCAATGTAATACTCACCCTGAAAGAGACTGACGATCCGCGCCACGTCCGCTTCCCTCAACTCGACGACGATGTCGATATCGCGGGTCATTCGCGGAGTGGCATAAAAGTTCATCGCCATGGATCCGGTCACCATATAGGCGATGCCGGCAGTCTGCAGCCGTGCGGCGACCGATTTCAATATATCAAGTTCATCGCTCACGACAACCACAAAGCTTATGCCTTTCGCTGTGAGAAGTCACGTTCTGAGATGTCCGTAATTTCCGGGTCATCTCACTTGTTACTGCTGATGACTTACACGACTGTCCGGCCAAGCTTCTGTCCTTGACTCCAATCTCGTTGCTATGGTTACGTCCCGCCACACAATGATGTTGCTTCGTACTGTCCTTATATTGGCTTCGCTCTCCCTTCTGCTTCCTTCGCTTGGCTGCCAAAAGGAGAGCGAGTCTGTCGTTTCCATCGCGCTGCATCCCACCAACGCGAATATTCTCTACGTTGCCACCAACGATGCGGTCTATAAGTCGCGTGACGGCGGTGGGACGTGGGAAAAGTTTCCGAGCTTCAGCGCGCGGCGCGTGACGACGCTGGCGATCGATCCGCAGCTCTCGGCGACGGTCTATGCCGGGACCATGGGGGATGCGGTCTACAAGAGTCCGGATGGCGGGCAACATTGGTTGCCGCACAACGTCGGTTTGAAAGAACACGTGTCGTTCATTAACCAGTTCGTCTTCCATCCGGCGGTGAGCGAGAAGATTTACGCGGCAACGACTGTGGGCGCGTTCTTCACGAAGGACGCAGGCCGTGGATGGGTTGAGCGGATGAACGGCATGAAAGAAGTGCACATCGTGACGTCGATCGCGATTGACCCCAAGAATCCGGCGATTCTCTATGGAGGCACCACCGGCGGGATTTATCGGTCTGATGACGGAGCCATGAACTGGAAAAAGATCAACAACGGGCTGATCCCGGAGAGTGAGCTGATGGCCGCGATGGCGTTGGGCGTGAACGCCATCGAGATCGACCGCGTGAATCCTGACATCGTCTATGCCGGGACCACGAAGGGGTTGTTTCGTACGGGGAATAAAGGGGAACAGTGGGAACGGATCGGGCTGTCGCTGCCCGATCCGTTCGTCAGCAGTATTGTGATTCATCCGACAGAGCCGTCGCGGCTCTATGTCGGTGGACCAGGCGGTGTCTGGAAAAGCGCAGACAGCGGGAAGACCTGGCAGGCAATGAATCACGGGCTGGATACGCTGAACATCAGAGCGCTGGTGATGGCGCCGAATACCTCCCAGACGATCTACGCCGGCACCAACGGTAGCGGTCTCTATCGTTCAACAGACGCCGGCGCGACGTGGACGGCTGTGCCGCTGAAGACCGCGCCGGCTCCGAGCTAATACCGCGTGTCTTGTGCTCGTATTTCGCAAGCACCGCCGCTTCACGAGATACGCTTCACGGATTTCCTAGTAGCCTGTTTTCGTCCCGCCGCCATGCTGATACCGTCCGCTGTAGGACAGCATCTGATCGGACAGGGCCTTCCATTCGTCGGCGGTCATGAGATTTTTCATCTTGAAGCGCAGGCTCAGAATCTTGGCGGATCTTCCCATCCGTTGCTGGGCCGATTCGTTCAGAATCTTGGAGAACTCTTCCGGTGTCGTCGTGTAGCTGGCGTTCAGCGTATAGAGTTGCCGATGGTAGGCGCGCTCCTGCTCGCGGGCTGCTTTGAGTTCGGCGATAATGTCGGTGACAAACCCGTTCACCAGTTTTGCCTTTTCGGGATCCGTCACTGTCCGGTCAATCAACGCCGCCATGTCTTGCTGGCCTTTCTGCCAGTATGCATCGCTGTTCCCGGCTCCCATCGCGCCGTGGTGGTGATAGGACGAGCAGCCGGCCAGCACGGCCGCTGCGAACACGCCAAGCAATCCCTTATAGATCCGATTCATACGCTCCTCCATTGTGAGAGTTGTCACGCTCCTTCTTGATACCGTATTATCCGGTCGAATGTCATGTCAGATCGCATGCCGACAATGGCGGACCAGTTTCATATCCTCCAGGACGAGTTTCGCGCTCACCTCGAAACCTTTTACGCACGGCTAAAATTGGCCCCGCCGTACGAAAGCGTGGAGAAGGCTATTCGGGCTTTGACGACGGCGGTGCACGCTCTGCCTAAGGCCGAACAAACCCGAATCATGTCCGATCCTGCCGCACGGTGGGAACAATTCCGGCTCGCGTTTCATACCTCGGGACTTTCCAGGAAACATCGCGGAATCATCGCCGGGCTGGCGCGCGACCGATCCGCGGTGGATTTGCCTGCTGAGTACGATCATTTCCTAACCCTATTCACTGCATAGCGATCAGGATTCAGGGCGTGGCTGGCCTTCGAGCGCTTCGCGTAGTTCCTCGTACACTTTCGTCAGGCGGCTGTTTTCCAAGCGATAGGACAGGATTACGGTCACGAGGCCGATGATCAACACGAGCGCACCGCCGGCCGTGAGGCCTGCACCCAGAAGGAGGCCTTGCAACGACTCGAATCCTCCGTCCCCTAGATAGGTCGCGACGAACGCCAGCGATCCGATCGACACCAGTGCAAACCAGATGAGTGTGATGATGGCCGACGACCAGGGGATCCGCTTGACGCAAAGTGCCCCCAAGCCAAGTTCGTTCGTCGAGAGGTAAATGAGACCCTTGATCGGCCAGGCCGTGCGAAACCCGCTGGCAAACAGCGCATACTGCGGGCGAATCGCAATCTGAGACAGTTCCGGATAGAAGCGGGCCACACCATGCGGGAGCATCAACACACCGTCGGTAGTGAACCGATCACGCAGGGTTGCCAGGGTGCTTGATGTCCACCGGTCTTGAGTTCTCCCCACACTGCACCCATACCGAATGGCATCCGGCGTCAGCTGGATAAAGTAGAACCAATCGCCCAGGATCAGCCCGATAAACAGCACGCCCGCAAACAGTCCGGCTAGTATCATCGGGCGTACCTATCCCACAGGGGCCTGGCGCGAATCAAGCGGGCGTGGGCGCTGTTTCTCATGCATCACGATATCATTCCTCACGGTCTTCTGAGGGCAAGATTCTGTTGACTCATGCCAGTGACTTGGCTAGAGTAAGCCCCGCTTACGGTTTCGGCGGGAATCTCTTACTGCCAACACTTTCCCGGCTGGAGGTTTTTACACGCGTCGATGTGGCTGCCTGCAACTCCTGCACTTCGGGGCGGGCAGGGCGCAAGTCGTCTGAGGTTTGGAGGATACGATGGATCTCAAAAAGATCGAGCGCGTGTACACATCCTACGCAGGATTTTACGATCGGATTTTCGGCAAGGTGTTTCACGAAGGCCGGGAATCGGTTATTCGCAATTTGGATGTACAGCCGGACGAGCACATTCTCGAAGTCGGCGTGGGGACCGGCCTGGCGCTTCCTATGTACCCGCGGCATTGCCGGATTGTCGGGATCGATTTTTCCGAAGGCATGCTGGCGAAAGCCAAGGAAAAGGCAGAAGCTCACCGCCTGGACCACGTCCAGCTTCATCGGATGGACGCGGGAGCCATGGAATTCGAGGACGACAGTTTTGACACCGTGGTTGCCGCCTATGTGGTGACGGCAGTCCCGGATTATCGAAAGGTCGTCAACGAAATGATCCGTGTGTGCCGCCCCGGCGGCCGCATCATCATGCTGAACCACTTCAGTAATGGGAATAAAGTCATTGCGGCGGTCGAAAAGGTGCTTTCTCCGATCACCAAACATTTGGGTTGGCGGACCGACCTGTCGCTCAATACTGTCTTGGAAGGCACGTCTTTACACGTTGCCCGTAAGCAAAAGGTCAATCCGCTCCGGCTGTGGGCATTAGTGGAATGTGTGAACAGAAAAAACGATCACGGTTTTGTGAACGGTAATGGCGCAGGGCATGGCACAGCAGCGTATCCCAACGGCAACGGCGCCAAGTCCTACTCAAACGGCAATGGCAACAGTAACAGCCGTTATTCGCACGAACCTGCAAGCTAACCCGACTCCCTGGTCTCTTCTTCGCGTTACCCTAGTTTCGGCCGGCCATCCTGTGTAACCCAGGTCTCCCATTCGTGCCCTGGAATAATGGTTGTGCCGACCAGACAGTTTCCGGTGAATCGTTGTGTGATACGGTCGGCCAGGTTCTCCAGAATTCGGGAGATCTGTCGATCCTGCGCGCCAAGGATTCGCAGCATCAGGCCGAAGCCCTGTCCATCCAATGGGCCATAGGCCATCACATGCACCATATTCGTTCGGCTCGCCGAGGGATCGTTCGAGGGAATAAGGTCCCCCTCCCATTGAATGGCCGGATGGATGGCAGAGATCCGTTTGGTGGCTCTCCAGGAACAGGGCATGCCGGCCTCGTCCAACTCATCGAGCAGCCACTGCACCGTGGGACCATTGGCTGTCTGCCCTTGAAACGTCCAGCGTGCCAGTTCGGCAATGGGGGAAGAACCGAGGATCGGCGCGGACACTTCTTCCAGGTGCGCTTCTTCACAAACCATGTAGAGCTCCCCCTGCGGATCGAACCAGAATCTGAACCGGCCCGCGTCGTATTCAACCTGAATGATGTCCAGCGACGAACAGTCCGCGCCCTCCTGCTCGAACAGCGAGAAGTCCGTCACGCCGGTCATCATCAGTCTGGCCACCCGCACCAGTCCGCGCACCTGATAGCGAATGGTGACCGACACGGTGGTGCCTGCCGGAACCTCACGACCCGTTTCCTCATCGAACAGGCGGCGTTTGGACATCTGGACATCGGTGACGTAGCCGGAGCGGAATCCGCCCGTGTGGGCGATGAGCCAGCGGAGGTCTTCAACGGTCTTGATCGTGTGTCGCATTGGACAATTGTAGCGCAAGGCGGGCGGAACGGCCAGACACAGTGTGGATATTAAGCACGGAAGGTTCTAGCCGTTCAAGAGTACACGGACAAAGTCGCCAGGATGCTCCGGTGTGATGAGCCACGGGCGGCCGTTCTTGCAGTCGATCCACACGAATCGATCGGTGCGTGAAACATAGATGTGCACGATCCCTCGCCGTTTCGTCCAGAGCCAGCCAAAGCCGCCGCCCAATCCACAGGCACCCACCCTTATGCCCCAGCCGATTTCTTGTTTCAACGCGTCCTGGTCGAGCAGCCGCGCTCCAGAGATACTGCTCCGTGAGATCACCCGGTGCTTCAGGGGCCAGATGGCTTCGAATGCCTGCTCGTGCACGACGAAGCGGGTCGGGCGGAAACGCGACCAGATCCACGCATAGACGGCGGTGACAAAAACACATGTAGCGAGATGAAACCGTGCTCCGGCCAGCACCGCGATAAGAAAGCCGACCGGCAGCGCTAAAAGCACGAGCGTGAGGACGAGGATCATAGGGGACATGGGAGCGAGCCGAAAGGACCTGACGGGTGTGTCGGTAGACATGAATCGACTCGCAGCCGTATCAGGTTTGGGTAGATCAATAGTCAATTTCGCTCATCAAGCGAGAGATCTCAATAAAAACGATTCCGCCAAAACTGACTGGATATGCGAACATTAGGGCAAACATATAGACATAGCCTGCTGCGAGGCCCCAATCTCGGATGAATATCCCACTGACAATGTTTATCAAAGTTGCCAGGATGATGGCGAAGTTTCCCAGGGCAACGACGGCCGTGCCAGCTCGTAATAGAATCAAGGAAAAAGCTGTCGTTGGGGTGTGAACGAGACCGCCGCGCCACCAACAGATCGCGGCAAGGAGAAAGGATAGACCCGCGATCTCAATGTAGGTCAAATCGTAAGAGATAGTTTCTTTATCGCTGGAAGATACTATGAATCGATTGATTCCGGGGTTGATCCAAATCATGGTTATGGGTATAACCATCAACAACCCTAA
The DNA here is from genome assembly GCA_002083565.1 of Nitrospira sp. ST-bin4. Lineage (GTDB taxonomy): Bacteria > Nitrospirota > Nitrospiria > Nitrospirales > Nitrospiraceae > Nitrospira_D. Next base: position 40,599 of record MSXM01000063.1, on the reverse strand, counting down.
GAAGTAGTTCAGATTGATTGCTTTTCGCGACAACAGCCAAACCTCCAAGTGAGATAATCACCAGCCTAGCTTGAACTCCTTAATGCTGCCGCCCAAGATGCCGAAGCAAAGTACGACAAACCAGACGAAGCCATGACGTACCGTCTCATGGTCGTCTCTTTTGTTTCCAAACTATCTAACCATTGACCAGGTCCGGTACCTATGAAAAATTGGATTCTCGCGGGCAGCGGCTGCCCAATGTACGGTGGAGGCTCTTGACGCCCGTCAGGCTGCTGTGCCAGTAAAGGGCTCATGCGCGCTGTTTGCCTTCAACATGTTCCCTTTGAGGGGCCTGGTGCCTTTGCGGCATCGCTCGCGAATCGAGGGGTGGAGCTTGAGCATGTCCTCGTGCCGAAGGACGGTCTGCCGAGCGATGCCGGCGACTTGTTAATCGTCATGGGCGGGCCGATGTCGGTGAATGATCCTGATCCTTGGATTGCCGAAGAAACGGCCTTCATCAGATCTGCGCTGCTCGCCGGCAAACCAGTGGTCGGGGTGTGCTTGGGCAGCCAGTTTATGGCAAAGGCCCTTGGCGCCACGGTACGATCGGGGAAAGCACTGGAAATCGGGAAGACCCGCGTCCATTTAACCGAACAGGGGAGGCAAGACCCTGTGTTCGGGGCGTTCCCGGAGGCTCTCTCGGTTTTTGAGTGGCACGGGGAGGTCTTCGATTTGCCACATGAATGCGTGCCCCTGGCCGGCTCAGAAATCGCACCGCTACAGGCGTTCCGCTTCGGGTCCCGCGCCTACGGTCTGCTCTTCCATTTGGAAATCGAGACGGAAGGGATCGATGCTCTCTGTCGGGAGTGCGCCCCTGACCTCGATCGGGCCCGTCTTGCAGCGTCGAATGTCTCGATCGGCTTCCTCCCTCACATGTGGCTGTCGCACGAGATAGCCGATCGCTTAATTGGGCATCTGCTCGCGCCAGCACGTTGAGTACCGCAGTCCTCCCAAATAGCCGGACCTCACTCCAATAATCTCATATTTCCCGATGACATCGTGTAGAGCGACATCGAAGCGCTATGCGTACTGATTCCAACGACCTCTCCCTGTTGGACATGGAGAAACCGCCGAGCCGACAGCTTTCACTATCCGGTATGATCCTCCCCTTAATTCGGGTGTTTACCTGGAGGAGATTAGTGAGTTATTTTGGTTAAATCATTCTAACAGCTGGACGGAATGAGAGGTGTGGAAATCCGTTACCCAGCTCAAAGTAACAGCGGCTCGTTATGCTCCCGCGAATGTTCGAGCGACAGGCGAAAGATTCCACCGCCTACTTACTCGGAGGTCAACCATGACAGCCAAGAACCAATCGCTACTGAATGACGCGCTCTCTGAATCGATCGAAACATTGTTGCGCGAGCTTGTCGCACACCTACGCCAGCACCGCACCCAACTTCGCCAAGAGTGGGCGCGCCGGATCACAGAGGCCCGTCTGCTCACTGCGATGACGGAGGAGGAAATCTTTGCGGAAGCAACCTCGGTATACGACAATTACGTCGAAGCGTTGGAAACGGGGACCTTTGAAGCGCTCCAAGCCTACGCCCGTAATTTGTCTGAGCGCATCATTCCCAGAGGAGTTGAGACCCACGAGGTTGTGGGCATTGTGCTGCTCCTTCGGGACGTACTGGCCCGTTCATTGTTCGCCAAGTACCAGAACGATTTCACGAAACTCAACCGCATCCTGGACGCCTACGAACCGGCTGCGAATCGCATCGCGAATACCGTCGCTGTAGGATTCGTTCAGGAACGAGAGCGCATCATCAGGCAACAGCAAGAGGCCATCCGAGAACTCTCGACGCCCGTGTTGCAGGTTCGCGAGCGCCTGTTGATTCTTCCTATTATCGGTGCGATTGATCCTCAACGAGCTCGTCAGTTGACTGAACAACTGCTTCGCGGGATTCGGACCAACCGAGCTAAGGTCGTCGTCATCGACATCACCGGCGTCGCGGCGATGGACTCAGCCGTTGCCAACCACCTTGTTCAAACCGTCGAGGCATCCCGACTCTTAGGTGCCATCGTCATCGTCAGCGGTCTTTCGCCGGAAATCGCTCAGACCCTAGTTACGATCGGAGTGGATCTCGGAAAAATGAACACCGTCGGTGATCTGCAGGGCGGCATCGAGGAAGCCGAACGACTGTTGGGGTATAAAGTGGTTCCCTCCGTGGAAACAACGGCGACCACTTAGGGGCATGGCATGCAAGTTCCCATTCTTAGGCAAGGCGACTACTTGATCGCAAGTTTCCAAGCCGAACTCACGGATACTGACTTAATGAGTGTGCGGGATGCGTTGGTCGAGCAAGTCGGACGGTATCGCTCGCGAGGCGTCATCGTTGATGTAACCGTGCTGGACGTCATGGACTCATTCGCCACGCGAACGCTGCGTGACATCGCATACATGATCCGATTGCGAGGAGCTGAAACCGTGATCGTCGGATTCCAGCCTGAAGTCGCATTTACCATGGTACAGCTGGGTATGAAACTGGAAGGCGTCGCCACCGCGCTGGATCTAGAAGAGGGGTTGGCCTACTTAAACAAGTCAACGAAATCGATACGCAGATAGGCCTCTCCACAAGAGGAAGTCTCGATACTGGCCGGAGAAGAGGATGGTATTTGCGGCGCGAGGGCTTCCATGCCGACAACCAGGGTTCCGATCAATTCTTCCGCCGACATCTTAGCAGCCAGGCAGATGGGGCGCTCGCTTGCTCGCCAAATCGGGTTCTCATCGCCGACTGATTTGACTCTGATCGCGACCGCGATTTCCGAACTGGCGCGGAACATCGTTCACTATGCGAAGCAGGGAGAGGTCGTTCTCGACAGCGTTCAGCACAATGGGAAATGCGGTATTGCCATTGTCGCCAAAGATAAGGGACCGGGCATTTCCAACATCTCGCAAGTCATGCAGGCAGGGTACTCGACCTCTGGCGGATTGGGTTTGGGACTACCCGGGGTTCAACGACTGATGGACGAGTTCGCAATTGTGTCGAACATCGGGAAAGGCACGACCGTCACCGCAATCAAATGGGTCTCGCAACATGAGTAATCACAGCACCCAAATGACTCGACTGGTCGAATGGGGTGTTGCGTCCAGGTCGTTGGATTGCGACGGGGAATCAGGAGATTACTATGCTGTGAAACTGATTCATAGTGGAGCGCTTCTTGCCGTCGTGGATGGGTTAGGGCACGGCAAGCAAGCGGCTGAATCTGCCAAGCTTGCAGTCTCTACAGTTTACGAGTACACGGAAGATTCGATCCTTTCCGTCTTTGCGCGCTGTCACGAGCAACTCAAAGGGACTCGGGGCGTCGTCATGAGCCTTGCGCTCTTCAACGCTGCCGATAGGACGATGACGTGGGCAGGCGTTGGCAATGTCGAAGGCCTTCTCATTCGTCGCAGAATAGATTCGGCAACTCGAGCAAACTCCTTAATGCTAGGGAGCGGGGTGATTGGAGATCGTCTGCCTCGCGTGCGAGCATCTATCAAAACAGTATCCCCTGGCGACTTCGTGATCTTGTCGACCGACGGGATTCGAACGGGATTCGATGAGGGGTTAAACCTGCGATCCACACCCCAGCAGATCGCCAATTCCATCATGGCCTCTCACAAGCGGGATGATGACGATGCGTTGGTGTTGGTGGCGCGTTATGTAGGATTATGATGACAGATCGCCTGTCGGCTATCCGGCAACAATATGCTGCCGGCCTTCGAGATTTTCTGACTGGGGGTGGAGAAACAGCGCTTCATCATGCATATGAACTTGGCCGTGACGCTCTGAATCAAGGCGTAGGCCTTCTCGACATGATCGCGCTGCATCACGAAGCGCTGGGAGCTCTGTTACGAAGTACGTCTATACCGCAACGAACGTTGGAGATGACGACATCGGCTAACCTGTTTCTCCTCGAAAGCGTATCGCCTTTCGAAATGACGCATCGGGGATTCCGGGAAAGCAATACTCTCCTGCATCGCCTCAATCAGACTCTTGAAGAAGAATGTAAGCGGATTGCTCACACCCTTCATGATGACGCAGGGCAGTTGCTGGCTTCAGTGTATCTGGCTTTGGATAAGGCTGCCACAAACACGCCTCAAAGCCGGGGAGATCTTGATCAGATCAAAGAACTGCTTAACCAGATCGAAAGCCAAGTCAGGCGACTCTCTCACGAACTTCGCCCCACGATTCTGGACGACCTTGGGCTGCTGCCGGCTCTCCAATTCTTGTGCGACGGGGTTGCGGCCAGATCCGGCTTACATATCGACATTGAGGGAGACTCTGATCTTACCCTGGTTCCTCTACTGGGCACGGTTTTGTACCGAATTGTCCAAGAGTCTCTCACCAACGTCTCTCGCCACGCCAGGGCGTCTTGGGTTCAAGTCGTCCTACAAAAAGAGGCGCAGTGCATACGCTGTACCATCAAAGATAACGGCATCGGGTTCGACGTACCGACGGTCTTGAATAAGGCCGGAAAGCTTGGGCTCGGTTTGATTGGTATGCAAGAGCGCGTGAACAGCGTAGGTGGTTTGTTGGTGATTCTGTCGAGTCCCGACTGCGGAACCGAGATCACCGTCACGATTCCATCCTCAAGTCCACCGGGAGGCTTGCATGGTGTGTGAAATTCTATTGGCAGACGATCACCTCATCGTCCGCCAAGGTCTGAAAGTCCTTCTTGAGCGTGAAGGATTCAGCGTGGTGGGAGAAGCATCCGATGGCCGTGAGGCCTTACAGTTGGCGCAGAACCTGCGGTTCGACGTTGCCGTGCTCGATCTTTCGATGCCGCTGCTAAACGGCATCGATGCGGGCCGCGCCATCCTTCAGGCATGTCCAAAGGCCAAAGTCATACTGTTGACCATGCACACCGAAGATCATCAAATCTTGGGAGCGCTCCGTGCGGGGATCAAGGGCTATGTCTTGAAGAGCAAGGCGGCAGAAGAACTAGTTCAGGCGATTCAAGAAGTCTCGCGCGGCAAGATGTACTTGACTCCGGGCGTCTCGGAAACCGTCATCCAAGCGTATTTAACAAAGACCGATATTCCATCGGAACCGCTCAGTCCGCGAGAGCGGGAATTTCTCCAGCTCATTGCGGAAGGGCAAACCACTAAGGAGGCCGCCGCGGTCTTGGGAATCACCGTCAAGACTGCTGAGTCTCATCGTACTAGAATCATGCAGAAACTGAACATCCATGAAACTGCCAGTCTTGTCCGGTATGCGATTCGGATTGGGCTCGTATCGCCGTAAACAACTTCCCGCTCGGTCAGAGCATTTTTCAAGGATTTCCCCCCCCACAGATTACATAAATCACCTGATCGATACGGTGTTTCTCCTGGTGTGTAATGGCCGAGGCGCGATCGTGCGAACACATGGAGGAGGACAATATGACTAGCAAGGACATGGACGTTGTCGCAAACCCAGGCGGCTCGGATGACACCGTTGACTCACGTTTCGATAGGGCGGGCCTGTTGGTGTTCACAGCATCGCTACGATCGTGCTACAGAAACCAGCGAGCCATGGAGTTATGCGAAAGCATTATGCGATGGGAAAGCGCGAAAACGGTAAACGGTATCTTGCCAGTCGCCGTAACAAATCTGGCAGATGAACTCCATCGGCTTCTTAAGATCAGGCCTCAGTCGAAAGATTGGGAACAGTTTCAGGTCAGACGTGTTGTGGGAAACCAGGAACATGCGGTGCTGTTGTGCGGATTCAGCGTGGCTGATGTCCATATGGCACAGTCAAAAATTGTGATTGTCATGCAGGTAACCGGTTCAGCCGTTTGGCACGGGCACATACTCGATCGGTCGAAGAAACAGTTTCAACTTACGTGGCGCGAAACGGAGATCTTGCATCATCTGCTGAAGGGCTGGACCAACAAGGAAATCGCGAACGCGCTCAGCATCAGAGAACAGACGGTCAAAGAGCACATGAAGCACCTGATTGCCAAAATCGGCGCCAGCACCAGGACAGGCATCGCGATGAAGGCTGTACTGTGCGGATTACACCATGAAACCGAGATGTGCGAAGCGAATGCGCTTGACCCTGCGGCCCCCGTGCTCGTTCCAGCCGAAGCCTGAACTTCCAACGGGCAGCAGACTCCGGGGGACTCCGGGCGCGGCCTGAGCGTGCTCCAAGCGAACACAGACGAGAAGGAGTTGCCAAATGAAATTCCCGTACGTGGCGGAGATAGGATTCCATATTCTGGTAGTCACCCTCAGTGCCGCAATCGCCTCGTCTTTGCCGATGATCGCTGAGAAGGTTCTCCTATATTGGTCTCGCGTGGACCATGAAGGAATCTCGCTGGTTTCGACCGAACTCGGTGTCGCCAGTGCTTTGATCATTCTCTTCAACTTTCTCCGCCTCAGCGTTCGCTATAGGCGGTTGGCTCGCGTGGCAATCAACGCGGGATTGGTATCCTTCTCGCCTACCCGAGGTCTGCGTGTACGGCGAAGTATCAGGGCATTAAAGGAACGGCATGGTACCGGCAGAAGCGTGATGGTGATCGGATCCACTGGTTATGAGACCTTTGCCGACCCGCAAAGCGATTTTCACCCTGTGCTGCAGACATGTCTTTGGGCGAATATCCTCTTGCTGAATCCCTACAGCAAGGAAGCCAGCGTGCGCGTGCGGGCGCTCTCGCGCCCTGATTTCACTCTCGATCATCTCCGGGAGGAGGGGAGAAAAACCATTGAGTGCCTCAGAAAGCTCAAAGCGGGCGGCAAAGATGTCAAACTGAAGTTCTATTCAGACCCGCCGCTCGTCAAATTGGTGATTCTTGGCGATTACCTCTGGCTCCAGCATTATCACAGCAGTCTCGAAGTCCGGAACATGCCGGAATATGTGCTTCAACACAACCTGATGGACCGCGGCTTCTATATGCTCTTTTACCAATATTTCATGAAGAAGTGGGAGCATTCTAAGACGCCAGAATATGATTTCGATACGGATGAGTTAGTCTGGAGAGATTCTGTCGGCAGGGAGCTAAGGAGAATTGGTTGGAGTGAAGACAGTGTGCGGGAGAGATCGGCCGAGCGAGTGCCAGCGTCAACTTGAGAGAAGCCACACCTCGTTGGCTCGCGTACCGCTCAGCGAGACCCCCGCTCGCCCTCACCAGTCAGGCCTCTATTTTCGGTCGACGACACAAGGGGGCAGGGGCTGCTGGTGTGAGTCAATAAGGTCATCGCCGATCGCGCCACAATTAATACACCGCCATCCATGAAATCCAGACAGACAACCCTCCCTTGAGTCCACAAGATACTCATGGATTATGAATCCGTTACAACGCGGGCAGTTCATACTGCATCCTCAGAGTCATGACGGATGGGCTTGCAAGGGCCTGCACTCATTCAGTCGGCTGGCAGAAAAGAGAAGTCGCACGCCCTGCATTGATGTTTGCGGTCTGCTCTCGCACATCGTTCCATCGCTGCAAATTCATAAGTGCTTGCCCATCATGAAGGCCAATTTCATAGCGTTCCCGACAGGCGCGTTGATCTTGGCCGTACAGTCCATTCCGAGTTCGTTCATGCAAGGCATCAAGGAGTCCTGCTTCTTCGGCGCGGAACTTCTCTGCTTCATCCTTGGTGAGCGCTCGCTTCCGCTGAAGCCGACACCATGCGAGACGTGAACCGATTAGAGTGGATAAATACCTCATAGCACCCCTCCTTGTTCACTGATTGACCGTTATCTAAGGTATAAGGTGAGCATATTTGAATCCGTGCAATTGGGCCATCCATGAAAGACCTGCAATTGCGAACGATAAATTACCGAACGAAAAAGAGAATTACTTCTGCAATCCAACATTCAACAGCTTGCCTCTCTCGAAAAGATTCATGCCCCTCATTGATTGGACACCTTTCCATGAAGTAGGCTGTGCACACCATATGGCAAGGGCCCGGAGGCGGGGGCGCATATCCCCGCTCGTCCACGCCTTTTGCCTGTAGTTGATTGATACTGACGAAAGGAGCAAGCTGAATGTCCGGTTTCCCGATAGAAGTTGCCACACGGATCAAGACGCTTCCCCCGTATTTGTTCGCCGCGATCGACAAAATGAAGCAGGCTGCGATTGCCAAGGGTGTGGACATCATCAACCTTGGCATCGGCGATCCGGACCTGCCGACGCCCATGCCGATCATTGAGAGTCTGGCCAATGCGGCCAAAGATGCCAGGCATCACCAGTACCCTTCCTATGAGGGCATGCTGTCTTTTCGGAAAGCGGTGGCGGATTGGTACCAGCGTCGTTTCAATGTGACGCTCGATGCGGCACATGAAGTACTGACCTTGATCGGGTCGAAAGAAGGGATCGGGCATATCCACCTGGCGTTCGTCGATCCCGGCGATGTCGTGCTGGTGCCGAGTCCCGGCTATCCGGTCTATCCGGTGGGCACCAGTTTCTGTGGCGGCGTGTCGCACATCATGCCCCTGACGAAGGCCAACGGGTTCTTGCCCGATCTCGATGCGATTCCTAAAGAGGTGGCCAAGAAAGCCAAGCTGATGTGGCTCAATTCGCCGAATAACCCGACGTCGGTCATCATGACCAAGGACTACTTCAAGCGGGCGATCGCGTTCGCGCAAGAGCATCAGATCATCATTTGCCACGATGCGGCCTATTCGGAGATCTATTACGACGGGAAGCGCCCCGCGAGCTTCATGGAAGTGGAGGGGGCCAAGGATGTCGGTGTGGAGTTCCATTCGCTCTCCAAAACCTACAACATGACCGGCTGGCGCCTCGGGTTCGTGGTCGGCAACAAGGATGTGGTGGCCGCGTTGGGTCGGGTGAAGAGTCAGATGGATTCAGGCGTGTTCGAAGCAGTGCAAGCCGCCGGGGTCACGGCGCTGGGGCTGGACGACTCGGTGACCGACGGCATCCGCAAGATTTATCAGGAGCGCCGGGATACGATCATTCCGGGGCTCAAAAAACTGGGGTTGGAAGTGGATGCGCCGCCCGCGGCCTTCTATATTTGGGTGACGGTGCCCAAGGGCTACACGTCGGCGTCCTTTACCGCGCACCTCTTAGAGAAGGCCGGTATCGTCACCACGCCCGGGAACGGCTTCGGCGCGCCGGGTGAAGGCTATATCCGCATGACGGTGTGCACATCTAAAGAGCGGCTGGCTGAAGCGGTGGAGCGAATCCGCAAAGCCGGATTCTGAACCTCGTAAGGAGTAAGGGGTAAGGCGTGAGGGGAGTTGTGTGAGAGGCGATGCCATTGCCATGTTAACACCTTACGCCTAACGCCTCACACCTCACGGTATTTCTAATGGAGACAGTCTTCATCGGATTCGGGTCGAATGTCGGCGATCGGGTCGATTTCTGCGACCGTGCGGTGACATTGCTGAGCCTGTTGCCGCACTCACAATTGATCGGTGTCTCGCTGCTCTATGAAACGGAACCGGTCTATGACCATGCGCAGCCAGGCGAGGGGTGGTTTCTCAACGGTGTGGTTCAACTGGAAACCGATATCACCCCGAACAGTCTGTTGTCGATCCTCCGTGAGATCGAGCGCTCGCTTGATCGGGATGAAGACAACCGATCGGGCCCCAGAACGATAGATCTGGACATCCTTTTCTACGGACAGCGCGTGATCGATCAAGCCGGCTTAGTGATCCCGCATCCACGGCTGCATCAACGCCGATTTGTCCTCATGCCCTTGAGCGAACTTGATCCCTTGTGGGTACATCCCGTTTTACAGCAGACTATCACCCAGCTGCTCGCTGCGGTGAAGGATCGACCGGAGGTGCGGTTGCTGTTTCCTCAACCCTCGACCCGGTACGGTTCTCGGCCCGCATGCAGCTCACCGCCCGGCGCATGAAGATCGTCCATTCTCCTCACATGATGACGGCGTGGAGTCTCCGCCTCAAGCGGGAAGGTGTCACTGTGGGCTTCGTGCCGACGATGGGCGCGTTGCATGACGGCCATCGGGCGCTGATTCGGGCTGCGCGTCTGCGATGCGATGCGCTCGTGGTCAGTATTTTTGTGAACCCGACTCAGTTTGGCCCCGCCGAGGATCTGACTCAATATCCTCGCCCTCTGGCGAACGATCGGCGGCTGTGCCGGGAGGAAGGCGTGGACCTGTGTTTTGAGCCATCCGTGGCGGCTATGTATCCGGAAGGGTTTCAGACGACTATTGCAGTTCCGGCCATTGCCCGCCGATGGGAAGGAGAAGTACGTCCGCATCACTTCGCCGGTGTGGCCACCGTGGTGACAAAACTCTTCGGTATGGTCCGTCCCGACATTGCTCTGTTTGGGCAGAAAGATTATCAGCAGGCGGCGTTGATTCGGCGACTTGTAAAAGACTTGAATATGGGGGTGGAGATCATTGTCTATCCGACTGTCCGTGAGAAAGACGGTTTGGCGATGAGTTCACGCAATGTGTATCTCTCACCGGAGCAGCGGACCATTGCCGCGACGTTGTACAAGAGTCTTCGGGCGGGGGCTGAGGTGATGCGAAAGGGGACGACTGACGTTCAGGCCATTCAGTCGGCGATGGCGACGACGATCGAACAAACATCTATTCTAACGGTTGACTATCTTGCTGTGTGCGATCCGCTCTCGTTGGATCCGCTTTCTTCGGTCGCCTCGCGCGCAGTGCTTCTGGGTGCCGTCCGTCTCGGCTCTGTTCGCCTGATCGATAATCTTGTCGTTGTTGTGCCTCGCACGCGCCATGGAGCAGCGGGTTAGACGCAGGCATTCCCCAGCACGTCCGGCTAGTACGTGAGACTTGGGTGGGCTCTTTGCCCGACGAGCAAGCTGAGTACGACTTGGCTGAGGCGCTGTTTCTCGTTCGGCTGAAGTTCAAGAAAGCGGATGCCCATCGATTCTTGCCGTGCTGAACAGACCATCGCCGTTTCGATGGTGATGGCCTCCTTCTCCGATGCCGGTGAAATCATGAGTTCGAAGAAGCTTCCGCGGGGCAGTGCTTCGGAGGTTTCGAGCGTGCAGCCCTCCATGGAAATCTCCGTGATTCGATGGGTGGACCGCTCGGCATTCTCTGCTAAGAGTTCGGCGTGAAACGATGCGGGCAGGCGCTTGTACTGCCGCCGATCTATCGAAGATGTAGAATCGGGGGGCTTCGTCCAAAAGGCTCGGAATCGCATTGTACAGAGTTGGCAGCGGAACGGAAATACGCGGAAGCGACCAAGAATCTTCTCCACTGATCCTTCGCTATAGACGGCCCGGATGAAAGGCGTTCCACAGCTGGGGCAGTGGAGTGTCGTCATGGATGCAGCCGCCGTGTCGTTGAGGTGCATTGGGCGGAGGATGCGTCGGTTACCGGTTGTTCCCGTTGCGCCTCTAGTATCGGTCCCAGCATAGCAGGCGAATAGGTCGGAGGTTTCATCCACTTGCCGTCGGCACGTTTGTAGCCTCCGACCTTGCTGAGGTTCGACCGATGGACTTCCTGGAAGACCGGTTTCATGTCGATTCCATACGAGACCGCCGTGCCGTAGATCACGTACAATAAGTCGGCCATTTCTTTGGCCACCGATGCCAGATTTCCCGTAGCCATCGACTCTTTCAACTCATCGAACTCCTCCTGGATGAGGCGAACGCGAAGCTGCTTGATCTCGTCAGTTAGATTTGTAGGGGCAGTCTGGATCAGGATCTCGAATTTCCGGTGAAAGTCTTGGACCATCGTTTGCTCGTCAGTCATGCAATCTCCTTAGTCGGTCTCGAACGGCAAGGTTTTGCGTGGAACGATTTCTGCCGCTTCGAGTTGCGGGATCTCTTTTTCCGACGAGATGCCCAACTCCTTGAATCGGCGCGCGGCCGGTAGCACTCTCGTCTCCAGCGACCCCACCGCACGATTATAGGCCGACACACTCTTGCCCAAGGCTTGTCCGACGTCGTTGACATGCTCGGCGAACACCGCCATGCGTTCATAGAGTTCTTTTCCAAGCCGGCCTGCTTCTTCGGCATGGGCGTTCAATTGTTGCTGTCCCCAGCCATAGGCCACGGCGCGGAGCAATGCGACGAGCGTCGCCGGGGTCGCCAGGACGACTCCACGGGTAAATGCTTCTTCGATAAGACGCGGGTCTTGATCCAGCGCGGCTCCGAGGAACTGTTCGCCAGGGAGAAACAGCACGACGAATTCGGGTGCGCGGCCGAATTGGGACCAGTAGGCCTTCAACGACAATTCATCCATCCGGTGCCGCACCTGCTCGGCGTGGCGGCGCAACGCATCCGCGCGTTGCGCATCGTCGCGCGCGTCGTGCGCGTCGAGATAGGCCGCGAGCACGGTCTTGGCGTCTACGATGATCTGACGTCCACCCGGCAGTTGCACGACCATATCGGGGCGAAAACGGCCGTCTTCGCCGGTGATGGATTGCTGCTCGACAAAATCGCAGTGGCTCACCATTCCGGCAAGTTCGACCACCCGCTTCAACGTGATTTCACCCCATTGGCCCCGCACTGTCGGTGCACGCAACGCTTTCACCAGATTGCCCGTTTCCTGTTGCAACCGCTGGTGCGATTCCGCCAGGGATTTCAGATGCTGATCAAGCCCGCCGTAAGCCGACTGGCGCGATTGTTCCAAGAGACGCATGTGTTCGTCATACCGTTGCAACGATTCATACAGCGGGCGCACCAAGCCATCGATCGCTTGTTGCCGCTGGGCCAGTTCGCCTTCCGCCTTGACATGGAGGGCTTCAAAGGAAACGGCGGCCAGTTTCAGGAACGCCTCGTTGTTTTGTTTGAGTGCTTCGCCGGAAAGAGCCTGGAAGGAACCAAGAAGTTCCTGACGTGCCTGGTCGAGCAGCGTCGTCTGATCGGCAAGTTGTTTCGTCACGTCTTCTATTCTGGTCTCGGCGGCCGTTCGCGCTTGTTGAGCCTCGGCAAGCGCTTGGCGGACCATTGCTTCCTCTTGTCGCTCACGATCCAATTGTCTCCGCAGTTCATCGACCGTTGCCTCGGCTCGCTGGGATTGGGCGCGCAAGCGGCTTGTGACCCAGAGGCCTGCGAGCAGGCCGCCAAGAAGTAGTCCGATTGCGAGGCTCGCTAAGAGGGGGATGATATCACTCACAGGCTGACTACTCCGTCTGAGTTGTGCGTAGGCCCTGTCATCGGGTGTGAGGCGGCAAGAATTGTTGCAAGTGACTGCGGAGCCTACGGAAATACTTGGAAAAGGTCAAGGAGCGTAAAAGCTCTAGCCAATCGGCCCTAGCCGATGGGTACTCAGCGGAAGGACCGTCATGAACTTGGTTCCAAATCGATGGTTCCTGCCCTTGCATCCAGCCGTACGAGTCGTCCCTCTGGTAGACGTGTCATGGCCCCTTCGACATTGGCTACAGTTGGGAGCCCATATTCACGGGCAATGATGGCGCCATGAGACAACGTGCCGCCCATTTCCACGATAAGTCCTCCGGCGACACCGAAAAGCGGGGCCATGCCGGGGTCGATAACGGGAGCCACCATGATATCTCCCGGTGTCACCTTCCCCCAATCGGCTAAGGACTGGATGAGGCGAATCGGGCCCACTACGGATCCTGCGCTGATAGCCAGGCCGGACAACCGGCCGGTTCCGTCACGGCGATCGAAGGAGGGGTTTTCTCGGCTCGCTGTTTCCCAATCACGAACGGTATCGGGGACCTGAACCGCTGCATTGCGGCTCCGCTCCGCTCGCCGCGCGGCGATCGCGGCTCGCCAGTTGCGTTGTCCTCCCGCCGCCAGTGCGGCACGGTCCTCGATCGTCAGAAAAAAGATATCGTCCCGCGCATCACACAGACCTTCCGCAACCAGAAGATCTCCAAGGTGCAGCAATAAATTGCGGGCCGCTGCCGAGTAGTACATCAAGTGATGGCGATTGGCTTCGCGCAGGGCGAAAAACCGGCAGAGTCGGCGATACCACCAGGAGAAGATCGCCCATCGATCCAGGCGCAGGCCCATGCGTTGTTTGATCGTTCTCAATGCCGCCGTTCGGACCGTTTCCTGGCGGGAAAGAATCGTCTTGCGATCGGGTGAGGGCGCGCTTATCTGCACGCGCAGGACCGCCAAAATGGCCTCAGGATTGTCGGCTATGCGCGGCGACATGACATCGGATTCACCTAATCCGCGATGGCCGTAGTCGTTCATGTAAGATTCAAATGCACGAAGGAACCCCGTACCCTTGAGGGCCTGCCGAAACTCAGACGGGCTCCATAGTTTCGCGGAGAGAAACGCTTCGGTTACGGGCTCGTTGCGTGCCAGTTCCGCCAGTTCCGCGAGGCGAACAATCTGCTGTGCGCTGATGACCGTGCCCTGCCCTTGCAAGGCGTCGTTCAAGAGCGCCCTCCAGTCTGATCCCAACCAGCGCGGCAGCAACTGATCCAGGGCGTCAAGACTTTGTGCTACTCCGCCGGCGATGCCGAATGTCAGCTCGTGCGCGTCAAGCCAGGCGCCCAACTCATCCAGTTTCCGAATGGTGTCGTGAAACGACAGAGATCCGATCCCGGGAGCGTCGTATCGCTTGGCCAGCTCCTTCATGTCGGTAAACCATCGGTCTCCGTTGGCGACCGCGCGCCTCATTTCGATCAGCATGAGAATCCCCGCCCGCATGAATGCAAGCCAGCCGATAGGCTGGACGGACGGGGCGACTTCGATTGGTTCTCCCCCCATATGTTCGGACAGCAGAGAGGGGTTGCCGCGCAGTTGTGCAATCAGCGAATGAAAGAGGGTCACATTCAGGTAGGGGCGCCCATAGAGGACGCGTGTGGACGTCAGGCCTTCGGGAATGTGGCAGCCGAGCCGTCGATAGGGCGCGACGATATGTTCCTTCATGAACAGTTCAAGAAATGAGAGTCCCAACGGACTCGGCAGTTCGGGCATTGTTTCTTTGAAATTCGCACGCGACCATTCGCAGTCGTCATCGGTTAAGTCGGCCGAGGGGCGAATGCCGGTAATGGGACGCGCTTGCAATGTCCAAAGCATCCGGGAATCAATCGCCCATTCGAGATCGACCGGATACCCGAACGCCTGCTCAACCTTCTTGGCCGTGCGCGCGAGTTCAAACAGCTGCTCGTCGGAGAGCGATGACTGCGTTCGGGCCGGTTCGGGGATGAGTTCCTGACGCAATCCTTCCTCGGTGGCAATCAACCGCTGTGGCTTGGAGGCGATAATGCGTCGCCGAATTCTGGCCGGCTGCTGATCCTCGCCCATCTCGACGACATATTGGTCTGGCGTGACCTGTCCATCGACCAACGGTGCCGCCAAGCCGGGCACCGCGTTCACGGCCACATGGAACGAACGGCCTGTCACCGGATGGATTGAATACGCGACTCCGGAGGTTCGCGCAGCAAGCATAGGCTGAATTACAACCGCCATGGCGGGAACTGTTTGACGACCGATCCGCTCAACGGTGTATCGCACGACAGCGTCTTGCCAGAGCGAGGCCCAGAGGTCCTTGATTGCGGCATCGATCTGAGAGAGGGAAAGGCCCAGGTGAGTGCGGTAGAGGCCGGCAAAACTTGTGCGTCCGGCGTCTTCGTTGGTGGCTGATGAACGGACAGCCCAGCGTTGATTGGGTGGACTAGCGAGTGCCTGTAGTTGAGTCAGCCATTGCGTTGAAAGGACCGAGCTGTCCACCCCTCTGATCCGGGCCTGACAGTCGGCCAGTGCCGACGCGCGTTCTTGCCCTGACAGGGTGCAGGCGTTGCGCCATGCCTCGTTTGCTGAAAAATTGGAAAGTCGCAGACTTTGGTCATAGGCTTCGGTCGTGACACAGATACCGGGAGGAACAGGAAATCCTGCTGTTGCAAGTCGGGCCAAGCCGAGGGCCTTGCCTCCAACGAGTGCAAGGTCAGTGCAGTGGATGAGGGGAAGGACGAAAGGACGCGTCATCAAGGCGATAGTACCTACAGGAGGAGGAGGAGGTAAAGGTCGTTGACGTTGGTGCCCGTCGGCCCGGTGTAGATGTGGGATCCCAGAGTCTTGAAGGCTGAGTAGGTGTCATGACGCCGGAGTACCGAGTGAAGATCGACGCCACGTTGTTTAGCTTGTGCCAGGGTTGTGCCGGAGACCACTGCGCCAGCCACCTCAGTCGGGCCATCGGTGCCATCTGTCCCGACCGCCGCCAGCCAGGCATTCGGAATCCCCTCAAGATCCAACGCGGCTGCGGCGGCAAACTCCTGCGCCCGCCCGCCCTTTCCTCGTCCCGTCATCGTGACGGTCGGCTCACCTCCGGCGATGATGCAGACCGGGCGCATCGATTTCTTTCTTCCCGTGATATAGGGTTTGGCAAGGCGTGTAAACCGGTGTGCCGCTTCTTGCGCCTCTCCGACCAACGCAGGACGCGAGAGAATAGTCCGAAGACCTGCCGATTGAGCGGTGCGGACGACAGCGCGGAGCATGCCGCTGTTATTGCCGACGATATGATGCTGCACGCGGAGTAGTCTTGGCGAGCCGGCTTTCAGTGTCTCCGATGCGCGCCCTTGCCTCCCTGCCAGCAGATGACGGCGTATAGCCTCGGGAGCGGTCGACCATAGTCCATACCGGCGCAAGACGTCGATCGCGTCAGCGAATGTTGTCGAATCGGGTGCCGTCGGACCGGAACCGATTGTGCCGAGGTCATCGCCGATGACATCCGAAAGAATGAGCGTGACGATTGTTGCGTGTGTGGAAGCGGCGAGGCCGCCGCCCTTTAGCAAGGAGAGATGTTTTCTAACCGCATTCAGCTCTTGGATGGTTGCGCCGCCTCGGAGGAGCAGTCGCGTCGTTCGTTGCGTATCGGCTAGAGTTACACCAGGCACCGGGGCAGGTAACAGGCTCGATGCGCCTCCTGATAACAGCACGAACAGCAGATCGCGAGGAGTGAAGTCTTGGATTAATGTTCGAAGCCGTTTAGCAGCCAAGAGCCCTGAATGGTCAGGAATCGGGTGGGCGGCTTCGACAATCGTGATTCGTTCGGTGGGAACGCTATGGCCTGTTTTGACGACGATGAACCCTCCTTCCAGCCGTGATCCCAGAACATGCTCGAGTGCTTGGGCCATCCGTGCCGAAGCTTTGCCGGCGCCGACCGCGAATACTCGCTTGAAACGAGAGAGGTCGTGAGTTTTGCGGCCTACCCGTACGGATTGCCCTGTGCAGGAAACGGACTGGAGAATCGCGTGGTAAGGATCAGCCGCATGGAGTCCTGCAGCGATCAGCTTCCGGAGAAGCGATCGCGCAGGGGAGCCGGGTAGGCGTATCGGCATAATGAGGAACGAGTGCTACGGTGTTGTCTCTTGCTTGAAGCAACGATTCGGACAGGATTGGCGGGGAACTCTGATATGGTAAGTGCCGTGCGGGAGCACGTCCTTCTTGAATTCAGGGTTGAGCATCTTGAGTTCAAGGAAATAGGTTCCGAATTCCTCCGCGATGGAGGTCAGAGTCCGTTGCGACTCTTTTACATTCACCGTGATGGTTTCTGTCTCCAGCGGAATATACAGGTCTTTCTTGCTCAGACCCAAATACTTCTCCGGCTGGGAATAAATTTCTTTGGCCGCGATGATTCTCGGCACATAGCGCATGGTTTCGCGTGGGCCGTGCATTTTCCAATAGTCGGTGATCTTTTGCTCTTTGAGCAGTTTACGGACTCGTTCTTCGCCGGCGTTGTAGGACGCCATGGCCAGGAACCAATCGTTCTGTCGAAAATCTTTCAGATATTGAAGATATTTCACGGCCGCTTCGGTCGACATTTCGAGGTTCCGGCGTTCATCACGGACTGCATCGCTCTTGAGCTGGTAGCGGCGACCGGTCGACGGGATGAATTGCCAGGGGCCTGAGGCTTTGGCTTTCGAGTACGCCGCCGAGATGCATTTGCTTTCGACGAGCAGCATGTATTTCAGGTCGTCCGGCAGGCCGGCTTCGGCCAGTTGTTTCTCAGCCGGAGGGAAACAGCGTCCGGTCCGTTTTGCGAGGATGATGCTTTCGCCCTGATCTTCCAGGAATTGATAAAACTCGTACTCGATGCGTTCTCTGACCTGCCAGTTATCGAGCGGAACCGGCACTCCCGCGAAGGTAATTTTGTCCGGTAGCTTGAACGAGCTGAGGAAGAACCGCTCCCCTTCTCGCTTGATTTCCGGCAAGATCACCAAGCGGTCTTCCTGCTCAGCTTGTCCGTCCGGCGGCTCGGGAAGCACGAGGTCCTTGTCGTCCTCTGTTTGATCCGAAGGGTGGGCCGCCGAAACCATTGTGGGCCGTGCGAAACCGCTCAGCGTTATTGCGAGTGCAAAAGCAAGTACCTGTAATGCAATCATTCAGAAACTCCTGTTAGGCACATCAAGTATAGCAAAGGGTGTGACGACTGCTCATGCTAGCAACAGACTCGGTAACCGGCAAGCGGAACGAGCTTCTCGTTCATGGTACACTTCCCGTCCCTATGAAGACGCTGATTATTCTGAACAGCGTGATTACTGATTGCACGGCCTGTGCAAGGCTTGTGACCTATCGGCGTGCGATCGCGGAGACAAAACGGCGTCAATTTATGGACTGGAACTATTGGGGACGTCCGGTCCCTGGTTTCGGCGACCCTCGCGCGCGGCTCTATGTGCTGGGACTTGCTCCAGCTGCTCATGGTGGGAATCGGACGGGACGAGTATTTACAGGTGATCGAAGCGGGGATTGGCTGTTCGAAGCACTGTATCGGCATGGATTTGCTAATCAGGCGACCTCGACCCATCGAGACGATGGGTTGGCATTGACTGATTGCTACATTGGAGCCACCGTGCGCTGTGCTCCACCCGGAAATAAACCTGCGCCGGATGAATTTGAACACTGTAGCCGGTTCCTGCTGGAGGAGTTGCGGCTTCTTAGGAAAGTCCGTGCGGTGGTGACCCTGGGAAAGATCGCTTTCGACCACTATCTCAAAGCCTGCCGAGTCGAAGGGCGTGAGATCCCATCTCCCGCGCCCAAGTTTGGCCATGGCGTCATGTATCGCTTGCCGTGGGGGGTGACGCTGCTCGGTTCGTATCACCCCAGTCAGCAGAATACGTTTACAGGGAAACTGACTCGCCCCATGTTTCACTCGGTGTTCCGCAAGGCTCAACTGGCCATCGGGCGTACCTGAGCAGCTCCGCAGCACAGACTGGTTATTCTGAAAACAGGGACAGGCAACTGTTCTGTCTTCTGATGAAGCGTAGAAAGTACGCCCGTCCCGTTGCTGTTACTGCTGCCCCTTTGTCTTCCAGTCATCGAGAAACTTCTTCAGGCCGGCATCAGTCAGCGGATGCTTGAAGAGCATCTGGAACACGCCGTAAGGCATCGTACAGATATGGCCGCCGGCCAACGCAGATTCCACCACATGTTGCGGATGGCGAACGCTGGCGACCAAGACCAGCGTTTTATAGTCGTAGTTCTTGTAGATCGTGACGATTTGGCGGATCAGCGCCATTCCATCCGAGCTGACATCGTCCAGGCGGCCAATGAACGGCGAGACACACCACGCTCCGGCCTTGGCGGCCACAAGAGCCTGTGTCGGCGAGAAGCACAGCGTCACGTTCACGCGGATGCCTTCCGCCGAAAGTTTCTTCGTCGCCTTGATCCCCTCCGGAATCAGCGGGCACTTGACCACGATATTCTTGTGAATCTTGGCCAGCTCCCTGCCTTCCTTCACCATGGCGTCCGCTTCCACGCTGACGACTTCGGCACTGATCGGGCCGTCCACGATCTTGCAGATCTCCTGCAGCATTTCCTTGAAACTACGGCCTTCCTTCACTACCAGCGAGGGGTTGGTGGTGATGCCATCCAAGATGCCGAGACTGGCGGCTTCATAAATCTCTTTCACATTGGCGGTGTCGAGAAAAAATTGCATGTGCGGCTCCTTTCAAGTCTGAGGCGGTTTCATATGCGTACGTATCGCTATCGGCCATTGTATGGAGAACTCAATCTCATCGCAATCCATCTCTCTATTCACCAGCCGGTTTGACAGGCCTTCCTGCGGGGGATAAGATTCGGGCGTTATTCAATGTTAACAAGCGTATGATCCCGGAGATAGCGCCATGCGACGATCTGTTTGGCTTTTGCTGCTCTGCTTCATCCTGACGGCCTGCGGAGGAGGCAATCCCTACCTTGAAGCGTCACTCAAACCGGCAGAAATGCAAGGAAAGGACAAGGCCTGGTTCGAGAAAAACTGGGGCACTCCGGATGGTAAAGCTCCCCGATTCTTCGGCGGCGAGACCTGGACCTATTATCGCATTGCCGGAGGAAAATCAGGCCCGCCATTCTTCAACTTCTCTCCCAATCAATGTCAGATAACGCTGAAGTTCGACAAGGAAGATAAGTTGTCGGACTACAACTACTCAGGCTGCTAGCCTGCCTGCCGGTTTTGAAATGCAACGGCGCATTGCTTACTGCAAAAGCAATACGTCTGTCCGTCAATTTTCTCAATCACGGCCGTGCTCCTCGGCACGAAGGTGTGGCATTCCGGGTCTTCGACCATCTGACCGTGATCCACTGACGCCCCGCCGTCACCGATCTTCTTGTTCTTAAAGCCGCGCACGACTTGTCGTAACAAGACGTAGAACACGACAAGAAGTCCAGAAATGAACAGAAGTCTATACATTGTAGTCTGATAGTCCTATACCTACAATCCTATGGGAGTGGGTACGACCTGTCAATGGAGTGGCCGGTCTTCGCTCTGGCAGGGCTGAAAAAATGACGGGCCCAAACGGACCATCTGCACTAGGCAGATACGGGAAGTCCTTCATTTTGCGATCCAGTACTTCAGGAGGATATGCTTCGTGAAATAGAAATGTTAAAGTCCCATTCATGAAGACATGCGATAAATGCCACGGTGCGATGTTGCCTGAACGGGCGGTGGATTTGGACGCTGGGCTTGCGATCACGGTATTTGCCTGTTTGAATTGTGGTCGTCGGAAAGCAGCGGACCAGGAACCCCGGCCCATCACGGCTCGACATTAATCTGTAGGCTACAATCCCAATTGATGAATGACGATGAGCGGAAGGCGGCGGCAAGCTGCTTCCCGCTTTCGTCTCTCAATCCTGCCCGATCGTGATAGGCGGGGTGGCAGGATTCGTCGCAGGCTGCCGGACGAGAATTAAACTCGGCGGAAGTCTGTGCATTGGGAGAGGTGTAGGCATAGCACCGTCAGAATGATTCCCCGTCGATACAATCATACAACACTGTGTGTTTTCTGCTTCGTTGTCCGCCCGGTCTCTTTCCAGGTGCCGATTCCTCCGTCGACTCCTACCCTGTGCTCTGAGAATGCGCTATGCGGGCCAATGTCCTGCGCAATTCCACACGGGTAGGCGCTGAGTCAGAGAGAAAGCCGGAACGTGTCTCCGTAGATGGCGGTCATTAGCGAAGGCTCAGTACATCCATCATGTCGTACAGACCGGGATGCTGGCGGACCACCCATCGTGCTGCGCGCAACGCGCCACGGGCAAAGGTATCTCGACTGCTGGCTCGATGGGTGATTTCGATCCGCTCGCCCATGCCGCCGAACAACACCGTATGATCGCCCACAATGTCGCCGGCGCGGATCGTTTGAATCCCGATTTCACCTCTAGCGCGTTCGCCGATCAGTCCTTTGCGCGCATAGACGCCGACTTGATTCAAGTCCCGGTTCACCCCCCGCGCAAGGATCTCGGCCATCTTGAGTGCCGTCCCGCTTGGCGCGTCTTTTTTAAGGCGATGATGGGCTTCGATCACCTCGATGTCGTAATCCTCACCGAGTGTCTTGGCCATTTCGCCGATGACCTTGTAAATCAAATTCACTCCGACGCTCATGTTGGGAGACAGCACACAGGGAACCTGTCGACCCAGGGATTTGAGTTCGTCGAGTTGGGAAGGGGAAAATCCGGTGGTGCCGATGACCATTGCCCGGCGATGCTGGGCGACAATTCGCAAGTGCTCCAGGGTTGCTTCGGGGGCGGAGAAATCAATGACGACATCACCTCGTTCCATGAGGGCGGCCAGGTCGTCCGTGATGGGGATGCCGGCATGCCCGGCTCCGGCCATATCTCCGGCATCTTCCCCCAACGCGTGGTGCCCTTTTCCCTCCAAGGCTCCGGCCAACGTCAAAGCGGTGGAGTCTCTCACCAGCGACACCAATCGACAGCCCATTCGTCCGGCTGCCCCTGCTACAATCACTTTAATCATCTGGTTACCTGCCGTTGTAGAGATAAGTAAACGATCAGATCAACTTGGCGTCTTTTAAGGCCCGGACTAGTTTGTCTCGAGTGTCCTGCGCCATCGAACAGAGCGGGAGGCGCAATTCCGGGTCGATCTTACCCATCATACCGAGTGCCTCTTTGACCGGAATCGGATTGGTCTCAAAGAACAATGCCGCAAACAAAGGCGACAACTTGAAGTGAATCCGCTGGGCTTCGGCAATGTTCCCGCTGGAAAAGGCGTTCACTAAAGCGGCCATTTCAGCCGGTACAATATTGGCGGTCACGGTAATGACGCCTTTTCCCCCGACTGCCATCATCGGCAGCGTCAAGGAATCATCCCCGGCCAAGACGGTCAACCGGTCGCCGCACATCTGGACGATATCCGATGCCTGCTGAACCGATCCGCTGCCTTCTTTGACTCCGACGATCGTCTTGATCGCCGAAAGGCGGGCAATGGTCGAGGGCAGCATGTTGACGCCGGTGCGTCCGGGAATGTTGTACAGCACGAGCGGAAGATCGACGGATTCCGCCACCGCTTTGTAGTGGCGATAGAGGCCCTCCTGGGTAGGCTTGTTGTAGTACGGCGTGATCAGCAATGCGCCGTCCGCTCCGGCCTGCTTCGCATGCCGGGTGAGAGCAATGGCCTCGTCTGTACTGTTCGAGCCGGTCCCGGCGATGACCGGCACGCGCCGGTTCACGATTTCCACCGTCAACTCAATGACCCGGTTGTGTTCTTCATGGGACAGCGTGGCGGATTCGCCGGTGGTGCCGCAGGGCACGATGCCGTTTGTACCGCTGGCGATCTGCCACTCGATCAAATCAGAGAATGCCCGCTCGTCGATCGCGCTTTTCCTAAACGGTGTGACGATGGCAACATGCGAACCGGTGAACATGATGGCGCCTCTTAGCTGAGAAAAGCCGGAATGGTTTCGCCCTTGATTAAGTCGTCGTAGGTTTCGCGTGCGCGAATAACGTGGATTTCCCCGTCCTTAATGAGCACCTCAGGCACACGAGGCCGGGAGTTGTAGTTCGAAGCCATGACAAATCCATAGGCCCCTGCGCTCATCACAGCCAGCAATTCTCCCGGGCGGATAGTCGCCAACAACCGGTCTTTGGCCAGAAAATCTCCCGACTCGCAGACCGGACCGACAATATCGACTTGCTGTTTGTCGCGATGACCGGCGGCTTCATCGAGCGGGCGGATTTCGTGATAGGCGCCATACAGGCTGGGGCGGATCAAGTCGTTCATGGCCGCGTCGACGATGACGAAGGTCTTCGATTCTCCCTCTTTGCGGTAGAGGGCTTTTGTGACGAGAATGCCGGCATTCCCGACGATGACACGGCCCGGCTCCATCACCAGCGTCAGGCCCAGATCCTTGACGAGCGGCGAAATCGCATCGGCCAAGTCCTGTGGCAAGGGCGGTTTCTCCGCATCATAGGTGATGCCGAGCCCGCCGCCGATGTTCAGATAGCGGATATTGATGCCTTGGCCTTTCAGCGTATCGATAAGCGCCACGACCTTCTTCAGCGAATCCACGAACGGCGTCACGTCCGTCAATTGTGAGCCGATGTGGGCGTGAACACCGACAATGTCGATATGGCTCAGTGAGGACGCCATCTTGTACTCTTCCAGCGCGCGATCCGCCGCAATGCCGAACTTGCTCTTCTTCAT
>MSXM01000063.1:0-16744 GCA_002083565.1 Nitrospira sp. ST-bin4 | reverse complement strand
TTGATCGCGTGGATCTCCGCGGACGATTCGATGTTGAACATGAGGATGTCCGCCTTCAACGCATCGCGGATTTCCTCGGCCGATTTACCGACGCCGGCGAAGATGATCTTGGAAGCCGGCACGCCTGCTTTGAGGGCTCGAAACAGTTCCCCGCCCGACACGATGTCCGCGCCGCCGCCCTCTTTCGCCATCAATCGCAGGATAGCCAGATTGGAGTTGGCTTTCATTGCGAAGGCGACGATGTGGGGAATATTTTTGAAGGCACTGTCGTATGCCTTGAAGTGGCGGACGAGCGTGGCATGGCTATAGACATAACAGGGAGTCCCGAGCTCCTTTGCGATGCGGCTGACCGGCACATGCTCGCAATATAATTCGCCGTGGCGATACTCGAAATTATTCATGCTGAAATTCCTTGTTCAAGCCGTCAAAGTGCTCATCCACGCGACTTGCGCGAATCAGGCCGGTACGTCTCATCTCGTGCCCACCGGACGCAACGGCGGCAGGAGCTCATCCTGGTCCAGCAGGGCAGGGTCCGGCTCTTCGGATTTAGCCGCCGTTTCCCGCTGCTGCGCCGTCTGGGCCTCATGCTGCCTCTTTTGCGATTCGATGGTGGGCGTCACGCCGACGGTCTCCGGCGCAACCGGCGCCCCTACCACACCGCAGGAACTCACCAGGCCTGCTGTGACGATGAGTGCGAGGTGTTTCATCGGAGTGACCGCTCCAGTTCTTTGAGCCGTTGCTCTACTCGTCCACGCGCCGTTCCGCCGATCTGGCGCTTCCGGTCGATTGCCGCCGAAACGGTCAATCGCGCGAAGACTCCTCGTTCAATCCGATCGGAGAACACGCGCAGTTCCTGCAATGAAAAATCAGTCAACTCGCGCTCCTGTTCAATCGCCGACCGTACGATCTGTCCAGTGATTCCATGCGCTTCCCGAAAGGGCACGCCGCGTTCCACCAAGTAGTCGGCTAATTCGGTTGCAAGAAAACCACCGCTCTCTAACGACTGCGCGAGCACGTCCCGGTTCACCTTGAGGCGGCGCATCAATTCGGTCATGACCTCCAGGGAGGCCTCTACTGTGTCGAGCGCATCAAAAAGCGCCGGCTTGTCCTCCTGCAAGTCCCGATTATAACTCAACGGGAGGGCCTTGAGGGTGACGAGAAGATTCATGAGGTGGCCATAGACACGCCCGGTCTTGCCTCGGACCAACTCGGGGACATCGGGATTCTTTTTCTGCGGCATCATGCTGCTGCCGGTGCAAAATGCGTCCGGCAACTCGACGAACCGGAACTCCTGCGATGCCCAGAGGATCAGCTCTTCGCTGAGCCGGGACAAATGCATCATTGCAATGGATAAGGCTGATGCCGTTTCGATCATGAAGTCGCGATCGGATACCGCATCCATGCTGTTGGCCGTCACTGCCGGGAAACCCAGCAGCTTGGCTGTGTATCGCCGATCTACCGGATAATTCGTTCCGGCCAAGGCTCCTGACCCGAGCGGCATGACGTTGAGTCTGGTTTTGGCATCGCGGAAACGTCCCTTGTCCCGATCGACCATCTCCACATAGGCGAGCAGATGATGGGCAAACAGGACGGGCTGCGCCCGTTGCAAGTGGGTATAGCCGGGCATTGCGATCGGAAGATTCGCATGTGCCTGGGCGAGCAAGACGCGCTGAAATTCCGCGCACTGCTCAGTCAGCCGGTCGAGTCGGTCCCGGAGATAGAGTCGAATGTCCAGCGCCACCTGATCATTTCTGCTCCGGCCCGTATGCAGCTTGCCGCCCAAGGGACCGATCAGTTCGGTCAACCGCCGTTCAATCGCCATGTGGATATCTTCGTCGTGGGGCGTAAACTTGAACCGCCCCCGGTCCAGCTCCGCCTTGACCAGGGTAAGCCCGCGCACAATGGTTTTCGTTTCGCGGGGTGACAGCACGCGTGCTTTGCCGAGTGTCTGGCAATGCGCAATGCTTCCTTGGATGTCATGGGCATAGAGCCGCCGATCCACTGCCACCGAAACGGTGAAGGCTTCGACGAGCCGGTTCGTATTCTCGCGAAACCGCCCTCCCCAGGCCTTGCCGGAAGCGGCGGATGTCCGGCGGGTTTGTTTTGCCGTCGCCATCAGGTTGAAGCCTTCCTCCGCTGAGCTCTGATTTTCAATCGCAACCCGTTCAGGCGAATGAATCCCTCCGCGTCCTTTTGGTCGTAGACTTCGTCCTCTTCGAATGTGGCGATGTCCAAACGATAGAGGGAATTCTTGGATTTACGGCCGGCAAGCGTGCACCCGCCCTTGTACAGCTTGACGCGCGCCGTGCCGCTCACATCTTTTTGGGCGGCATCGATCGCCGTCTGGATCATGTCACGCTCAGGACTGAACCAATAGCCGTTGTAGATAAGATCGGCGTACCGCGGGATCAAGCTGTCCCGGAAGTGAAGCACTTCACGGTCCATCGTCAAGGATTCAAGCCCCCGGTGGGCGACATGGAGAATCGTGCCGCCCGGTGTTTCGTAGACCCCGCGAGACTTCATGCCGACATAGCGATTCTCGACCAAATCGACTCGACCGATTCCATGTGCGCCGCCCAGCTTATTGAGATGGGCCAGGAGCGTCGCCGGGCTCATTTTTTTGCCGTCGACGGCCACGGGGTTGCCGGCAACATACTCAATCTCAACTTCCAGCGGCTTGTTCGGGGCCTGTTCCGGGGAGACCGTCATTTGGAATATTTCATCCGGCGGGGCCGACCAGGGATCTTCGAGAATGCCTCCCTCATAGCTGATATGGAAGAGGTTCAGGTCCATGCTGTAGGGTTTGGCTTTTGTCGCGGTGATCGGAATGCCATGCCGCTCCGCATACTCGATCAATTCGCGCCTTGACCGCATCGTCCATTCGCGCCAGGGGGCGATGATTTTCAGGCCGGGCGCGAGTGCCGTATAGGTCAGCTCGAATCGCACCTGATCGTTTCCCTTGCCTGTTGCGCCGTGCGAGACCGCTTCGGCGCCTTCTTTCAGGGCGATCTCGGCCTGCCGGCGCGCGATCAGCGGGCGGGCGATGGAGGTGCCCAGCAGATAGCAGCCTTCATACATGGCGTTGCCGCGCAACATCGGGAACACGTAGTCTTTCACAAACGTTTCACGCAGATCCTCGACGTACACCTTCTTCACGCCGAGCTTCTGCGCTTTGGCTTTGATGGCCCGCAGATCTTCGCCCTGGCCGAGATCGGCGCAGAAGGCGATAACCTCGGCGTCATACGTTTCTTGCAGCCATTTCAAGATAACGGAGGTGTCGAGCCCGCCTGAATAGGCCAGGACAATTTTCTTGATCGGTTTGCGTGTCATGATGGTTTCGGACTATCCGCCTTTCTGTCGAGTGAGCAGCTGCACCAAAATCGCTTTCTGCATGTGCAGCCGGTTTTCCGCCTGATCGATGACGACCGACTGTGGCCCGTCGAGTACGTCTGCCGCGATCTCTTCTCCACGATGGGCCGGTAAACAATGCATGACGATGGCATCCGGTTTGGCCCGTTGCAGCAGCCGTCCGTTGAGTTGATAGGAGGCCAGGATTTTCAGCCTCCTTGCCTGTTCACGTTCGCGCCCCATACTGATCCAGACATCGGTGTAGATCACGTCCGCTTCCTTCACTGCGACCTGGGGATTTTCCAGGATCTCGACCGCGCCGCCGGTGGCTTCTGCTTCGACGATCGCCCGGTCGATGACGTGTTGATCCGGTTGATAACCGGCCGGACATCCGGCGACGACCCGCATGCCCATTTTGACGCCTGCTTCGATGAGAGAATTGGCGACGTTGTTCCCGTCTCCGATGTACGCAAGGGTCAGTCCCTTGAGCCGGCCTTTGACTTCCTGAATCGTCAGGAGATCGGACAGCGCTTGGCATGGATGGCTATGGTCTGTCAGCCCGTTGATCACCGGCATACTGGCTTCTGCCGCCCATTCCTCGACGACGGCGTGGTCGTAGGTTCGAATCACGATTCCATCCAAGTAACGAGAGAGCACACGCGCCGTGTCCGAGACCGTTTCTCCACGCGAGAGCTGAATGTCTCCCATGGGAAGCACCAGAGCATGGCCTCCCAGCTGATTCATGCCGGCTTCGAACGACACTCTGGTGCGTGTCGACGGCTTTTGGAACAACAGCCCCAGTGTCTTGCCGGGCAAGAGCCGATGGGGCGTCGATCGGCGCTGCTTGGTTTTCAGCGAGGCCGCCAGGCGCAGCAAATCATCGATTTGCTTGCGCGGCATGGCCGCCACGTCCAGAAGATCTTTGGCGTAGCCGGGCCTGCGTGGTCTCTGGTGAGGCTGCTTGGTCATGCGAGGGGTATTGTTTTCTATCATCATTCACCGGGTGAAGATCGCGTTCAACGTGTCGATCAGCTGGTCGATTTCCTGTGTGGTGATCACCAGCGGAGGCACAAATCGCAGCACCCGCTCGCCTGCCGCATTGATGAGCACGCCGCGCGATAAGGCCTCGGCAACCACCGTTTTGGCATCGATGTCCAATTCCATGCCCTGCAGAAGGCCGATACCGCGGACGTCCCGTACGACGTGATGGCGGGCTTTGCACTCAGTCAAGGCGTTGGCCAGGTAGTCGCCCATCGGCTTGACTCGATCCAAGACATGTCCTTCAAGCAGCGCCCGACATACGGCCACTGCCGCGGCGCAGGCCAGCGGATTTCCGCCAAAGGTAGACGCGTGGGCGCCAGCCGAAAATGCCGCCGCAACCGGCTCCTTGGCCAGGCAGGCTCCGATCGGAACCCCGCCGCCCAACCCCTTGGCCAGGGTCATGATGTCGGGCGCTACTCCCAATTGCTCATAGGCGAAGAGCGTGCCGGTTCTGCCCATCCCGGTTTGCACTTCGTCGAAAATGAGCAGGATATCGTGTGTCGTACAGAATTCCCGAAGGCGCGTGAGGTATTCGCGGCCGGCTACATGCACCCCGCCTTCGCCTTGCACCGGTTCCAGCATAATGCCGGCAGTCCGCTCCCCGGCCATGGCTTCGATCGCAGCCATGTCGTTGAATGGCGCGTAGGAAAACCCCGGCATCAGCGGCTCGAAACCCTTCTGAACCTTGTCTTGCCCTGTAGCGGTGATCATGGCCAGCGTCCTGCCATGGAATGAATTCTTCATCGTGATGATTTCGAACCGGCTCTCGCCGTATTTCATGTGCGCATAGCGCCGTGCGAGCTTGATGGCGGCTTCATTGGCTTCCGCGCCGCTGTTGCAGAAGAACGCGCGGTCGGCAAAGGAGTGCTCGACGAGAATTTTTGCCAATGTGACTTGCGGTTCCGTGTAGTAGAGGTTCGACACGTGGATCAGTTGTGCCGCTTGCTGTTGGATGGCCTGGACGAGGTCCGGATGCCCGTGGCCCAGCAGATTGACGGCGATGCCGCCGACAAAATCGAGATACTCCCGGCCTTCCATGTCATACACCTTCGCGCCACGACCTCGAACAATCGAGATCGGCTGACGCGTGTAGGTCTGCATCAGGTATTTGGCCGCGTTGTCTTTCAAATCTTGGGTTGGCATGACACTACGTATCCCATTAGAAAGAAAGGGAAGTTAGCACAGGGTCGAAGTGAAAGCAATAAGGGCGGCGGGGGACAATAGGTCGGGACCGAAGGGGCAGCTCTATCGCTTCCGAGTGTGATAAGCTGCGCGACAATGAAGTTGTGTAGCCGGTGCAACCAACAGAATCCAGACGACGCTGCCTTCTGTCATCAGTGCGGGACTTCCCTCGACACAACCGCCGCCGCAGAGCCGGTTTCCGACCCCGTCACTGCATCGCCCCCGCCGATCCCGGATGAAGAATCACTCTGGCGGCAATTTATCGGTCCCAATGCCGATCGGTACCTGGTTCAGTTCAAGAAGTTTTCAGCGAACGGCCAGCCAAAATTTGCCCTGTCTTGGAACTGGCCCGCATTTCTCTTCATCTCCTTTCTCTGGTTTCTCTATCGGAAAATGTACCTCCATGCGTTCGTCTATGCCGTGGGCCCCATGATTTCGACCTATATGACGGGGGATGTCTCCTCGGGCCTTGTTTGGAGTGTCATCGCAGGAGCAACGGGGAATTACTTGTACTATTGGCATTGTCGCGAACAGATCGGCGAGATCAAGAAGGCCGGTCAGCTGAATCAACCGGAGCAAGAGCAGGCGCTCAAAGAAGCGGGTGGAGTGCAACCCTACGTCATCTGGGTCGGCGTGGCATTTTACCTACTCTTTATGATGACGCTCATCAAGATGGTGCAAGAGGGTCCGCCGGATTCCGACCAGCTTCCGGTAAAGCCTGCCAGATCGGGGACCGTGACGAGCGTGGCGAGGATCAGTTGTTCTGCCGCCCCGAGTATTCCCGGATCAGAGGGTCAATGGGATGGCAGGTCGCGTGTTATTACCGGCTTGACTTGAAGTCGCAATCCAGTATTCTGGGGCCGGCTCCGGATCCCTGATTATCATCCATTGAGAGGAACGTATCATGGCTCGGCTGGTCCTGCTCCGTCACGGCGAATCGCAATGGAATCTGGAAAACCGCTTCACTGGCTGGGTCGATGTGCCGCTCTCCCCGCGCGGTGTTGAAGAGGCTAAGAACGCCGGAGACAAACTCAAGGGGTTCACATTCGACCGTGCGTTCACCTCTGTCCTGAGCCGCGCGAACGAGACCTTGCGGTTCGTGTTGGAGGCCATCGGACAAACGGCCATTCCTATTGAAAAAGACAAGGCCTTGAACGAACGGATGTATGGAGAGTTGCAGGGGTTGAACAAGGCCGAGACGGCGACGAAATACGGAGACGCACAGGTCAAGATCTGGAGGCGAAGCTACGATGTACGTCCGCCTGGCGGAGAAAGCCTGAAAGATACGGCGGAGCGGGTCCTGCCCTATTACGACACCAGGATCAAACCCTGTGTTCTCAAGGGTGAAACCATTTTGATTGCGGCGCATGGCAACAGTCTTCGCGCGCTGGTGATGCAGTTGGAGCAATTGTCGAAGGAGCAGGTCCTGGAGTTGAACATTCCCACCGGCGCGCCGCTCTTGTACGAACTCGACAACAGCGGCAAGGTGCTCTCGCACCGGTATCTCTGAGCGGGCCTCACACTAGCCCACCTCCTCGAGCAGCCTGCCGTATTCCGCTGCCGGTGCATAGTCGATCATGAGGACCAGTAACTTGTCCCGCTCTTCAAAGGGGATGATGCCCTGATTCTCGATCTGCGATGCGGCTTCGGCGCTCACCGCCATGTGGCTCAGGCCTTCGTGATCGACGAGTCGGCTGTACCGGGCGCGCCGCTCGTCCAATTCTGTTTGATAGGAGTCCCAGGGGCCGGGACCGAGTTGCCCCGATGCCCACCAGGTCGTCTTGATCGATTCCAATAGGGTTTCCCGGATCGCACCCTGATACTTCATCGGAATGTGCGCGTCGATGGCGGCCATAATCCAGTACAGATTCAATGAGAGGATTTCTCGCGAAATCGCCCGAGCCGTCGAGGCAGATGCGGTGAGTCCATATTCTTCAAGCTGCGCGAAGGATGGGGGCTGCGGCATCGCCTGGAGCAACGCGGCCGCGGCTTGTGCGGGAGTCATGATCGATTCACCTCATTCGGTTCGGCTGCGGGGAGGATACTGCACGGTCTGTCCGCTGCTCAAGCGGCTTGTCCGTCTATAGGTGCTGTGTTAGAGTCGGCCCATGTTGAGCGAGGTGTCGTCATGCGCATAGCGGACTGTCGAAAATTTCTCAGTGTGACACTTGCGGGATTGCTCTGGCTCGGCACGTTTGTCTCGCCGGCCTTTTCGGATGAGAACCGCTGGGGGGCCGGGACTGATCTGGGCTTTACTGCCGGTACCGTTCACGACACCGTCTTCAATCTCGGGTTCAATGTCGACTATTACCCCGATCGGAACTTTTCGTTCGGCCCGATGATGCAGATTACTCCGACAGGAGATCTTTTCCAAATCTCTTTTGCGGGTGTTGCGAAGTATCATCTCCGTTTCAACAACGGCATCAACCTGGTCCCCTTCACCGGCTTCGGCTTGATGCACGTCGGTCTTGACCGTGGAATCGGGCGGGGGCGCATCGATGAAAGCGACACGAGTTGGTACATCCCGATCGGGCTCTCGCTCGAATACCAGGTCGTCCACAATATTGCCCTGGCTTCGACGGTGATTGTGAATCTGCACAATATCGATCTGACTCCCGCTCTCCGCGAAGAAGACAAAACGAGCGTGGCGCTGATGTTCGGTTTCCGGTGGGGACCTTAGCCCGCATTATTCATGAGCGCTTCTACTGCAATCGCCGATCCGCTGCTGCGACACGCCTTCGGTCGGCGGGCTCGCCCCTCGGACCTTCGACGTACTGCATGAGTACGCCTCAGGTTCTCCGGGCTCCGCGCGCCGCTCTCGCCACGCGGCTCAGCGATTTCGTGACGAACCGTCATGAATATTGCGGGCTAGCGCGCGCGTGCAGACGTGCCGCGCGTCACGCCGCTTTGGCAGGACGCCAGCGAAGGCCGACGTTCAGGATTTCCTGCAACAGCTCCTGGTAGTGGTAGTTCGCCTTTTCCGCTGAGTCGGCGAAATCCTCGTCGTGCGCGATCTGCGGATTCGGATTGGCTTCCAGGACATACAGCTGCCCCTCTGCGTCCATCCGCATGTCAATCCGCGCATACCCGTTCAGACCAAGCGCCCGGTAGATCCGTTTGGCCAAATGTTGGATTTCTTCGGCTTTCCCCGGTGGAAGGTTCTTGGCTTCGCGTGAGGTGATCCCATATTTTTTCTGGTATGTCCGGCTCCATTTCACCCGTTCGGTTGCGATCCGTCTGGCGTCGTCCGGCAGTTTGTCCATGATGAGTTCCCAGACCGGGAGCACATGGAGGTGACTGTTTCCGATCACCCCGACATAAAACTCACGGCCTTCGATGTATCGTTCAATGAGCGCGCCGCTTCCGATGCTACTGTGAATGAAGGCTACCCGTTCGCTCAGCTTGTCGTCATCTTCGACGATCGACGCCTGTGAGATTCCCAGGGACGCTTCCTCGCTCACCGACTTGACGATCAATGGGAACGTCAGCCACTTCGGCCGTCTCACCACGCGTCCTTGCGGCACCTCGATGAATTCCGGATAGGGGATTCGATGAAAGGACAGCATCTTCTTGGTGATGGCTTTGTCGCGCGCCAGCATCAGCCCGCGGGGGTTGCAGCCGGTATAGGGCACGCGTAGGAGTTCGAGATAGGACACCACATGCTGATCGTAGACAGACACGCCGTCGAATTCTTCCAGCAGGTTGAAGGCAATGTCCGGTTTCCATTCGGCGATGGCTTTGTGAATCACTCCCAGATCGCTTTTGACCCCGAGCGGCTGCACGTCATGTCCCAGCTTCTTCAGTGTCGTGACGACGTCATACTCAGTCCGCCACTCTGCCGTTTTGGGGTCGCAACCCGCGGTCTGTTGAGGCGGGACGAGATCTTCATGCATGAGGACGAGCACGCGCAGGCGTTTCATAGGGCCACCCGATGCCGTCCGCTTCGTAAGAAGTTCATGGTATGGACGGTCAGCAGAATGGTGAAATCGAGTTTGGCTTGCTCCTCACCCACCGGGACGCGAAGATCCAATTCGCGGCATCGCCGGATCATGTCTTCAAGCACCTGATTGATGGTGTATTGATATTCGCCGGTCCAACTCGCAACCTTCCGCCGCACTTCCCGCCGAAACCGGTTCAGAAACGTCGCGGCGCTCGGCTTGCTTGAGTGGCTCGGCAGGTTCGAGAACAGGCGTTTAAGATCGGGATCGTACAATGACTGCCGCTCGACTCCGTAATGCCGGCGCTTGTGCTCATAATGTTCGCGCAGGGTTTTTTTCAAGCCGGGGAGCGGATCGAGTTCCTCGTGCGAAGTAACGGGAGGGGGCACTCCCGTCAGCTCCTTCATCAGCTGATCGACGTAGGTCAGTTTCTTCAAGACGGGCCAGCCACGATACCGTTCTTCCCACAGTGAGTCCGGTGTGAGCCAGACAGCAAAGGTCTCGGCAAAATCCTCGTCCGGATGGCTCTGCGCATACCAGAGATCCAGGTGGCGGACGAAACTGCGGCTATAGGGCCGTGGGGTGTAGAACATCGGATACCGCTGAGAGGATTTTCCGAAGATCTGTTGGCGTGTCTTTCTGCGGCGAATCTTGTACGCGTTCTCGATTGCATGCCCGGCTTCATGACGCAGGATGCGCAGACACCATTCCGGGGTTCCGCCCTCCACCTCCAGCATCTGGCTCAGTTCGAGTTTTGCCAGGCGCGGATGGGCGAGGTAGAACGGGACGGCGATGCCGGGAATGCCGTCGGGCGTAAACCATTCATTCGAAATCCAGAAGTGCGGGCGAAAGAGCAAGCGGCGCTCTTCCAGTTCACGGCTGAGTTCGGCGATCGGCTGTTCGAGAAATCCGCCTTTGATTTCCAGGTGGAGTTCGCACATCGGAAGATCCAGCAGGGCCTCGTCCGACCAGGCGGCCCAGTGGGGATCTCCCTGTCCGGTGACCGGTGTCTTGAGTGCGTCCAGCCCTGAGCGCTGCATACGATCGATGTCCCGAATTCGCGTTGTTTTTCCGTGCTCAAGAAACTATAGCACGCAGTTTTCAAGCCGCCGGTATGGTGGCGGAGAGAATCCAATGTAGGGGAGAGAAGAACGGGCAGGAGGAGAAAAAATGTTCAGACAGTTCAAGATTGAACTGAAACCGGCGCCCGTCGGGTCTTCCGCTCACAAAAAGTGTGGCAGTCGTGCCACTTTTCTGCCCGATCTTCGCCTGCACGGCCTACTCCGGGACTATGCTGCGAAAGATGTAGCCGGTGCAGATAAAGAGAATCGTATGCGGCAAGGTGTTTGTACGAGCCTCTGTGCATGGCCTCATGTCGACAGGACATCGCCGGGGCAGGTACAATCCTGCCGAATTCAATTTGGGCAATCCAGATGAAGCTTCCACATAAACTGGACGAGGAAACGGACAAACTCCAGACTCGCCTCTGCCGGCTGGTGGGTCAGGCCATCAGCGACTATCGTCTCATCGAGGACGGCGACAAGGTTATGGTGTGTCTGTCCGGCGGCAAGGACAGTTATGGTCTGCTCGATATCCTGCTCGTGCTGCAACGCCGCGCACCGGTGCGGTTCGACCTGGTGGCCGTCAATCTCGATCAGAAACAACCGGGCTTCCCGGCTCATGTCTTGCCGGACTATCTGACCGGCAGAGGAGTCCCGTTCCACATTGAAACGCGCGATACCTATTCGATTGTGAAACGGCTTATTCCTGAGGGGCAGACGACCTGCTCGCTCTGTTCGCGTCTTCGCAGGGGGCATCTGTATCGAATTGCCAGTGAGCTGGGCGCCACCAAGATCGCGTTGGGCCATCACCGTGATGATATCGCGGAAACCCTGTTCCTGAATCTGTTCTATACCGGGAAGCTCAAAGCCATTCCGCCGAAGCTGCGTTCCAAGGACGGGCGTCACCTTGTCATCCGGCCGCTGGCATTGGTGAAGGAAGTCGATCTGGAACGATATGCCGAACTGCGTGCGTTCCCCATCATCCCCTGCGACCTCTGCGGATCTCAGGAGAATCTGAAGCGGAAAAAAGTCAAAGCGTTTCTGCGCGAGTGGGAGCAGGGATCACCGGGGAGTTCTGACAGCATCGCCGCCGCCCTCACCAATATTGCGCCGGCACTCTTGATGGACTCGCGCCTCTTTGACTTCAAATCCCTGGAGACAGCGGCGGCAGAGCAGCCTGAGGGCGATGCGTGGCTGGACGAAGAACCGGCCGCCAGTTATTGAGTCCAGGTGTACATCCTTTCCCACCAAACCCAGCCGCCCATCTACAGTAAGCGGTAGAATGGCTGCCGACATCGTCTGGCAGAGGGTGTCAGCGGGACCGCAGGCCCGGGATCGCATATAGGGATTGGTACCAGGCGAGCACCGCCGCGGTGCCGGAGATCATGAAATTGATCGCCAGCTGTGGAAAGGCGGTCAGCGGCCCCGATGGATTCTCGACGTCGAAGGTGTAGAGCGGGGTCATCACCGAGATCATCAGCGCCGTGATGTTGAGCGTGCTCTCGGCCAGCGTCACCGGTGCCGACCAGGCTGGAAACAGTCGAATCATCAGGCCGAACAGCAGGCAGGCCAGGTAGTAGGTCATCCGGAGTGTGGGATAGGCCGCGAATCCGACCGCGCGCACATTGGCGCCGGCCAGCCAGTCGATCAACAGAAAGATGACCGACCCAAAGTAGTAATACTGCGGCCACTGAAGCGGGCGGAATCTCATATTCCTGATCGAATCAGAAAACCCACCGCCCGTCTATGTCTTCTCCATTTTCAGCCTCGTGAGCGGTCATCCTCTATGAGTAAAGTCAAAGTGCTTGAGCGTCCGGACAGTTATAAAGATTGTCCGGTGATATGGGGAAGGGGGCAAGGCTACTCGTTCGCGGTCCACCCGAAGGCGATCACCCCCATACCGAACAGCGCGATTCCTGCCCCGGTCCAATCGAAGACTGAGAGATTCTCGCCGTCCACGACCTTCAGCCAGACGAGGGCCGTGGCCACATAAACACCACCATAGGCCGCGTAGACCCGTCCGCTGGCAGCGGGGTGGAGCGTGAGGAGCCAGGAAAAGATGGCCAGGCTGAGCGCTGCCGGAACCAAGAGCCAGATTGATCCACCCTTACGAAGCCAGAGGTACGGGAGAAAGCAACCAACGATCTCAGCGAGCGCTGTGAGAATGAACAGCCCAGCGGTCTGGAGTAGGAACATCGGCATGCCCTCCTTCTTAAGGGCGGTAACATCTCATCGTTCTTAACAAGAATCAAATTCACAGGCCTACGGAGTTGGCTGCTGGGGGAGGACTTGAATCTTTGGTCTTTGGGTTATGAGGCCGCAAGTACTGGTTTTTGAACTGCCCGATCTTCCGTCTGTTTTCTCGCTTCAGCTTATCTTTCAACGGTGTACAGCCATCTCCTACCCATCTCTAGCGCGAACGTGTTAACTCGAATGGGGAATGGGCAATCACATATCGGCACTCTACACTTGCCACAGGGATTGGGTAACGACGGAGGGGCTGATGGCTATTTCTCGAGCGAAGCGGTGGAAGGTCCAATATCCTGTTCAGGTATTCACTGACGGCTTGTTTGTTGAAGGGCGGACGGTGGATATATCACTACAGGGTTTACGCGTCGCCACGGAAAGCGCTATCAGAGAAGGGGCCTGTGTCGTTGTCCGGGTCCTGGTGCCGGATGGAGAATACCCTGTCGACTGTGCGCTGTATACCGTCCGATGGATCGACCAGGGAAGGATCGGTCTGGAAGCGAGCGAGATATCAGTTACGGAACAAAGGCGTCTCGAGGACCGGCTTGCCTCTCTGGATCAAGATCAGGAACCGGCCGTAGAGTCTACGATCCCCTGTATGACAACCGAGCAACCGATTACGAGCATCACTGGCACTGTGGCGGGGCTATGGCACTTGTTCTTTCCTCGCCATCACGTGATCAATGTTCCTAACGGTAGCCTCCACTCTCTCCAGCGGTCAAAGCAGTAACAATAGTCTCTGCTCTTGCACGCCTCCGACACGAAAGGGTTTCTGGTGTCTGAGGAAGCAACGAGCGTGAAGAGAATGTCCGGCCATCGAGGCTATCCGATCACTCTTTCCCGAGAGCGTCTCTGATAACGATCTTGCGGTGATATCCGTCTCCTTCCTCTTTCATTGTTACATGAGGACACTCACCTTGGCCTTGTGCGCCCCACGGTGACCAGGATCTCAGGTCTATGAGGCCGAATTACATGCTGTTGCGGCATTCGCCGGCCAGCATGCTCTAGCGGGTCATCGCATGAATGCTTCTACGTAGCCTCCTCCTGCCTGAATATTTCCAGATCCGCCGCTACAACCGACAATAGAAATCCCCATAGTTATCGTGTCATTGCAAATCCAAGATACTTTGCTATGGTTCCTTAATGATCTCTCCTTTGCCATACGGTATACCTCCTCCGGTCACCCTTCCTTTTGTAGACAAGATCGTTTCTCTGATCCGTACGCGTGGATTCATTCTTTCACTTTGTCTGCTCATCGCCGGAAGTCTGGTCGGCTACTATGTGGTCCAGCGAGTCACGCAGTTGAGCGAAATCTTTTATGGGCCGGAAACGAAAAGTCTGAAGGCATTAGCGCTGTATGAAGTCGGCGCGTATTCAAGCGCGGCCAAACACTATCGCAAAGACTACGCGGACTACTTGCAGACTCTGCAGGACGTGTCGCCGGATCTCCTGACCTTTCTTCGGCGAGACAGTGAGGGAGCAGTCCAATGGGCTCAACGGGAACTTACACAGAATCCCAATAGTATTGAAGCCTTCCTCGCATTGGCGCGTGTGGCGTATGACAAGAAAGAGTATGCAACTGCCGCCGACTATACCCGGCGTATTCTGGCATTGTATTGGGACAACACCGATGCTCTCCTTCTCGCCGCATTCATTGCCACCCGGGACCCCTCGCAGGGAGATCCATTTCGTTATCTGGATATGGCGCTAAGGACAGGAACGGCAGCGCGCAATCTGCCATCATTCATCCATGCCCTGGAAATCGCCGGTCAACTTCAGAGCCAACCACGAAGCGAACGACAATATGGTCTGCTCACGCTATATCACCGCATCCTCATGATTCACGATTCGGGCATGGCCAATCGCGTCATGTATATGGCTCGGCGTGCGGTCGCCAAGGGGGACCACCTGGGGGAAGCCTTTTATGGCATGGGAGTGATCTTTGAGAAGACGGGATGGCCGCACAAAGCGTTGCATGCATATCAGGAAGCAGTACGGGCCGATCCGAACCACGCCAGTGCCTATTATGCAACAGCACGGCTTTATGTGAGGAGGCAAGATGATCTACATCAATATCTCTTCCTGAAGGAGGCTACGAAGGCTTTTCCCGCTGACCGGTTTCATTTCTCGGCTCTCTATCACCGACTCGCCCGCAAACAAGAGTGGTATGCCATCACACGTGTAATGCAAACCGCAATTCAGACTGATCCGGGCAATCTGACCGCTCATGTACACCTCGCGTGGGCGTTGGAGAATATGGGAGAGCATAATCTTTCAAAGCAGGTGCTTCAGCATGTTGTTACGCTAGAAGCACGGGGTCCCGAAGAATTGGAGTGGAAAGCTTGGGCGGCCAGACGACTAGGGGATGATGGTCAAGAAGAAGCCTTGCTCCAGAGAAGTGTCCTCTTGGATCGTGGAAGCCCTGACCCGCATCGGGAGTTGGCGAGACTGTATAAAGGACAAAACCGAGCTGGAGAAGCTCGGCGAGAATTTGAAATCACGGTTCAAATGGGCGGGTACGACAACCCAAACCAATGGCTTGAATACTGTACTCTCTACACGAATGAGCAACCTCCGTCCATCTGTACACAAAGCAAGAGCGAGCTATCTCGCGCCTATAACACATTCGTGCAGTGAATGACCCATGAAGATGCTTAGTTGGTTCGGAAAACTGATTCCCAATCTCTTTCGCTGGGGCATTATTTCGCGGTGGCTGATCGCGCTCTGTCTATGGGTAAGCTCGATACAGTTGACCTATCCCATATTGAGCCCATGGCCTCTTATGGGTGCAATCACAGCTACGGTGGTGGGACTGTGCCTGCTCGTACTCGTAATACGGATTGCGGAGCGGGTGTCGCCCAACCGGCAAATATGGATGATGGTCAGGCCGTTCTTGCACCTGGGCGACTTAGCTGCCTTGGCATATATCGTTTGTGGTGTCGGCCTCTATCTCAATGGAATACTCGCGACCGCACCACCTCAGAAGCACTTTGCCGAAGTGCTGACTGTGGCAGAGGAGCCTGTTCAATTAGGCCCTTGGGGGCCGGCAGGACACTTTCAAATAATGGTGCAGGATGCTGAGGCATCTCCACGATTCATTTTTGTCGACGCCAAAGTCTTTCAGCGCATTCTTCCCGGTCAAGGTATTAGTTTCGTCATGTACGAAGGAGCATTTGGGGTGAGTTGGGTGGATGAGATTGTTCCGGACTACAAGAAGACTCTGGCGACGCTCGTCGCAAATGGACGCAACGATTCGATGCTGAGAAAACAAACCATGATGCTCGATCTTGCTGAACGCAGGTTTCAGTTGGTATCCCGAAATGCACAGCAATACTTGAAAGAGGAACCAGGCGATATTTCCTTCGCCATCAACTTAGCGGGGACTATCGGCCAACTAGGACAGCGAGCTCTCGCCGTGCAAATTCTTGAACCCATAGCAAGCAGGCATGTCAATTACAAATTGTACTGTGCGTTTGGCGCATTGATTCGCGACGCCGGTGATATACCGAAGGGCATTGACTACTTTAAAGCTGCTACGAGAATTGATCCCCAAGCAGCGGAAGCCTATTACCTGTTGGGGCACACTTATAAGCAAATCGGTCAGAAGGATGAGTCTCGTATAGCGTTCACAAAGCTTGTTGAGTTGGAACCTCGTTACAGCAATCTCCTGCAACAATAGGAGTGCGGACTGAGGTCAGTAATCTATCCCACCCGCGTCTTGCTCGTAGCCAAAATGCTACATGCGGACATTCCCAACTATACCGGCTGGCAACAGGCCGGACGGGCAAGAACTATAGACACTTTGTCAGAAGCTGTTGAAACTGATGGGGATGATATCTAAAGCGACGACCTATCACGCTGTAGAAACAAACCGCTGATAAGTCGTTGAAAGAGAAAAAGAAGAGGATTGGTTGCGGGGAGAGGATT
>MSXM01000062.1:72079-77888 GCA_002083565.1 Nitrospira sp. ST-bin4 | reverse complement strand
CGGTCATCGCATAGGCTTTCGAGACACCGTTGATAATCACTGTCTGGGCCGCGACTTCGGCACTGAGTGTGGCGATGCTCACGTGCGTCGCGCCATCGTACAAGACCTTTTCATAAATCTCGTCTGAAATGATGAGTAACTTATGCCGGACCGCGATATCGGCAATGGCTTCGAGCGTGTTCCGGTTATAGGTGGCGCCAGTTGGATTGCATGGACTATTGATTATGATCGCCTTCGTTCGTGGCGTGACCAGCCGCCGTAGGTCATCCGCATTGATGGCATATCCATTTGATTCATGTGTAGGCAGAAGAACCGGCGTCGCATCATTCAACATAGCTTGGTCGGCATACGAGACCCAATAGGGCGTCGGAATGATGACCTCATCACCGGCTTCAAGAAGCGCTTCAGCTAAGTTGTAGAGCGAATGCTTCGCGCCGCACGAGACCAGGATTTGCGCTTTCTCATATCGGAGTCCGAGCTCACCCTGTAACTTGTCGATAATGGCTTGGCGTAATTCGTCGATGCCCGACGACGGCGTATACTTTGTAAAACCGGCCCGAATGGCGGCTTCTGCAGCGGCCTTGACCGGATCCGGAGTATCGAAATCCGGTTCTCCTGATGAAAAGTCGACGACATCGAGCCCTTGCGCTGCCATAGCTTTGGCTGTTGCCGTCATCGCCAAGGTCGGGGAAGGCGTAATGCGGCCGACACGTGCGGCGAGTTTCATGATTTGAGACTCCGAATTCGTTCGTGGAGCCGACGTGCCACTTCAGGATGAAGAAACTCAGCCAAGCTGCCGCCATGGTGTGCCACATCTTTGATGATCGTAGAAGACAAGTATGAATACTCCTCGCTCGGCATCAGGAAAACGGTTTCCACATGCCTGGCCAATTTGCGGTTGATGAGAGCCATTTGGAATTCGTGTTCAAAGTCCGAGATAGCGCGCAGTCCACGGATAATAGCATGCGCTCCGGCCCGTTCGACATAGTCCACTAAGAGTCCATCGAACGTGATTACTTCCACTTGATCGACATTTTTCATAACCAGCGTCACCATATCAAGCCGCTCAGCAAGATTGAAGAGTGGATGCTTAGCCGGATTAGGCGCGACCGCGACGATCACTTTATCAAAGACACGTAAACTTCGCGTAATAATATCGGTGTGGCCATGGGTGACGGGATCAAATGTTCCAGGGTAGACACCGATCTTCATCGCGATGCCGTACCGGAAGAGGAATATAAAGAAAGGGCAGTGTCGCCATAGCGATAACGGCGCACATAGGCGGCGGAGCCCAGAGAAACAGGAAGGAGGGCTTTCTCTGCATGCTCAACGACGAGCCAGGAGTCGGCTGTAAGGAGGCGCTCGGTGACAGTCTGAGTCAACAATGATTCCAGATCGTGTACGAGAGCGTAGGGGGGGTCGGCAAATACGATATCGTAAGGGCCTTCCCACTGTTCCGGTCGGTTGAGAAATTGTTTGACAGTGTGCGCGTACACGGTAATGTGATGGCCTATCCCGCAGTCCAGCATATTCTGACGCAAGAGTTTCAGTGCTTCAATCTCGGATTCAACGCAGGTCACATGCGCGGCACCTCGGCTTATGGCTTCGATTCCGATCGCTCCGGTCCCCGCATAAAGATCAAGTACTCGGCCCGAGGGAAGGCGATTGCCAAGAATTGAGAACAATGCCTCCCGAACTCGATCTGAAGTCGGACGTATCAGGGATCCCTGGGGGCCACGAAGACGACGGCCTCGATAGGTTCCTGCAATGACGCGCATAGAAAATGACTACGGGTTCGTCCGGCCCGGAAGACTCTAACATAGCGTTTTTGAAGGGGTCAAGAACGGTCGTGCGGGTGAGTTTCACCCAGACGACAATGTGAACCGTTAGGGGATTTAGAACGCTGAACGCGGATGGATGTCTCTGCTAAGTACAGGCTGCATCATTTTGACGGTCCAATGCAGGGAGACTATAATACAGGGCACATGAGAATCTGGTCCCGTCGTAGCCCGATCCGTCTGCCCCTCACTCAGGAAGCCGTAGCGCGGATCGGGTTCGCGGATCGGGTTCGATGGTAACCTATATAACTATCGAGTCGTGACAGGCTGTGCGTCGCGTGCTGCAAGACTCTTTCGTCGATTATTGGAGATCGTGCGATCGATGATCGCGCCGCAGTTGATACACTTCCATGCGTAGAAAATGAGAAAGAAATCGGAAAACCGCTCTAACATCATCATGCCTTTGCACTTCGGACATTCCATCACTTCCTCCCAGGTGGCTTGGTTTACAGCTGTTGACGTACATAGCAAGAGATGCACCAATTTGTCGCACCACGATATTTCAATGGGTTACACTCTACGTAGTTCACACAATGGCAATATTGGCATGACCAGCTAGTACAAAAACGTCCGGGGTGTCATTTTTTGTGCGTCAAAGATGGCTACCATGTCAGGAAAGAGGCTAACAAAGGGAATTACGCATTGGCCGGAGACTGAACGTCCACGTGAGCGGCTGATGGCGAAGGGTCCCGATGCCTTGTCGGATGCGCAGCTGCTCGCCATTCTCCTCAGAACCGGTCGCCGTGATTTTTCCGCTGTACAAGTTGCAATCGAATTGCTTGGCCGAGTCGGAAGTGTCGGTGGGTTGGCCATGTGCGGGATTGAAGAACTCTGTGCAAT
The DNA here is from genome assembly GCA_002083565.1 of Nitrospira sp. ST-bin4. Lineage (GTDB taxonomy): Bacteria > Nitrospirota > Nitrospiria > Nitrospirales > Nitrospiraceae > Nitrospira_D. The sequence continues at coordinate 75,210 of MSXM01000062.1, read as the reverse complement.
TCAGGGGATAGGACCGGCGAAAGCGGCTCAGCTAAAAGCCGCAGTAGAATTAGGGCGCCGATCGCTGGCTACCCCGCTTTCGACCGGCACGCGCATCTCCTCAAGCGCCGATCTATTTAAGCATTTTCACCCGATCTTGCGCGATCGCAAGCAGGAACTTTTCAAGGTTGTGCTGTTGGACGCCAAGAACACCGTCATCAAGGAATCCACCGTGTCAGAAGGAACGTTGACTCTCAGTCTTGTGCATCCGCGAGAGGTGTTCGCCTCTGCGGTTCGTGAGTCTGCAGCTGCCGTGATCTTTTTGCATAACCATCCCAGCGGCGATCCGACTCCAAGCCTGGAAGATCGACACCTGACAGAACGCCTGGGGGAGGCCGGCCGGTTACTGGGCATTCCTGTGCTGGATCATGTGGTCATCGGCGACGGCCGGTACGTGAGTTTTGCAGATCAGGGTTGGCTCAAAGGGCAACACAATAGGGATTAAGATCGGGAGGCAAGACATGCTCTAAACCGTGCGCAATTGATGAGGAGGGTAGGCCATGGACCATATCCGTATGGAGCCCATCAGGAATGTCGCGATTGTGTCCAACGTCGGCGCGGGCAAGACATCCCTCAGTGAGGCGATACTCTTCGCCGGCGGAGCCGTTCCTATCCTCGGTTCCATTGCCCAGGGCACGACCGTCTCGGATTTCGAACCGGAAGAACTACACCATCGGAGTTCGGTCAGCACCAGCGTGCTTCAGTTTTCTTGGAATCAGACTACCATTTCGCTTCTCGATCCTCCCGGTGCGCTCAGTCTACTCGGCGAACCGCTCTCAGCATTGCGGGCTGTCGATGCCGCACTGATCGTTCTCGATGGACAGGCCGGTGTTCGAACCGAGTTGTCGCGTCTGTGGGCGCGCATCGGAGATCTCGGTCTACCCTGCCTGTTTTTCGTCAACGGATTGGATCGAGAGAGTGCGTCGATCGAACAGGCGCTGGAAATCTGCCGTACACAACTCAACTGTGTTCCTGTTCCCATGGTCATACCAGTCGGCCTTGGCTCCCAGATGGAGGGCGTGATCGACATTTTCCAGGATCGACTGATACGGTCCGGGCCGTCTACTGCCAAAGTGGAGATACTGCCGGTGCCAGCGCATCTGGAGTCTGCTGCGAAGGAGAGGCGCACCAGGCTTATGGAGGCCGTAGCGGAGACCGAGGATACGTTGCTTGACATCTATGTCGCCCAGGGAGATCTGAATCATGACGTGCTTTTGTCAGGACTTCGTTCCGGTATCCTGCGAAGACAGGTGTTTCCGCTGTACGCCGGTTCTGCAGTGCGCAATCTCGGGGTATGGCCGCTGATGAATGCAATGACCGCCTTGCTGCCATCACCAGGCGAACGCTGTGCCGTTCATCCTTCACAGGGTGTACAGCCGGATACAGGCTTGCCATGCGAACGGACGGGGAGTGCGCAGGAGCCATTTTCGGCTTTTGTATTCAAAACACTGATTGATCCGTTCGTGGGGCGGTTATCCTATTGCCGTCTTCTCTCGGGAACTGTCCAGGCTGATTCTCTCGTGTGGAATGCATCAAAGCAGATCCGTGAGAAGCTGGGACATTTCTATACGCTCTTCGGAAAACGGCACACCGCGGTTGCTTCAGCATCGGCAGGAGAAATCGTGGCCATCGGAAAGTTACATGACACACACACCGGTGACACGTTGTGTGACGAGAAGAGTCAGATTTGCTACTCGGCGATCGGACTGCCTCGGCCGGTCCTGTCATTTGCGATTGAGGCCAAGTCGAAGGCGGAGATCGAGAAAGTCAGTCTCGGCTTGCATAAGCTGATTGAGGAAGATCCAACGCTAGGATTTTCACGCAACACGGAGACCAAAGAGATGGTGCTCAGTAGTCTCGGTCAACTCCATATGGATCTGGCATTGGAGAAGCTCCACCGGAAATTTGGGGCCGACGTTATACTGCATACGCCGAAGATCCCTTACCATGAAACCGTGCACGCGACAGCGCGTGCGCAGGGTAAATACAAGAAACAGACGGGCGGCCACGGGCAATATGGGGATTGCTGGCTGGAAGTGTCGCCCTTGCCGCGTGGCGGGGGATTCACCTTCGAACATCGTGTCGTCGGCGGAGCCATTCCCCGAAACTTCATTCCCGCGGTGGAAAAAGGAGTGAGTGAGGCGATGCATGAAGGGGTGCTGGGCGGATTTCCCGTCGTCGATGTCCGAGTCGCTGTGTACGACGGCTCGTACCATGTGGTGGATTCGTCAGAAATGTCATTTAAAATCGCAGGGTCGATGGCCTTCAAAAAAGCAACGGAAATGGCGCAGCCGGTGTTGCTGGAGCCGATAATGAGGGTTGAGGTCGAAGCTCCGACGGATGCCGTCGGAGCTGTGATGGGCGACCTGAATGCGCGCAGAGGTCGCATCCTCTCAGTCAACGCGAATGATCACGCCGAGCAGATTGTTGTGCTTGTGCCGCTTGCTGAATTGCTGAAGTATGCACCGGCGCTGAATGGCATGACAGGCGGACGGGGGAGCTATGTGATGGAGTTCGCCCGTTACGAGGAAGTGCCGCGCGAGCTGGCAGCCAAGATTGTCGAACAGCACAAGACAGAACGGCAGGCTGTGGGAGCCCACTGAAGGGCGTAATCGCTCGTCGTGCGTGAAGCGTACTTTGTCCTTCGACTACGCTCAGGACGGTGAGCCAGTCGAACCGCATCTCGTAAACACGGACAGGACTCACGCTCGTTCCGTCCTGTGCTCGCTTCGCGTCCTCGGCGAGGCTGTCTGCACATTTCATGAGCGATGCTGCACGCGATTACTCAGTGGATTTGAGCACGACATAGAAGGCCCGATTCTCGCGCAGTACCCGGAGCAAAATCGTATCTCCTCGCCGGAGCCGCGAGATCGCCGAGTGAAAATCCGCGGCTGAACTCACTTCTGCGCGGTTCACCTCCTTGATCAGGTCGCTTACTTGGAGGCCTTCGGCGTGGGCCAGACTGCCGGCTTCGACTTTTGCGATGAGCGCTCCCTTCGACTCGCGTAAATTCAAGGTCTCTGCCAACCCCGGAGTTAAATCCTGCACATCCAGGCCGAGCTTTAGATCCAGTTTGGTCTGTGGAGTGGTTG
>MSXM01000062.1:69587-72029 GCA_002083565.1 Nitrospira sp. ST-bin4 | reverse complement strand
TGCCGTCGCGAACGACTTCAATGTGCGCAGTTGCGCCGGGAGTGAGCGCGCCGATCAGCCGTGACAACTTGTTCGGCGAATCAACCGGGCTCCCGTCAATTTTCACTATGATGTCGCCAGGTTTAATGCCTGCCGATGCGGCTGGATCTTTTTCAAATACCTCATTAACGAGAACCCCTTCGTTTTCGGTCACGCCGAATTTCTTGGCTAATTCAGGAGTCATTGGTTGAATGCCGACACCGAGCCATCCCCGCACCACTTTGCCATTTGCCAGGAGTTGTTCGATGACTTGCTTGGCCATGTTTGATGGAATGGCGAAGCCGATGCCTTGGGCAAAATTAATGATGGCCGTATTGATCCCGATCACTTCGCCGCGGAGATTGAACAGGGGTCCACCGGAATTGCCGGGATTAATCGACGCATCAGTCTGAATGAAGTTTTCGTACCGCGACAGGTTCATGTTTTCCCGTCCAATGCCGCTGACGACTCCGAGAGTTACCGTGCGGTCGAGCCCAAAGGGATTCCCCACTGCAAGGACCCATTGTCCGACTTTCACGGAAGCGGAATCGCCAAAACGAGCGTTGGGAAGGGGACGGCTTGCCGTCACTTTGAGAAGAGCCAGGTCAGTATCAGGATCTTTACCGACCACGTTCGCCACCAGTTTGGTCTTATCAGAGAACCGGACTTCGATCTCGGTTGCATCGCCGATCACGTGGTTATTTGTGATGATGTACCCTTCGCTGTCGATAATCAGGCCAGAGCCTGACCCTGAGGCATTTGGGGTGCGCTCTCCCGATCCGTCACGAGATCGACCGGTGTTTGGAAGAGGAAACAGATTCACAACGGACGGCTTGGCCTGTTCGGCGAGGTTAGTAATCACGGCCTGAATTTCTTCAAGGAGACGAATGCCTGGCAGTTCTGCGCGAACAAGCTCTGGATGTACCAGTGCAGGAAGCAGTAGAAGAAGCGGCAGGATTACCTGCTGACGCAGATTATCATGAGCAAACTGTCTCGTGAACATGAAAAAGAATCGTATGTTCAAGCACACAGGACACTGCGTCTCAGTCTACGCGGATTTCGTTGTCGCCGCATTGAGTGTACGTTTGCTGGTAAACCATGTTACTAGGCGATCCACCTCGGATTCTACTCCAATTAAGACGACGATATCGTCGGTCCGGAAGATCAACCCCTCGGAGGGAGCAAGTAAGAATGGCCCGCGTAAGACGGATGCAATATGGACCGAGGCCGATCGTGGCATGGCACTGAGAGTTTGGCCGACGGCAGCTGCGTGCCTGGTAATGGTCAGGCGCTCAATCTTGGCAGATCGAATCGTTAAGTCCTGCTGAAGCTTAAGGGAATCCTCGTGAATCGCTTCAAGTTTAAGCTCACGAATTTTCCCATCGATCTGTGTCAACGACTGCTTCAGTGTCTGGACCCGCGTTACCGCCTGCGACACTGTCGTGTCAAGTGCTGCGTCATTCTGATCCTGGCTTAGGGACGGGCGGCTGATGTGGTCTGCGACCTGTCGACCGACCTCGGCGGTGACTTCATCGATCTGTTGAAGGATTCCCGACGCGTGCCAGTGAAGGCGAATAATCTGTGTCTTGCGATTGACGCGCTCAGAAATTGATAGAACTACTTCATACAGTGCGCTGCTAGTAATCGATAGCTCTTTATGAAGACGGCCGAGGAATTCAAGACTCATAGTCCGATAAGATAGATTATGTAAACTTACGGATTTGTCCTGCTTTCATCCTGAAGGCAGGACGCTCTATTACCTTTCACTAAGTACCATACCAGATTACTGTTTCGACTTCATCGGATAACTGACTCCGCTTTCATATGACAAAGAAGTTTGCATTCATCCCAAGCTACTCGTATGATCCATTCCAGTATGAACTGTACGAAATGCAAAACAAAAGCTGTCATGAAGCTCCCACGGCACAATGCTGCCTTTTGCAAGCCCTGCTTCAATCATTTCGTCCATGATCAAGTCGAGAAGGCGATTAAATCACAAGCTATGTTCGGTCCAGATGATCGTATTCTTGTGGCGGTCTCTGGCGGCAAAGACAGCCTGGCGCTCTGGCACATTCTCCTTACCCTGGGTTACCGCACAGACGCGTTATATGTACACCTGGGAATCGCGGGCTATTCGGAGCGATCGCATGACAAAGTCCAATACTATGCCAAGATGATTGCGGCGCCACTGGGCGCCACACTGCACACGCATACGGTTGAACAGGAAGCAGGCGCCGGCATCAAAGAATTGGCTCAGCTGGTCCATCGCCCCACCTGTTCGACGTGCGGCACAATCAAGCGCTACCAGTTTAACCGGGCAGCGATTGAAAAAGAGTATGATGTCATGGCCACCGGTCATAATCTTGATGACGAAGCAGCTCGCCTCCTTGGCAATGTGCTGCATTGGCAAGAGGAATATCTGGA
>MSXM01000062.1:11092-69430 GCA_002083565.1 Nitrospira sp. ST-bin4 | reverse complement strand
TATAAGGAAGTCTTGAACAGGCTGGAGACTGAATCCCCCGGCACGAAGCAGTATTTCTATTGGGGGTTTTTGGAGAAACAGCGTAAGCAAGGTGCCACGTCCGCACCGACGACAATGGCTGAAAAAGACCAGACGATCCTGCATCCCTGCATGTCATGCGGTCAGCCGACGACCGCCGAAAGTTGTTCGTACTGCAAACTCATGGCGCGGGCAAAGAGCGCTGTCCCGCACTGATCGCATACAGGCAAACGGATGGCCTCTCCCCCACGCGACTATTACCAGATCCTCGGCCTATCACGGGAAGCCTCCGCCGACGACATTAAAAAAGCTTACCGACGCCTTGCCCGCCAGTACCATCCCGATCTCCATGCCGGCACGAAAAAAGTCGAGATGGAACGGAAGTTCAAAGAGCTCAATGAAGCACAGGAAGTACTGTCCGACCCTGAGAAACGGAAAAAGTACGATCAGCACGGTTCGCAATGGGAACAAGCCGAGGCATTTGAGCAGGCGCGCCGGCAGACCGGGGGTGGATTCGGCGGCAGGGCTAGTGCAGGGTATAGCACAGGAGACTTCTCAGATATCTTTGAGAATCTCTTTGGCGGGAGTGCGCGAGCTGGCGGCCCACGAGGATTTGCCTCACAGGGTGAGGATGTGGAAACCGACGTCGCGCTGTCTTTGCGGGAAGTGCTATCCGGTGTGACGAAGCGCGTCTCCCTCATGGAAGCGGTATCCTGTAGATCCTGCCGAGGGAGCGGATCGCTTCGGGGCCGCCCTTGTCAAGTCTGTCATGGATCGGGCACGGGCATGGAACCGACGACAATCGAGGTCAGGATTCCGGCCGGTGTGCTCGCCGGCACCAGAGTGCGTGTGGGTGGGAAAGGCCAGCCTGGCAGCAACGGCGGAAAGCGTGGAGACCTCTACCTCCATGTCTCAATTAAAGAGGACAGGATATTTCGCCGGCAAGGCAGCGATCTCCACGCCACTCTCCCCGTCTGGCCCTGGGAAGCTGCGTTGGGGGCTGAAGTGATGGCGCCGACATTGGGAGAGCCGGTTCGCGTGAAAATTCCAGCCGGAAGTCGAGCGGATAGCAAACTGCGCCTCAAGGGAAAAGGCCTTCCGACGGCGACCGGTGCCCATGGCGATCTATTCCTCACCCTACAAATCGTTATGTCGTCCTCCATCTCAAATGAGGAACGGCTACTGTACGAGCAACTTGCCAGACAACCCCATCAAGACCCGCGGGCTGAGTTGATCATCAAAGCGCAACAGGAATAGATATAACGTACAGGAGGTCCGGGCGCGAGACGGACTCTGCAAATCCCCTCGAAAGCCGCTGCGTCCTGCCCGCTTCCTCCCCTGTTCCCTTACGGTTCGGCGTATGGCGTTTGCTTGCGTTGCCTCGGTCTGTATGGCAAGCTACAGCGCGTAAATGGCGAGCCGATCATGACTTATCTGACCGAAGTTAGATGTGTGCCATTTTCAGCCGTTCCGTAAGGTGTTCCTAGATAAAGGAGGAGTCTATGAAGCGAGCAACAAAGACGATTGTGTCATGTGGTGTTGCAGCGGTGTTTATGCTGGCCTTGGGGGGGACCGGTGTATGGGCCAATGATCCCAGTTACGGTCATGCCGGCAGCCATGGTGGACACGGTGCAATGGGTGGTTACGGGAAAGGCATGATGCATAGCGGGACCGGCCATTTGATCCGGCACTTGCTCAAGCATGAAAAGGACATCGGGCTGACGGCGGACCAAGTAGCGAAACTGAAAGACTTCCAATTGAGTCTGGACAAGGTCCGTATCAAGGCAGAAGCTGAGATTCAAATTGCCGAGCGTGAGCTGAAGTCCCTCACGGATGACGATAAGTCGGATGTTGCTGCAATCGAAATGAAGCTGAAACAGAGCGAAGATCTACAGATACTGCTTCGCTTGACCGCGATCAAGATGCGGCGCGACGTGATGGCGGTGTTGACACCGGAGCAGCGTGAGAAGGAAAAGACCGAACACGACAAATTGATGTATCAGCACAAAGGGGGGGATATGGGGCACGGCAATCCACACGGCGGCGGCATGCCCCATGGCTCCAATCCCCATGGCAAGAACCCGCATACCGGTTATGGCGAGGTTGCACCACCTTCTTCACCCAGCAACATGTCTGCGCAATAACATTGCCGTCTTGCAGGCCGCATCACATTCGATTGTGATGCGTTGCGCACGACACGCACGAAGAGAAAGGACGAGTAGAATAGGCTATGCCGAAAGACCTAATACTGAAGAGTCATGATCTGCTGGTTGGCCCGTCCCGGGCACCGGCACGGGCGATGCTGAAAGCCGTTGGCTTTACCGACGATGATTTGTCCAAGCCTCTCGTCGGAGTGGCCAATACCTGGATCGAGGTCATGCCGTGCAACTATCACCTTCGCCGGCTATCGGAGCGGGTCAAAGCCGGGATTCGTGCTGCCGGTGGAACACCGATCGAGTACAACACGATCGCGGTTTCGGACGGCATTTCGATGGGGACCGAGGGCATGAAGGCCTCGCTCATCAGCCGGGAGGTGATTGCCGACTCGATCGAGTTGGTTGCGCGCGGCCACTTGTTTGATGCGGTTGTCGCGCTGTCCGGCTGCGACAAGACGATTCCTGGCACAGTCATGGCGCTTGCCAGGTTAAATTTGCCATCCGTCATGCTGTACGGCGGTTCCATCATGCCCGGAAAATTCCAGGGGCACGACGTCACGATTCAGGATGTCTTCGAAGCCGTCGGCAAACACGCATCCGGCCACATGACCAACGCTGAACTGAAAGACCTCGAAGACCATGCCTGTCCTGGCCCCGGCGCGTGCGGCGGACAGTTTACGGCCAATACCATGGCAATTGCCTTTGAGTTTCTGGGCATTTCACCCATGGGGCGCAACGGCGTCCCTGCCATGGATCAGCAGAAGGATGATGTCGCCTTCGAATGCGGCAAGATGGTCATGGAATTGATCAAACAGAACGTCCGGCCCAAGCAGATCATCACCCGCAAGTCGCTTGAGAATGCGATTGCTGCGGTTGCAACAACGGGTGGGTCGACCAATGCCGTGCTCCACCTTCTTGCAGTGGCGCGCGAAATGGGGATTAAACTGAACATCGACGATTTCGATAAGATCAATCGCAAAGTCCCGTTGCTTGCCGATCTCAAGCCCGGGGGGCGGTTTACTGCCGCCGACCTCTACGCGGCTGGAGGGACAACACTGGTAGCAAAGCGCTTACTTGACGCAGGTATTCTTCACGGCAATCAGCCGACGGTAACAGGGCTCACGATTGGAGAAGAAGCGAAGAAAGCTATCGAGACACGAGACCAGCAGGTGCTTCGTCCGTTATCGAGCCCGATCAAACCAACCGGCGGCATGGTCATCCTGAAAGGTAATCTTGCGCCGGAAGGCTGTGTGGTCAAGGTTGCCGGACATTCCATGATGAAATTCCAAGGTCCGGCAAGAGTCTACAATCGGGAAGAAGATGCGTTCGGTGCAGTCAAGTCCGGGCATATTAAGGCCGGCGATGTGGTGGTGATTCGGTACGAAGGTCCTTCGGGAGGACCGGGTATGCGCGAGATGCTGGGAGTCACGGCTGCCATTGTCGGGGCAGGACTCGGCGATTCCGTGGCATTGTTGACCGACGGGCGTTTCTCCGGCGCAACACATGGCTTGATGGCCGGCCACGTTGCTCCGGAAGCGGTGAGAGGCGGCCCTATTGCGGCAATTAGAAACGGCGACCGGATTACTTTCGATATTGCCAAACGCCGGCTGGATGTGAATCTCACGCAGAAGGAAATTTCCGCCAGGCTCAAGAAGGTCAAGCAGCCGGTACCCCGCTATACATCCGGCGTGATGGCGAAATACGCGAGGCATGTCTCATCCGCCTCGGAAGGGGCCGTCACGAGCTGATCATCATATCAGTTGTGGCAAGAGACCAGGGGGATGAGCACATGCGGTCAACTCCCTGGCTTCTTATCACCGCACCGTGACAAATCTTATTGCCCTTTGAACCTTCCCCTCATCTCAATCATCATTTTTCCCAGATCCGCTTCCGCCTTACTCTGTTCACTTACGAGCTGATCTAAATTATAGGGTCGAGCCGGTGTGGATGGTACAATCGTGGCAGGATTCGTTGGAGACCCGGCTGAACTGCCGGCCTTGGGCTGAGCCGGTATAGGTACTGGAGATTCAGAGACAGGGGCCGGAGGGACAGTCATAACTCTGGCAGGTGAAGAATTGGCTTGAGTAGTGGGAGCCATGGCAAATACGCCATGCAGGCTAAGCCACTGCGTTACCACGGCCGACTTCAAGGAGAAACTGATGCTTGCGATCGGCATTCCATCGGCAGCCATACGTGCGATCGCGGTATTCACTCCCACCATCCGGGCTTGCTGGTTAAGCAAGGGACCGCCTGAATTTCCACGATTAATCCCCGCCTCCGTTTGAAAAACATGCTTGCCCGGGACACCCTTGAAATGGTCGAATTCTGCGCTGATTGTGCCGGTGGTTAAGGTCCAGAGCCCACCCTGCTCAGGATGACCGATGGCTACGACATGATCTCCGATACGTGCCGTCTCCGAATCACTAAGCGTCACAACCGGGAGCGGTGCCTTAACCTCATCCAGCTTAAGCAACGCCAGATCCAATGGCTGCGAATAGGCCACGACTCGCGCTGTACTGCCGCGAGACAAATCACGTTTCTGATCGCCGCTCACCCTGTCCGGCTTCAGATAGACCATGAGTCTGGGAAACGGCCGGCCCGTCGCTTCTTCAATGATCACATGGGCATTGGTCAGCACGAGTCCATCCGATTGGATAATGGAACCCGTTCCTCCGTTGCCACGTGTGCCGGTTTCAGGATAGCCCATGACCATCACGACCGCAGGAGCAACCTGCTCATAAATCTCTCGCGGGCTGAGATCCTTGGCCTGTACAGCTTCAGCCACAAGCAGCAAACCGATTGTCAGTTGTGCAAGGTACATACGCTCTCAGCAAGTTCCCAATATGACGTTAGCGGAAGTCTCGACGCTGGAAAATGACGGATGCCAGCAGGAGCAGGAAGGCGGTGTAGGCCATGCCGTACGCGACAATCAGCACCAGTTCGTTGAGCGGCACATCGATGTGGTGCGTGACATTCCCTTTCAGATTAAATCGCTCCAGGTTGGGTAATAGGTAGTACATTCCCTCCAGCACACTTCGACCAAGACCGTCCATTTTCTGGCCGAACGTTTTCAAATCCGCTGTCAGATGGCCGATCACATAAATAGCCAGCGTGAAAATGGCACTCAGGGTCGCGCTGGTAAAGGTTGAACACAGCAGTGCGACCGCGGTGACTACCATGCATTCGAGTAAAATGAGCCCGATGGCCTGAAAGAGGACCGCTTCGATGGGCACACTCTGAGCGATGAGGACAGCGAGGAGACCGGCCGTCATGATCAGCATATTTACAAGCAATGTAATGGTGAGCCCGAAAAACTTTCCAAGAAGAAACTCAAAGCGGGCGACCGGCTTGGATACGATGGTATAGATCGTTTTCTTGTCGATTTCTTTGCTGACCAATCCGATACCGACAAAAATGGCGATCAGGACACTGAAGATATTGACGCTTCCGAGACCGATGTCCAGCAGCAGTCGATGGAATTCGCCCAGTGTCAGTCGCATCAGCAGAAGGGAACTGCCGATCATCAAGAGGGCGAAGATCAGGAGGTTGTACAGCAGCTTGTCTCTGAGATTCTCGCGAAACGTGTTCAATGCAATTGATAACACCTTCATGACACCGGCGCCTCCTTCGCGGACTGAATCACATTCGCCTCTCGGATAAACAGATCTTCGAGTGAGGCTTTATGCGGTGTGAGCGCCACCAGCTTGGCCTTGGCCGACCGGATCACGTCGAGCGCCTGATCGACATCCTGCTGGCTTGCCAATACCACCATGACCCGCTCCCCTTGAAGGACGACCTTCCCTGCCAAGGGCCTGATCCGTTCCAACGCTTCTGGAAGCAGCCGATCGATCACCATTTCCACTTCGTGAGTGGTACCCTGCGCAATCAATTCCGACACAGGTCCACAGGCAACCAGCCTCCCCTTCATAATCATGGCCACGCGATCGCAGAGCATCTCCGCATCATGCAGAATGTGAGAACTGAACATCACTGTCTTGCCGGACTCTTTTAAGCGGAGGATGAGGTCGCGGACTTCTTTGCGTCCAATCGGATCGAGGCCAGACATCGGCTCGTCTAGTACCACCAATTCAGGGTCATTGATCAATGCCTGTGCAATCCCCACCCGCTGCAACATGCCCTTGGAAAACTTGCGCAATTGCAGATCGCGAGCATGCGTCATCCCGACAAGGTCTAATAATTCATCAACGCGTTTTTCGAGCGCAGCTCCGAAGAGCCCAAATAGATGCCCATAGAATCGCAAGAATTCTCTGCTGGTCAGGTAGTCATAAAAATACGGCGATTCCGGCAGAAATCCAACTTTGGCTTTGGCCGCGGGAGCGCCGCTTGGCTGTCCAAAGAGTGTCGCCGTTCCCCCACTCGGATAGATCAACCCCATCAACATCTTAATTGTCGTCGTTTTTCCTGCCCCATTGGGACCCAAAACTCCAAACACCTCGCCTCGCCGCACATCGAGAGACAGTCCATCGACAGCAGTAACGCGGCGGCCCCAGAATCCGACACGGAAGACCTTACGCAGATTTTGAACTTGTACGATGGTTTGGCCTGCTTCATCCACGGTTTCTGACCTCAGCTATATCTTTCCCCGCTTGTCTAGCCTGAATACCTTCAGTTGGTCAGGATGGGTTGAACTTCTGACCTTGCCAGTCTCGGGATCCAGTTTATAGACTCCGCCAAATGGCTCTTGGGGAAGGCGGGCAAGATACCCGCTGATCGCCAGTTCGGGTAATGTACTTGGATAACGTCCTTGTGTGTCACGATACCGTTGGGCTGCCGACTCCAACAGGCGAATATCCCGTTCAATCATGATTTCTTTTGCCCGTTTCGCTAGGACTTCGCGCATACCCTCATCGTGCGTCTGTTGCCAAAGCGCTTGAATGAATTGGAGTGCGGTATCAGGGTTATTCGCCTCTGCATACATCCGCGTTGCAAGTCCGGGAAGGTACGCCGGGCCGTCTGGTAGGCGTGCCGCTGCCGCTACATAATCGGCAGCCTTCGCGGCGTCGCCCAAAATAAAGTAGTGGTTGTAACCAAGTAAAAAAGGGATATTCCAAACGCCCGGGTTTGACTTAAACCCCTTGTCAAGTAGCTGGTTGCTCAAATCGACACGGTCAGCCAAATTAGTCAGGACGACACCACCCACGTAGTACGCATAGTCATACTGGGGGTCGAGTGTCGTGATAACATCAAGCGTGTGGTAGATCCATTCATATTCGTCTGCTGAATTCCTCTTCTTGCCAAGCACCTGCAAAAGTCGGAGCCACAGAACATCCGCGCCAATATGATGATATCCAAGAAGGGCCGGTTTGAGATATTCTCCGCGAGGCAACTGGGCCAATTCTTCGATCTGGCTGATGCTTCGATCTGCACGGTAATCAAGATTCCGCTGGAACTGGATAGCGAGGACAAAACTGATAATTAAGCCGGCAAGGATGAGACTGGCATTGGTACCGCCACTTATCCGAGTGCGTGCGGATTGTTTGGCTACTGGCAGGGCGCTCATCGATGCACCGTCGTTCTATGGAACAGCCTAGCCCGCCGGTTTTACCCGACGGGCCAGGCCAGTACGCATCCTATCTATACGAACTTAGTAAACGCCAGTTGTGCAATCTGCTGCACCATGATCAACTGCCGATACCCACGTTGAGATACCAGCAGCACCATCGCCATCCAGATTGGCCTTGGCATGGGCAAAGAAGTTATTGGCACCAGCGATTGGAACACCACTAGCACCACCCGCACCACCCGCACCGGCCGCCGTGCAGGAGTTGGCAGCGCCGCCCAAACCAGCCGGATGGTAGGTCAAAGCAGCGCCTACACCAGCCAGCAGTACCCCATCCACTGCATAGTGATAGTTGACATTTCCGGTTGCTCGGAAACCAATATCATTAAAGGTCCCTGCAAGTACAGGAGCAGCACCGACACACCAGGCTACCGGAGCGGGAGTTGGGGGAGTACCCAAACCCCACTGCCACGGAATGCTTTTTGTGCCAGCAGCTACTGGTTGACCTAACTCCGGACGAACTCCGATATAACAGCCTTGTTCCCCCTGGAAAGACACCATAGATGTCTTAATCGCCTGCAGGTTTGTCTTAGCCTCGGACTGCCGGGACTTCATCTGATACTGCAAGAAGTTCGGAATGGCGATGGCCGCCAGGATGCCGATGATCGCCACAACGATCATCAACTCGATGAGGGTAAAACCCTCTTGTTTCTGGAATACCTTACGCATCGTACTGCCTCCTTGTTGATGGTTCACTGACGGCCCGACTCACTTCGTCTATTTCCATAACCTGCGGCGTTCATGTTGCCGCCTACCTGTCCCTTTAGCAGGTTTGGTGCCTGTCAGCGACATTGGTAACCCTACCACTAAACTATTGAAAAGCAATGAGTTATGAAAATATGGCGGCGAGTGGATTACAGAAGCCCGGTGTGGTCGGTTTCCAGATTCTGTTCGAGGCAGCCGAGAATTGGCATTTTCCTCCTAAGCTCTGGACCAAAACTGCATATGGAAAGCGGTCTGTGGCCTAAGAAAAAAGCGCCGATTCGAAGGGAATACCGTTATAAAAGAATCTGAGAGCAATTTTGAGGAGAGACGATGTGGGAATGGAACACTTACGGATTGAGAGGCTGCGCCTGTATCTTCTCAGATACGCGCCGCTTGGCCTGTTGGATACGTTCTTCTTTGGTGGGATCGCCCATACCCTGTTCCTGAAATCGTTGGAGCAGTTTCTCATTAGAAGGATCGAGTTCAAGGGAGTGCAGCCAGGCTTCTCTGGCATCAGACAATTGCTGTTGTTTCATGTAAATCTCACCGAGGTGCTCATAGATTACAGGATCGTCGCCGACAAGCGACACGGCGCGTTTGATCTCTGTCAGCGCCTCGGCCAGAAGGCCGGATTTATAGAACGCCCATCCAAGACTATCGACGTAGTACCCATTCTCAGGTTTAAGCGCGACGGCACGCCTGGTCAGTGATAAGGCTTGATCGATCTTAATCCCTCGCTCTGCATAGCTATAACCAAGGTAGTTCAAAGCATCGGCATGGTGCGGGTCTATGGTTAACGCCGACTCCATCGCCTTGACCACATCATCGAACCGATTGAGTTTGTCATAGGCCGTCCCCAGGTTGAAATGCAGGTCGGCATGCTTTGGATTATGGCGAATCCCCTCTTGGAACGCCTCCGATGCCTTCTCGTACTGTTCACTCTGCAAATGAGCGAGTCCGAGTACAACATGGGGTTCAGGCTGCTTGGGGGTAAGCCGCACGGCTTCTTTCAGATGTGTGATCGCCTCAGGAAACCTCTTGAGACGGTACTGGAGGACTCCCAAATGAACATGACTTTCAGTATAGGTCGGATCCAGCTGGATGTTGGATTGGTAGGTTTCAATCGCCTTGGGAAAATCCTTGCTCTCTTCGTAGAGATAGCCAAGATAGTCGCGCACCTTAGGCTCAGCCGGTCTTGCTTTCAAAATGGATGTGAGCTGTTCGATCGCTTTCGAAAACTCTTTCTTTTCACCGTAAATGAGTGCGAGTCGCAATTGCGCATCGAGATCACCGGGGTCCTCCTCCAGCATCTTCTCCAGTTCAGCGAGTCCTCCTGCATAGTCTTTTGTTGCCACGTAGAGCTGGATGAGATGCTGCCGGATATCCTTATTGCGAGGATTCACCTGGTGCAAATACTTCTTAAGAATAGCAATCGCCTTTTCCTTGTCCTGCTTCGACTCATGCAGTGCGGCCAGGGCAAGATACGCCGGCTCAAAGGAAGAACTTGCGGCAATCGCACGCTCGAAACTGTCTAACGCCTGCTCGGTATTACCGGAGTCGATAGAAATACGTCCCAGATAGTAGTACCCCACCGGAGAATCCGAGGTATGCTTCAGCCCCTCTTTGACAGTCTGTTCAGCGAGTCGAACCTGCTTTTGATTCAGTAAGATAATTCCTTTGGAGAAGTAGGCATCGCCTCGTTCAGGAGCGCGCTGAATGGCCTTGTCCAACAGATGCAGGGCGCGGTCTGGTTTGCCTGACCCGGTGAGAATGCCGGCCATTTGAGTCAATAGCTGTACGTCTTGATTCGTCCCGGCACCAACCTCTTCTGCATATTGGGCTGCATTCGCCAAGTCGCCCAAGCCAAAATAGAGTCCTGCGAGGCGAGCTTTTACTTCGTATGAAGCAGAGTCGGCCGCAAGGGCCGCTCGATATTCTTTCAACGCCGTATTGTAATCATGTGCAAGCTCTGCTTGATAACCGAGCATAAAATGATAGGTGGCGGCAGAATCCGGAGCCGGCACTGTCGCTTGTGCGTTAGCGGATTGTGCAGGCGGGACAGATGATTCCTGTGCGCGGGGGGTTGCCGCGCACGCCATAAGGATGACGGGGGGCACGACTAAACAGACTCCCATCATCATCTTGGGAAGCAGCGGATGCCATCTTCGTTGATGCCGTCGATGCTGGATTGTCGGTCCTCTTTGATACACAAGTGCCTTTATTGGAATACGCTCACAACGATGTGTGTGGAAGAATTATACCGACCGGCAGAGCGATGCGCAAACTCGTCAAGACTCACGAAGATCAAGGCTCTCGAATTTGGCAAACCGGTCCTGAAAGAACAGCTCTTTTCTCCCGATCGGCCCATTCCGATGTTTACTCACGATAATGTCGGCGATCCCCTTGCGTTCTGAGTTTTGATCGTAGACATCCTCTCGATAGATAAACATGACGACATCGGCGTCCTGCTCGATCGCGCCGCTCTCACGCAAATCGGCCAGCATGGGAATCGGAGGCTTGCGGGCCTCCACGGCACGGCTTAGCTGAGAGAGCGCGACCACCGGCACGTTCAATTCCTTGGCCAATGCTTTGAGTGAACGAGAGATATCGGAAATTTCCTGCTGGCGCGATTCTGAATCACTTCGGCCCTGCATTAATTGCAGATAGTCCACAATCAGCAGATCGAGACCTTTTTCGGCTTTCAAGCGGCGGGCTTTCCCGCGCATCTGCTGCACGGTAATGCCTCCGGCATCATCGATGTAAATGGGCGCCTGTTCCAGCTTGCCGGCTGCTTCAGCCAATCGCCACCAATCCTCTTTTTGGAGTTTTCCTGTCCGTAAGGCGTGTGAATCGACACGAGCCTCGGAACTCAGCATGCGCAGCACAATCTGCGGCTTGGACATTTCCAGGCTGAAGATACCCACCACGGCCTGCGCATGAATGGCGGCATGAGTGGCAAACCCCAACGCCAGACTGGTCTTTCCCATGCTTGGTCGGCCGGCCACGACAATCAGATCGGAAGGCTGAAGCCCGGCCGTGAGATCGTCGAGATCGTAATAGCCGGTCGGCACGCCCGTCACATGCTCTTTCCGCTTCGAAAGTTTATCGACCAGGTCGAGGCTCTCCTTGATGATCTGATTGATCTGGGTGAAGGATCGTTCCAGCTTGCCCTGAGCGATGCTGAAGACAGACCGTTCCGCAAAGTCCAGCAGGTCGTCAATCGAGGCTGTTCCTTCGTAGCCTCTGGTCAACACCTCGGTCGAGGTACTAATCAATTGCCGTGCGACTGCTTTATCGCGGACGATTTTACAGTGGTACCGGATATTGGCGGAACTGGAAACGAGCTGAACCAGCTCGGCAAGATAGGCGGCGCCACCCACCGCCTCTAACTCTCCTTGTCCTGTCAATCGCTCGGTCAGCGTGATCTGATCGATCACTTCACCGGTGTCGGACAAATCGAGCATGGCTCGGTACACTTTCTTATGGGCCGTGCGATAGAAATCCTCTTCGACCAAGAGTTCCATCGCTTTCGGCATGGCGGTATTGTCCAGTAGGATTGCCCCCAAGACTGATTGCTCCGCTTCCAGGTTCTGAGGCGGCAGCTTCGGTTGTGAAAGATCAACACCCACAGACGACTTCACCGATGCCTCTGCTTGGCGTCCGCGACCGGTTGGTCTCCGGATAGCGCGGTATGGTTTTGAGACAATCCGATTCCTCGGAAAAGCCGGTCAACATTCAGTGCAAACCCGGTAGAAGGAAGATTTCTGCCGAATCGGCCGATCAAATGGTTATAGCGACCGCCGCCGCCGAGCTCGACACCGATGCCTTCGGCAAACACATCGAACACAATACCGTCATAATAGTCAAACCCGCGAAACTCCCCTAAGTCGAGAAACAGCGCGTTCTGATAGCCGTCCTCGCAGAGCGATTGATACACCCTGGCCAGCCGGTCGAGCGATTGGAGGAGCACCGTGTCATTCCCGGCCAGCTTGCGCCCTCTTGCAATCACCTCTGCGTTACCGGAAAGTTCCGGGGCTTCCAGAATAATCCGTCCGAAGCGCTGTGAGATGCGTTCCTGCCCCAAGATTTCCTGAAGCTTGGGAAGGTCTTTGCGCACAGCCGCATGCTCGGCGCGCTTCTTTCCTTCTTCCGACAAGCCGGCACGAGTCAGCAAGCGCCTGAAAAATCCGACGTGCCCGATCGAGACTTTGAACGATCGCAGACCGATCCGTTGTAAGCACTCGATCAAGAGCGAAATGATCTCCCGATCCGATGCCGGATCATCCACCCCGATGAGTTCCGCCCCTACCTGAAAGATTTCACGATCCCGCCCGGCATGCTCAGGTTCATGACGGAATACCGTTGTGCGATAAGACAAGCGCAACGGCATGCGAGCCCCCATCATCCCCATCGCCACAGTACGGGCAATCTGAGCGGTGGCATCCGGGCGGAGAAGCAGAATACGGCCGGTCGTGCGATCAGGAATCTTGTAGCATTTCTCAACCAGCTCGGGTTCGAGACCTGGGGCCAAGACATCCAGATACTCGAATGTCGGCAAGATGATCTCGTCATAGCCCTGTCCGGACAATGACTCGATCAACTGGGTCTCGATTTTCCGGAAGCGTCGTGCGGCTTCCGGCAGAATCGTCGCCATTCCGGCTGGAACGAGAGACCGTTCTCTCAGCGGCTGATTCTGCCCCGAAAGAACGCTGTGCGTCAGTGGAGCAGAAGCCATAATCGTCTACGCGGTTCGCCCGGTGTCAGGAGAGATTTGCAACTTTGACCGACAAAATATTGGAGCTGGATTTGATTTGGCTCAACACGCCAGCCGGAAAATCCGTATCGGAACCGATGATCAGCAGGGCATCCCCCCCTCGCTTTTCCAACGCACATTGCATTCGCACGATATTGATGCCGTTATCTCCCAACACCTTTCCAACCATGCCGATGACGCCGGGACGATCCATGTTATGGATGAACAGCAAGTGTCCTTCCGGAACCATTTCCACCTTGAACTGATTGATCTCCACGACCCGCGCCTCTTTTTTGTGGTAGAGCGTCCCGGCCACCTGGTGCGACACCTTGCCGGCTTCGACTCGTACACGCACAAGGCTCGTAAAGTCTCCGGCATCTGAGCTCTTGACCTCTTTGACTTCGATCCCGCGCTCCTTCGCCACGGTCGGAGCGTTCACATAATTCACAGGATGCTCCATAATCGGCGAGAGCAGCCCCTTCAGTACCGCAATCGTCAAGGGAGCGACGGATAAGGTTGCCACCTCACCACTATACTCGACGGTCACTCGTTCGATCGCGCCCTGAGACAATTGTGTCTGAAGCGCCCCCAGCTTTTCAGCCAACGTGAGAAAGGGTTGCAGACGCGCCAGCAGTTCCGGTGGAACGGACGGGATGTTGACCGCACCCTTTGCCACGCCTCTGGTGAAATAATCGACGATCTGTTCCGCAATCCCGACAGCGACGTTTTCTTGCGCTTCGGTCGTCTGTGCCCCGATATGAGGCGTGCAGATAAAATTGTCCAGCGATAACAGCGGATTGTCCGCTTTGACCGGCTCTTCCTCAAAGACGTCGAATGCCGCAGCCGCCACGCGTTTCGTTTTTAATGCCTCGCACAGATCCCCTTCATTGATGATTCCACCGCGGGCACAGTTCACGATCATCACACCAGGCTTCATCGTGGCAATGGCTTGGGTATTGACGATGCCCTTGGTCTCCGGCGTCAGCGGCGTATGAACGGAAATAATGTCGGCTTGCCGGAACAGCTCATCCAGCCCGACCATCCGCACTCCCATTCTCTCCGCCTGCTCAGGGGCCAAATAGGGGTCGAATGCGATCACGCTCATGCCGATCCCATGAGCCAGTTTCGTCAGGTGGCTGCCGATTTGTCCGGCGCCGATGATGCCGAGCACCTTATTATAGAGCTCGACGCCCATGAACTTGTCCTTTTCCCATTTCCCGGCCTTCACTGAGGCGCTGGCCTGAGGAATACGGCGGCTCATTGCGCAGATCATCGACATGGTATGTTCGGCCGTCGTCACGGTGTTACCGCCCGGCGTATTCATCACCACGATGCCGCGGCGGGTAGCTGCCGGAGTATCGACATTATCCAGTCCGGACCCGGCTCGGCCGACGACCTTGAGCTTTTCTGCGGCCGCAATCAAGTCCGCCGTAACTTTCGTGCCGGAGCGCACGATCAGCCCATCGGCATCCTTGATCTCCCGGTACAGCTCCTCTTTCGCCATTTTGGATTTCACCACGACGGTGAATCCGGCTTTTTGAAGGAGCTCGACACCCTGCGTCGACAAACTGTCGCTGATCAGAATCTTCATTCCTGCTGCACTCATGCGCATGCCTCGTCCGGTTACTTCGCCATCAAGATTTCTTGTGCTTTGCCTACACCGCTGCCCAGTTTGACGGGATGGCCGAGTCCCTTCAAGACCATTTCAGTCGCGGCCAATGCAGTAATGACATCGAACGTGTCCGCATATCCCATATGCGACAGACGGAAAATTTTCCCCTTGAGATGATCTTGTCCGCCCGCAGCCGTCATGCCGTACTGAACTCGAAGGTTCTTATAGATCGCCTGCCCATCCACGCCGTCCGGCGCACATACTGCGGTCAAGGCATCGCTGGGCGATTCCTTGGGAAACAGCGCCAAGCCGGCTGCCTTAATGCCCTCTCGCATTGCCAGGGCCAGCCGACCCTGCCGAGCGAACATCTTATCCAACCCTTCTGCTTTCATGATTTTAAAGACTTCCTGAAGGCCGATAATTAACGAAACGGTGGGAGTGAAGAGGGTTTGGTTCTTGACCTGATTCTCACGCTCTTTCTTGAAATTGAAATAGAAGGCGGCGTTCTTGGCTTTATCCGCCATTGCCCAGGCCTTGTCGCTGACGCTCACGAATG
Organism: Nitrospira sp. ST-bin4; assembly: GCA_002083565.1. Lineage (GTDB taxonomy): Bacteria > Nitrospirota > Nitrospiria > Nitrospirales > Nitrospiraceae > Nitrospira_D. The sequence goes on along the minus strand of MSXM01000062.1, from coordinate 54,049 downwards.
CCATGCCGGGCGGCAGCATCAACGCTTTCTGCGAACCGGTGATAACTACATCCAAGCCCCACGCATCGGTCTTGATGTCGAATACGCCCAGGGCGGTAATAGCATCGACTACGAGGATCGTCCCTTCATATCCCTTGACGATTTCCCCCACGGCTTTGATGTCGTGCGAGACGCCGGTGGATGTTTCGCTCGCCTGCATATAAACCGCTTTAATAGAAGGATCTTTCTTAAGTGCGTCGGCCACTTGCTGTGGATCGACAGCATGGCCCCATTCCACCTTTAATTCAGTCGCCTGCACGCCGAAGGTCTTGCACAGTTTGCCCCAGCGCTCTCCGAATTTTCCGGCGTTTATACACAAGGCCTTGTCGCCGGGAGACAGAAAGTTTGAGACAGAGCCTTCCATTCCGCCGGTGCCGGATGCTGCAAGCATCAACACATCGCCCCGAGTCTGGAATAACCACTTCAGGCCTTCCCTGACTTCGGCAAAGATCGGATCGAATTCCGGCGCTCGATGATGAATCATGGGCCGGGCCATCGCCAGGAGCACTTCCGGCGGCACAGGCGTTGGGCCGGGAGCCAGCAAATACCGCTTCAACATGGATCGATCCTCCTTCGATAAAACCTGATGGGGCGCAACTTGAAAAAGAGGCGGTACGCTACCATTTGTAATAGGAAGCTGTCAAGAAATCGCCCGCACAACCGATGATGTTTTCAGGGCTTTTCACTTTCAATCGAAAGAGTACTCCTCTCACTGGGTTGGGCATACGTACAAGGACACGATGCAGTGTGTGTTGACACGAACGGGGGGTGCGTCTTCCCTGTTCGATTTCTTGACAAGCATGTGATACCCCGATAGTCTAACCTCACTCAGTCTTCACAAATCTTCATGACGAGGCCATATTGATGACGTCCAGACTTCGAACCGTAGACATCCTGCCAATGGGGTTGCTATTTCTTGCTGTATCGCTTTCACCATTAACGGGGGTTGGTCGTGCCGAAACCGCCACCGCAGGCCAAGACGCGCAGGCGGCTACCCAGGACGATGACGATCTTGACTCAAATCTTGTTCCCCTCGAACCGGAGTTGACCGGCGCTCCTCCAGATCTCCCATCGACCGGAGAATCTACGGACAACACTACCGGCAGAACCGTCCCGGCGCCGGCCGATACGAGCCATGCCGGCTTATCAGCAGACACTTCCGAGCTGTCCGTCGCAACGGTCGAATCGAACGCGACATCCTACAACATCCCTGTTGTTGTCGACCCCAGCGTAGAAAGCCATCTGCGGTTTTTCCATACATCGATCAGAGGCCGGTTTGAACAATGGCTGTTGCGCCTCAGCCGATACCGCCCGCTTGTCGAGACCATCTTTGCCGAGTTCGGCCTTCCGAGCGACTTGGTTAATTTGTCGCTGGTTGAAAGCGGGTTCAACCCCTATGCCTTTTCACGTGCCAAAGCCACAGGCCCCTGGCAGTTCATGAAGGGAACCGGAAAGGTCTACGGACTCCGCATCGATAATTATGTTGACGAACGGCGGGATCCTATTAAGTCGACCGTGGCCGCAGCCCGCTATCTGAGAGACCTGTACGACATGTTTGGGACCTGGCCATTGGCAATGGCCGCGTACAATGCCGGCGAAGGCAAAGTCATGCGCGCGCTGCACAAGACCCAAGGTGAAACCTTTTCGGATATTGCAAAAACCAAGCTGATCCGCAAAGAAACCAAGCACTATGTGCCTCGAATTATGGCAGCCACCATCATTGCCCGGAATCTCGATCACTATGGATTCAGCCAACCCCCGGCGCCGCCACACCAATTTGAGGAAGTCGCTGTGGATCGCGCAATGCATTTCCGGGCGATTGCCAATGCGAGCGGCATTCCGTATGAAGAGCTTCGGTTGTTGAATCCCGAGCTGCGTCGCGATGCGACGCCTCCTGATGATTCTGCGTATCAGCTCAAAGTTCCTGTCGGAACAGGCCCGAAAGTCATGGCTGTCCTGGATCGAATCCCCTCTTACAAGTTCCCTCCCCTTCCTTCGGTGAAGTCTCACCACGTCAAGAACAACTCGTCGCAACGGTACCGTGTCCGCAACGGAGACACGTTAGAAAAGGTCTCCAAACGATTTCACGTGCCGTTGAAAACGCTCAAGGCACGGAATAACATTTCCAGCCCCGTCATCAAAGCGGGAGATTTTCTTCTGATCGCCCGTTAGCCCTGAGTGCTGATGGGAAGGCATGCAAGAGTTTTAGGCCGCCGCTGGATGCATCCTACAAAGCACACCGCCGCTACATTCGTCACATAATCATCTAATGCATTGACCGGACGCGGTGAGGACGACCATGACGGTCGACAGCTCCCCGGTCTCGACAGGACAGGGATGCTGTCGCAGAGAACGATCTGTCCGTGCGTAGCCACGCACGGGTCATATTCGCAGGGGCGGTTCTATCGCTGATGCATACTGCCGATTAGGGCTTTGCAGGAGTCTTGGATGCAGCAGGCGAGGCGGTCGCAGCTGGAGTCGTCTCATGTGCCTTTCTGGCATCGAAGATTTTCTCGCGAATGGCCGCTTCGCTCGCGAATGGAGAGTTGGGATAGGTCTTTATAAGATCCTGGTATCGTTTCAGCGCCTCGTCAAATTGCGATCGACTTTCTTCGAGCCGAGCCAGTTCGAACATGGCTTGATCACGATTGGCCGAGGCAGGGTTGTCAAGAATCGCGGTATAGGATTTTGCCGCCTGGTCTCGATCGCCCTTCGATAGGTAGGCATAGGCGAGTTTTTGCTGAACTAAGCTGGCCAGCGGGGCATTCGAGCCATAGGCCGAAAGAAATCGCGTATAGGCGGCAATGGCGGCATCCACTTGATTGCTTTCCATCAAGGCATTTCCCAGGCTGAATAGGGCAATCGGCGCGGAGGGAGTCCGCGGATATTCGTCCGCGATTCTCGTATACAGCGTAACCGCTTGCGCAAGGTTGTGCTCGGTCTTTTTCGGATCATTGCCCGGGCGTGTGAGGTAATGGAGAGTGGCTTCCCGCTCAATATCGCGGGCTTTGCTCGCCGCTTGCCCCTCATACCATAAGACGCCCCAGACACCGGCGCCTACCAATACCAGCAATGCGCACCCTACGAGTAACGGCCACCGGTACTCTTTGAGACCGATGAGTTGGTGCTCCAAACTGCTCACCATGTGAGCTTCATCGACTGGTAACGATCGCGGCGGCACTTTGATACGATAGGTCATTATGTCATCGCCTCGGATAATCGAAGACCGCACATTCCATTCGTGCAAACCTGTGTTTTATACTAGGGAGGCGTTCGCGTTGTCAATGCAATGGGCACATACCCTGCACGCAGTCTGCTAGGACGACATGTTTCAGGAAAAACTCCGACAGATGGCCGATGGCTCATTGACTCGCCGACTGAGAACACTGAGCTCCGGAACAGGCGCGACCGTTCAATTTGGCGGGCGGTCTATCATTCTCCTCTGCTCCAATGATTACCTGGGACTTGCGATACACCCTGCCGTTATCCAAGCTGCGGTCCGCGCAACCGAACAATATGGAACCGGCGCCGGTGCGTCGCGCCTGATTTGCGGCACGCTCCCGCCGCATGAAGAACTGGAATCTGACTTGGCCCGCTTCAAGGGAACGGAGTCCGTGCTCTTATTCGGATCGGGATACTTGGCGAACCTTGGCATCATTCCCAGGTTGATCGGTCGCAAGGGACTTATTCTGGCGGATCGATTGTGCCATGCCAGCCTCATCGATGGCTGCAGACTGAGCGGGGCGGATTTCCGGGTCTATCGCCATCGCGACAGCAGCCATGTTGAATCGCTGTTGAAACGACGGTTATCGAATAGGCCTGCGTTGATCGTCACCGATGGGCTCTTCAGCATGGATGGCGATCTGGCTCCGCTACCGGAGTTGGCCTCGCTGGCCAAGCGATACGATGCGATGCTGTATGTCGATGACGCACATGGGACTGGCGTCATGGGTGCAACCGGTCGAGGGACGCTCGAACATTTTGGAGTGGAACACGAGATCAGCTTTCATATGGGGACGTTGGGCAAAGCGATGGGGAGCAGCGGCGCCTATCTCGCAGGGCCCCGTGACATGGTCGAATATCTGCTCAATACCGCCCGTCCGTTTCTCTTTACCACTGCTTCTCCACCCAGTACAGCCGCAGCAGCGGGTGCCGCTCTTGCCATCATTCAACGGGAGCCCGACCGGCGGGCCCGTCTATGGTCCAATCGGCAACGTCTGTTTCAAGGGCTGCAACGGATTGGGTTTCGCATGACCGAAACAATCAGCCCTATCCTTCCCATCCTGATCGGTGATGCGGCCTCGGCCGTAGCCTTCGCCGAACACTTGTTGGCGCATGGAGTCTATGCACCGGCCATCAGGCCACCCACCGTTCCTGACGATACCAGCCGTATCCGTGTCACAGTGACATCGGAACACACGACAGATCATATCGATGCAGCCCTCCGCGCTTTTGAGTCGGCAGGACAGGCAACCGGTCTGCTCTGACGACATATCACGCCGCTTCTTCCTGCTATTTTCTTGCCTTCTCGCTTCGCTATGGCATGATGCACACCAGTACTTGAACGCAAGCAGTCAGGCTTCGATTGAACGGCCCGATCGACACATTGCTCCTTCGTGACCGCCGCTGTTTTCCTTCAAGCCTATGCCCGTTCAGGAAACCCGATAATCTCATGACGGAGTCATCTCGATGGATATTTCGAAGCTGCTCACGTTCTCAGTGAAAGAAGGCGCATCGGATTGTCACATCAGCGCAGGAGAGCCGCCGATGATCCGAATCCACGGCGACCTCAAGAAACTCGACCATCCTGCCCTCACACCGGAAGAAACCCATTCCCTCATCTACGACATGATGAGCGACGTGCAGCGGAAAAATTTCGAAGAACATCGGGAATGCGATTTCTCCTTTGAGCTGGGCGACATCGCACGCTTTCGCGTGAATGTATTTGTGCAGCAACGAGGATTGGGTGCGGTATTCCGGAACATTCCGACGACCATTCTCCCCTTGGAGAAACTCGGCATGCCCCCCATTCTTCGGCAGCTCTGCGACAAGGAAAAGGGGTTGATCCTCGTGACTGGGCCGACGGGATCGGGCAAATCTACGACCCTTGCGGCCATGGTCGACTATTTGAATAACACGTTTGAAGGTCACATCATCACCATCGAGGATCCGATCGAGTTCGTGCATCGCTCCAAGAAATGTCTCGTGAACCAGCGGGAACTAGGCGTGCATACCTTGTCGTTCGCAAACGCGCTCAAGTCGGCGCTTCGTGAAGATCCGGATATCGTGCTCGTGGGAGAAATGCGGGATCTGGATACCATTCAGCTCGCCTTGACGGCGGCAGAAACCGGACACTTGGTTTTCGGCACACTGCATACCTCGAGTGCGCCGAAAACCATCGACCGTATCATCGACGCCTTTCCACCGGCGCAACAGGCGCAAATCAGAACCCAGCTGTCGGAGGCCTTGGAGGCCGTCATTACGCAAACACTGCTCAAGAAGAAAGCCGGCGGGCGAGTCGCGGCTTTGGAGGTCATGGTGGCGACGACGGCCGTGCGCAATCTTATCCGTGAAGCCAAGCTGCATCAAATTCCAGGCATCATGCAGGCAAGTCAGAAAGACGGCATGCAAACGATGGACATGGCGTTGGTTGAATTGGTCACGCGTGGTGTGGTGCATAAGGCCGAAGCTCAATCACGCAGTATGAGCCCCAACCTCTTTGGTTCAGCCACCGCAGGCGCAGCTTGAACGTATAAAAACGGAGCGACCCATGGATATTCGCACTCTTTTGAAAGTGATGGTGGATCATGAAGCCTCAGACCTTTATCTGACGGTCGATGCGCCACCGATCTACCGTATCCATGGCGCGACAAAGCCGACCGATGCCCCGCCTTTTAACAACGAACAGCTGGAAGCCCTGGCACTGGCTCTGATGCGGGGCCAGCAGCGCGGGGAATTCGAAGAGAAGATGGAGATGAACCTGGCCCTCTACTACAAGGAGCTGGGCCGGTTCCGCGTCAATATTTTCAGACAGAGAGGCAACGTCGGACTCGTCTTCCGCCATATCAAAGCGGAAATCCAGACCGTCGAGCAGCTTCAACTGCCGCCCATCATCCAAGACATCGCCATGACCAAGCGGGGGCTGGTGCTGGTCGTCGGTGCCACAGGCTCCGGTAAATCCACCTCGCTGGCCGCCATGATCGACTATCGGAACTCTACTCATCAGGGCCACATCATCACGGTCGAGGATCCAATCGAGTTTGTCCATCCGCACAAGAAGTCGATCATCACACAGCGCGAAGTCGGGTTCGACACGATGAACTTCCAAAATGCGCTGAAGAACACGTTGCGGCAAGCCCCCGACGTGATCCTCATCGGCGAAGTACGGGATACTGAAACAATGGAAGCGGCGATCACGTTCGCGGAAACCGGCCACCTCTGCATCGCCACCCTGCACTCGAACAATGCGAACCAGGCGATTGAACGCATCATGAACTTTTTCCCGGTCGAGCGGCACGCTCAGATCTACTTGCAACTCTCGCTCAACCTGCGTGCAATCATTTCCCAGCGGCTCATCCCCTCCATCGACGGCCGGCGGGTTCCCGCGCTGGAAATCATGCTGGATACACCGCGCATCAAGGATCTGGTGAAGAAGGCGGAGATCGACACCTTGAAGGAAGCGATGGAGCAAGGCATCGAGGAAGGCTGTCAGACGTTCGATTACGTGCTCTTCCAACTCTACAAGCAGAATCGTATCAGTCTCGAGCAGGCGCTGATCAATGCGGATAGCGCGAACAACCTCCGGCTCAAGATCAAGCTTGAAGGGCTGAAGGGCGATGAGGCGGTGAATGCTTTGTTGGACAAGCAGATCGGCGGGTCGACGGGCGATGCGTTCAGAATTCAGGGGGGTGGGTCCGGGAATGTCACGCCGATCCGCAAACGGTCATAAGGGCCGAGAGCATCTCGACGTGCGGGCTCAGTGAGCCGGTCCTGAATCGGTCTGTTGTTCGAGATACGCGGCAATCTTCTCCAGCGCCAATCCGCTCAGTTTCGATCCATACCACGCGGGCATCGTTCGACCAGGATAACCGGGTACGATGAACCGTTCCGGCTCAAGTACTGACTCAACGACATAGTCATGAATTGTTCTGGACTGCCCGTGATAGGCCGGATCGTTCAGCCGTTGTGTGCCCGTGGTTCCCAGGACCAGTTTCGGGCCCACTTGCCCCTCAGCTCCTGGAATTCCAGGAATAACATGACACACCGGACATCCGGCGCGAATAAAAATATCGGCAATAGGCTCTTTGCCTGTCGTGAGAGGGATCTTCTCGGGCGACAGGGGCATGGCCTGGGCTGACCCCATCGCGACCGGCGGGCCTTGCGGCGCCTTATCCTTTCGGAGCGCCCAGAGGACACATAACAAGACAAGACCGATCGCCACCAGGACGACAACCTCTTCCGGTGGCCGGGAGGAAGGTTCACTGGGATGACGGTCTGATTCCGCCTGCTTCGTTGGATGGACGTCCATGCTCCGATAGGAACAGCCTACTCGATCGCAGTGTACTCGTCAGGTGGTATGAACTCAATGGGCGGCCGGCCTGCGCAGACGCCTGACGGCGTCCACGCACGTTCCGTATGAGATTCAACGCTACTCAATCAACAGAATAGTTCTATATCCCCGCATACCATTCATACCCCTGATCCTCCCAATACCCGCCCTTTCCCCCGCCGATAGCGGCCAGGGACTCGACCAACACGATTTGCATGACATACTTCGCCTGTTTGTACCCCAGCTGCCGCTCAAACCGCAGACGCAATGGCGCGCCGTGAGGAACGTCCAGCGGTACGCTATTGAGTTCGTACGCCAGGATCGTCTGCGGATGATAGCAATCTGCGAGCGCGATGCTCTCGTAATAGGCAACTCCTTCATCATCCACGTCGGCACAGTGAAACACTGCATAGCGGGCATTCGGCAATGGCTCGACCTGGTGCATGAGATCGCCGATCGGCACTCCGGTCCATTTCCCGATCGCGCTCCAGCCCTCCACACAATCGTGGCGGGTGATTTGCGTCCGAGCGGGCAACTCTTTCAATGCGGCCAGCGACCAGCTTCTCGGCGTCTTCACCAAGCCCACCACTTCCAACATCCATTCGGCAAAGTTCTGTCCAAGGTGCTCGGCATATGCCTCCGTACCGGGATCGGTGTTGCCGTTGGCAGGAAAGACCGCTGAGATATCGGCCTCGCCATACTCTTTGGCCAGAGCATCGTTGGGGGTCACCGCCCGTTGCACCGCCTCCGTGAGCTTCTCAGCTTTGCTCAACAGGGCTGGGAACCAGGAGCTTTGCGTAAGGTTATCGCAACCGGACAGCGCCACCAAGCCGGCCACGCCCAATGTTCCCTTCAGAAATCGCCGCCGTTCCATCGCACGTTTAGGCTTCATGACGCACTCCTTCATGTCGAACCGTAAACCATCCCGTCACCATCGAACGAATGTTGTTAAGGAACCCGGTGAGGACCACTTGGAGGACATGAATAACGATAAATCCCACAAATGAAAAACAGGCGATAAAGTGAATAGTCCGCGCAGCCTGACGGCCACCGAAGAGGGTCAGGAGCCATGGAAAGGCCGTGTCGATCGTCGGGGACATCGCCAGACCCGTCAACACAATCAGCGGCGCCACGATGAATAAGATAGTCGCATAGGCCAGTTTCTGAAGCACGTTGTACCGCTTCGCCTCATTCCCACTGGGATGTCGAAGGAGAAGATGATCTTTGATCGACATCCCGATGCCGCGCCAGTCTTTGCTGGTGGGGGCCAAATCGCGGTGGCATGTCGGCTCGCCAAGGCATACGCCGTAAAAATCAGCCCGTTGACCACAAAGAGCCAGGCAAAGAACAGATGCCATTGCCGCCCCATGGCAAGCCATTTACCGCCGGGGATCGTCGCCCAAGCCGGGAAGCCTCGGCTCATACCATTGGAGTAACCCAACACGCCGGTCGTATCAAATTGATGACCGAGAAGCGTCGTGATGCCTTTGATGTCTCCACTGTCAGTCTGCACGGGCCGCATGGACAACAACGGCCGGTCGCGATCGGACCGATCGCCCCAATAGAGCGCCGGATGCGCGTTAAAAATCTGGAGCCCGCTCATGATCAAGATGATGAGAACAGGCACATTCAGCCAATGGCTGATTCGCACGGGCAATCGGTGGCGGTACACCTGTTCCACAGACGGAGGAGCGGATGCCCCTCGATCACGTGCTGAGGCTGTCGCCGATGCCGGCAGTTCCGCACTCGGGACCGGCGCTACTCCCGGATTCACTGCGTGATCTGTAAACCGAATGGGGACAGCCATGGTTCACCTTCCCGACTCCGCGATGATCGATGTATCGTTTCGTCTGAAACGGAGGAGGTTTCTTACAAACGGGGACCGGGGGGTAACACAACGGCCTGCAGTCGGATCACCCGACCGCAGGCCGTGAGAGGTAGCACTGCGAGGAGAGGACGAATTAGTAGCCCATCACGCCCTTCATGGAATCTTTCGTGGCTTTCATCTCGCCCTTCATGGCATCCTTCTTGGCCCTGATGTCGTCCTTCATGGCATCTTTCGATGCGCGCATCGAGTCGGTCTTGGCCTTCATCGCATCAGATTTTCCCTTCACCGCATCAGTACCGGCGTTCATCTGCCCCTTCATCTGGCCCGTCATCTCGCCCTTCATCGCATCGGCATCGGCCTGCATCGCGCCTTTCATCTCGTGCCCCATATTGCTCATATCTTCGGCGAAGGAATACACACCTGCCCCCATCACAGAGGCTACTGTTGCGATTGCGACCAACATCTTCTTCATCGAGGACCTCCTGGTTAAAAAAGAAAAAGCCGGCTGCCTTCTGCAGCCCCACCAATCACTCATGCACCTTGGCAAGCGTCATCACCGCCGGCCAGTTGGTATCCGCCTGTTGGATATACCCCGGGACATCCGACAGCCATCGTGAACGGACAGCGTCACTATAATTGAGATACAGTGTACCATGAATCACGCTAAAAGCCGCGGGATCGATTGTGGCCTTATAGCCTTTCGCCATCCCATAGGCACAGTAGCCGCCGTACTGAGGCGCATACTTGTCCGGCTCGGCAGCAAACACATCCCGATGCGCGGCTGACGCAAACTGAAACGTCGAGCCTCGATGGACTGATTGAAACTCCGGCAATCCCTTGACCGGTTTGTGTTCAGTGAAATACGCAACCGGATCGTAGCCGCCAATTGCCACCCCGTCTCGCTCGAAATAGTCACCGGCTAAGGCCGGTGCAGCAAAGACTACCGCCAACAGAAGTGTCAGAAACTGATGGCTCACGAGTTTCTTCATTACAACACCTGATAAAGGATGCATAACAATCAGTCGGACAAGAAGGTTGAATCTTACATAAGAAGCAGGTCCTCGTTTTCCGGCACGCAGCGATCAGGCGCACCCACGCCCATCGTTTTCTTTCAGGTTGTTCAAAACGATCTTCCGGCAAGGCCGCAGCAAGGGAAGAGGCGAGGCGTACGCGTTGGTACCTTGAGCTTCTGAGCGATGCCAGAACGCAGCGTGAAGCTGTTTTCAACATCCTGTTCATTCATACGCGACGTTCACATAGACCTTAATCGCCAACACGCGGCGATAGGACTGTTTCGATCACTTACCTGGCAGCCACCGGTCAAGGAAGTCGCGCATGAGCATTGCAATTTCATCGCCCTTATCCTCCAGTGCAAAGTGGCCAGTGTCGAGAAGGTACAACTTAGCGTTGGGAAGATCGTGCAGGTACCCATACGCGCCATCAGCTGGGAATATCTCATCATTCTGTCCCCACACGATGAGAGTCGGCGGCCGCCGTGTACGAAAGAACTGCTGGAACTGCGGGTACAGTGCAACGTTCGAACCATAGTCCTTGAATAAGTCGAGCATGATCTCATCGATGCCTGGCCTGCCGAGCAGCGTTTGATCATGTAGCCAGGTGTCGGGGGAGATGCGTGACACATCACGGACACCCTTAATGTATTGGGATTTCGTAGCCTCAAGAGTAAGCCCTACACGTAGGGCCTCGCGATGCTGCTGCGAGCCGTCGGCCCAATAGGCCTTAATCGGATTCCAGAAGTCCTTCAGCCCGTCCTCGTAGGCGTTGCCATTCTGTATCACCAGGGCAGTAACTCTCTCTGGATGCTTGAGCGCCAATCGGTAACCGACCGGCGCGCCGTAATCCTGCACGTACAAGCTATAGTTTTTCAGCCCGATTGTGTCCGTGAATTTGTCAATGACTCCCGCAAGGTTATCGAATGTATAATTGAACTCATTTACCGATGGCGCTGAACTCTGCCCGAAGCCAGGATAATCCGGTGCGACCAAGTGGAATCGGTCCGCCAGCGCCGGGATCAGGTTGCGGAACATGTGCGACGACGCGGGAAAGCCGTGCAGCAGTAAGATCGTAGGCTTCGACGGATCACCCGCTTCGCGATAGAAGATGTCGAGACCATCAATATTGACCGTGTGGTACGCTACTCGAGTTGTGCGTTGATCGGGACTGATGCGGTCGGCGGTGGGCTTCTGGGCTTGCCCGTCAATGGCAAAGAACCCAAGCGCTAGTGAGAGCAGCACGATCAACCACAATTGTGAAGATTGTTTGCGTATATTCATTTCCGCTCTCCTCGAGAGTGACTATTTGCCCTTTCAGAAAACCATTCGCGTCTGAATTCAGCTCACGGTCAAAATCAGATGGCCATTGTGATTATTTGCCAGGGCTCTTTCCTTTCACGCCATCGTCGCGCTACTGTTTTCGAAGCACCGGATATCCGAACGAGTAAATCCATTTGTCGGCGTCAACAGCATTGCGCGGGGCCAGCTCTCTCGCAGGCGTATGACAGGGAATACAATCTGTCTTGTAGTTTTTTGAGACGGTGCGTGTGGGATCGTCGGCATTAAACAGCGACCACGCCCAGCCATCGCCCCACAGGGGGGATTCTTTGTATCGGCCCTTGGTGTCCCTGATTAATACGAACCATCCTTTGATTGTCGTTCCATGACCGACTGCAGGCCCTGTAGTCATCGCCAGGGTCTCGGCATTGAAGAGTTCCTTGACCAGCACCGCGCCGTCCGGAAACCGACGATGTGTGCGATAGTAGGCAATGGTTTCCGGTTGGGTGTAGACGACATGGTACTCGTGCACGCCGGGGCCTATCATCTCGAGTTGCTCCCCCGTGTGTGCGTGCGCCCACGTGCCGAGCGTTGGCCATTCGGTGTAGCCCTCAGGAACCCTGATGGCGCCGGTATTTACGTCGACATTGGGCGCAAAGGGTTTCTCCTCCATGGCCATTACTCCTCCTACCAGGCCTATCGCGGCCAGGATTAGAGCGGATGCTGTGAGCGCTCCGTGTTTCATCTGTGTTTCCTTATCTTCTCTATCGCGGTTAGTAAAATACGGCCCGCCGCTCCCGTAGCGGCGGGCTTCCCCATTATTCTTTATAAATCAGACGTTGCTTTCTCCTTGATCTCGATCCAATTCGCATCGGCTTTCCTGATAAAGCCAAGGATGTCTTTGTCCCATTTCTGCTGAATGCTCTTGTCCAGGTTCAGATAGAGTTTGCCCTGGACGATCTTCCACACCTCAGGGTCTGCAACGAACTTTTTCCCCACCGCCACACCGTAAGCGCAGTAGCCGCCGTAGGCTGGCAGATATTGCTGTGGGTTAGCCTCGAACATCTTTCGATGTTCGGCATTGGCGAAGGCGTAAGTCACACCGTCAACGATGGTGACGTAATAACCGCTCCCTCGCACCGGTTTGCCATCGGTAAATACGCTACCGGGTCATACCCGCTAATCCCCGGCGTGCTATACCTATACTCCTCAGCAAAGGCTGACGCTGAAACCATGCTTGCGATAAGCACCACGCTGGCAATGAAGAATTTCCTCATGAGTCTCATACAGGCCTCCATATAGATAAGTCGATTGTCTAAAGGGTTTCTTACACATAACTATCAAAATCAAAACCGTATTGTGGTGAGTCAGGAAGGCGGATTCACGAAGCAATTGCCAAAGTGTTTGCCAAAGAAAGTCTGCCGGCTGTGATTCTTCCACGACGCAAAGAGGTCGTCGAGAAAGTCCATGCCGGCATTAGACGGAAGGATGGTCGAGCCCTCGCCATCCCTGGATGGGACACACACGAACCTGATCCTCAAGAAGTCGGCGGCTCGACGCTGTGCCGGACCATACCGATGACGATCGTCGCGGCCACGTTGGACACCGCCGTGAAATGAACCGTCGATGGTACTAGGCCCGCGCAATGTTCAACAAGAGCAGCTCCGGCTCCACCTGGCTCACCGTCCGATTGTATTCCAGCACTGCTTGATGCAAGGCGATTGGCGACAAACAACCACTAAGAATGTTGAGCAGCGCTCAACTGATGAGAATGCTCAAACTGGTTTTTGAGCAAGACCCGAGCAACTGTGAATGCGAGGCATACAGATGGATGCATGCCGCAGGGGACGAAAAAGCATAAATACAGCTGGCGGTTCAGTTTCAACATTCTAGATCCCGGCGTACCATTCATACCCCTGGTCTTCCCAATACCCGCCCTTTCCTCCGCCGATACCGAAGAGTGATTCGACGAGCTCGATCCTCATCACGTATTTGGCCTGCTTGTACCCAAGCTGCCGCTCGAAACGGAGACGGAGCGGGGCGCCATGAGGCACATCCAGCGGAGCGCCGTTCAGTTCATACGCAAGAATCGTTTGCGGGTGATAACAGTCGGCCAGCACAATGCTCTCATAGTAGAACACGCCTTCATCATCCACATCGGCACAATAAAACACGGCAAACTTGGCCGTTGGCATGGGGTGAACCTCATGCATCAGATCTCCGAGCGGAACGCCGGTCCATTTTCCGATGGCGCTCCAGCCTTCCACGCAATCATGGCGAGTCGTCTGTGTGCGTGACGGCAACTCTTTCAGCGCGGCCAACGACCAACTCCTTGGCGTTTCAACCAAGCCGGCGATCTCCAGCAGCCATTCAGAAAGCCCCGCTCAACATGTCCGGAGTAGAGATCCGTGCCTGGATCGGTGTTGCCGTTGGCCGGAAATATCGCCGAGATATCCGCATCGCTATATTCTCGAGCGAGAGCATTCCTCGGGGTCACAGCGCGTTGCACCGCTTCAGTCAGTTTCTCGGTTGACTGCAGAATCGAAGGGAACCAGCCGCTTCGCGTAAGGTTGTCACAGCCGGAAAGAACAAAGAGACTCGCGGCGCCCAATGTTCCTTTGAGAAAACCACGTCGCTCCATCGCTCGTTCATGCTTCATGACTCACTCCTTGATGATCAGACTTGATGACGAACCAGCCGGTGATCATTGAGCGGATATTATTGAAGAACCCGGCGAGAATTACCTGAATGACGTGGACGATGATAAACCCAACGAATGAAAAGCAGGCGATGAAGTGGATAGTCCTCGCCGCCTGGCGTCCCCCAAAGGCAGTGAGCAACCAAGGGGCAGCGGCATCGATCGTCGGTGACATCGCCAGACCAGTCAGCACGATTAGCGGTGCTACGATGAACAAGATGGCGACATAGGCCAACTTCTGAAGGACGTTGTACCGCTTCGCTTCATCACCAGCGGGATGTCGAAGGGTCAGATGACCTTTGATTGACTTGCCGATTCGACGCAGGTCCCTTCCGGTTGGTGCTAGGTCGCGCGTGACATGTCGGCTCGCCAAGGCATAGGCCGTGAAGATCAGCCCGTTGATCACAAAGAGCCAGGCAAAAAACAGATGCCATTGCCGCCCCATGGCCAGCCATTTGCCACCTGGCACGGTCGCCCAGGCGGGGAATCCTCGGCCCATGCCATTGGAGTAGCCCAGCACACCGGTCGTATCAAATGGATGACCAAGAATGGTCGTGATGCCTCTCACTTCACCGCTCTCCGTCTGCATAGGCCTGATCGAGAACACCGGCCGATCGCGATCGGACCGATCGCCCCAATAGAGCGCCGGATGCGCGTTAAAAATCTGGAGCCCGCTCATGATTAGGATGATCAGGACAGGAACATTCAGCCAATGACTGATCCGCACCGGCAAGCGATGGCGATAGACGCACTCGACCGGAGGCAGTGCCGCCACGAGCAGCCTTGGTTCCACTCCCCGATGCAGTTCCGATCCTGATTGAACGAAGAATTTCATGATGCCACCTTTTGAGACTACGTCTATCGATCTTAGCTCTTGGTCGAAAACGCAGCTGAGTTCTTACAGGCGGCGGTTGGCGAGGCGGGAGCACATGAAACGGCCTGCGGTCGGACAAGCCGAGCGCAGGCCGTGAGAAAGAAAACAGAGGAGACGCGGATCTGCTTCAGTACCCCATCATCCCTTTCATCTCGCCCTTCATGGCATCCTTCTTGGCCTTCATGTCGTCCTTCATTGCATCTTTCTGAGCTTTCATCTCGTCCTTTTTCATCTTCATCTCACCCTTCATCGCGTCCTTCTTGTCTTTCATCGCGTCGACCTTCCCCTTCATCTCGTCTTTGCGTCCCTGCATCTCGCCTTTCATCGCGTCCTTCTGCGCCTTCATTTCGCTTTGCATTTCGCCCTTCATTTCATCTTTCAATGCTCCCAACTCATCGGCGAATGAGAGGGCACTGATTCCAGTCAGACACATGGCGGCGACGGACGCCAACAACAGCTTTTTCATCGAGAACCTCCTGGTTGGTGATAACGGACCGAATAGTAGTCATGACACCATGCCATAACTGAGAAATCAAGTCGTCCTTCGTCATTCATGAATGTCGGCAAGCTTCTTCGCCTCAGGCCAATTGGCATCGGCCTTTCTAATGTAACCAGGAATATCTGAGAGCCATTGTGATCGGACCGTCTCGCTATAGTTCAGATAGAGCTTGCCGCCCACAATCGTGAACGCTGCGGGGTCGATCGCAGCTGTATAGCCCTTGGCCATCCCGTAGGCACAATACCCACCGTACTGTGGCACGTACTGAGACGGATCAGCGGCAAAGGCATCCCGATGAGCGGCTGAAACAAAATAAAAGGTTGAGCCGTGATGGTCGACACGGAATTCCGACGACCCTTTGGTTGGTTTCATCACCGTAAAATAGGCCATAGGATCATACCCCTCGATCGCGAGACCGTTCCGCTCAAAATACTGGCCGGCAACGGCAGGCATAAGGCCGGTGAAAAACAACATGCCACTGGTTATGACCACAATGACTTTCATGGCTTCCATTTCTTCTGCCCGTGCAGAGCGCATCACCGTCGCACAGGTATATTTTCATGACGACCACGGCTATGTATTCACTGCGGACGTCGCCGCGCTGCCAGCGCTTGCCGCAATGTGTCGGAAAGAGTCGGTATCATCGCAGTCTCAGGCAACGATCCGACAAGGTCTCGGACGCAGGCGATTTGCTTTACGTATGCCTCACAGCCCGCACAGCCGGCCAAATGCAGTGAGATCAGGAGGTTTCGATCCTCCCCTGCATGTGCATCAAGATACGCGGAGGTCCATTCGGCCACCTCTCGGCATGTGATCTCGCTCGTCGGCTCGTCGGTATTGTTCTCAGTCATGGGGAATGCCTCACTTTGATGTTTCAGACGTGAGTCTTCCCTCCGGGCTGTTTCTTACATCGCAGAATGAGGCCCTTCCAGATAGGTCTCTACCGCCTGGCGCACCCGCTCCCGTGCCCGATGCAGCCGGACATAGAGGTTCGTCTCCGTGATCTTCAGGATTTCGCAGGTGTCCTTCGCCTCGACCCCCTCGACATCACGCAGAATGAGCACCGCCTTCAGTGTCGAAGGCAGGGCCTCGATGGCCCGATGCATCGCGCTAACAGCCTGTTGACTGGCAAGCAGCTTCTCAGGGGTCTGCTCGTCCCAGGGCTGTGGCGGAAGGGCCCAATGGCCGGCCCATTCGCCGGATTGGTGGAAGCGGGATGGATCGACGGTCTCCTCGCGATCATCATCGAAGGTCTCGAAGTCTGAGAATGTGGTGTGGCGCTTCTCACGCACACCGCGGTCTTTGGCCTTGTGGATCATGATGCCGAAGATCCAGGTGCGCAGCGACGAGCGGCCTTCGAATCGGTCCAGACTTTCGATCACCGCCATCCAGGTGTCCTGCACCACTTCTTCGGCCACCTCCCGATCTCCCACATGACCCATGGCCATGCGAATCAGCGCCCCATGATGCTTGGTGACCAGTTCGTCGAAGGCCTGCTCATCGCTTTGTCGCAGTCGCGTAAGGAGCCGCTGCTCGTCGCTCGGCAACGACCGGTGCGGAACGGACGAGGTGTTGGACAGAGCACGGGGCGACTGCCCGATTGACTCACTGCGGGTCGTAGCGGCTGCATTCATGATCGGCCTCCTCCAACGTGAAGCAGCTCCACGACGAAACGAGGAGCGCTCATAAGGGTGACTTGTTTGCGCGGGAAGTTGTTGAAGACCTCCACGCCCCTGCTATCCACGTAATCCAACCGGGAACATTCCAGAATCACGTTTTTCTTCTGCCGGAGAATGGACCGGCACTCCCCATCAAGCAGCGCCGCCCACTGATCCGTGACTTTGCCTTCCAGTTTGAGAAGGACATCGTGCGCGCTTTCTTGAATCTTGGTGATCTTCAGCATCGCCGTCCCCTTTCTGCGCTGTGCAACCTGCGGATGCCATGCTATTCAGCAATCGCAATGCCAGCACGAGAGTCATGTGATCAGAACGGTGTAAGTCGTTGATGTGGAAAATGAAGCGGATTCCAGATCAGACAGGCGGCAGCCTGACAAGGCATGGGATAAGTCCCAATATTTTGGGATCGTCCCAATTAGTTGGGAAGTTTCGAGAAGATAAGAGCTAATGGCCGATGGCCCATCGCTTATGGCAGGAAAGAGAAAACACTTGAAGGAATGAGCGGTCTATCTACGATGGCCGCGATTCACGAGCGACGCTTCACACTTCACGTTTTTGTCGTTCAATGCCGAGTTTCTTCATCCGGGCTTCGAGGGTTGTCGCATTGAGACCGAGGATCTTGGCGGCACCCTTCTCGCCGCTGACACGCCAATTGGTCTGTTCCAGCACATCGACGATATGCTGCCGTTCCATTTCTTCGAGTGTCAGAACTTGCTCACTGCCGGAAGGCTTGCCGCTGGCTGGTGTCAACCACTCGATCGGCTCCAACTGAGGCCCTTCGCTCAAGATCACCGCCCGCTCGATGACATGCTCCAGCTCCCGGATATTGCCAGGCCATTGGTAGCGTTGCAGCGCACCGAGCATTCGTTCGGGAATACGGGTGATCTTCTTGCCGAGGTTGGCCGAACACTTCTGGACGAAATACTGTGCCAGCAGCGGGATGTCGCCCTCACGCTCCCGCAACGGAGGAAGATGAACGGGAAAAACGTTCAGACGGTAATACAGATCTGGCCGATACTGACCAGACTTCGAGAGTTGATCGAGATTCCGATTCGTCGCGGCGATGACACGGACATTCACTTTGAACGTCTGTGTACCCCCCACACGCTCGAATTCACCTTCTTGCAGCACACGCAAGAGCTTTGACTGCAAATCCAGCGGCAGTTCACCGATCTCGTCCAGAAAGATCGTGCCCTTGTCCGCCACCTCGAACCGGCCAATCTTTTTCATCAGTGCTCCGGTGAAGGCGCCCTTCTCATGCCCAAAGAGTTCGCTTTCAATCAACCCGCCCGGAATGGCCGCACAATTCACCTTGACCAACGGCCTCCCCTTTCGCGGGCTCAAGTTGTGAATCGCCCGAGCGATCAGTTCCTTCCCCGTTCCGGTTTCACCGGTAATCAGCACCGTGGAGTCGGTTGGAGCCACTCGTTCGACATTCTTCAATACCTTCTTGAGCGAGGTAGATGAACCGATCAGTTCTTCGAAGTTGTGCGTTCCCTTGATTTCTTCCTGCAGATATACGGCCTGCGCTTCCAGCCGGACCTTCTCTTGCTCCATCAGCACTTGTTCGGTGATGTCGATGAACATCGTCCGGGTATAGGCACCGGCGGGATCAGGCCGCGACCACCATCGGATCCACAGCGGCTTGCCGTTGTCTTTTCGGCGCAGTTCCAGGACCACACCTTTGGTATCGATGCCCTTCCCGATTGAGTCGAACGCTTCTTTCAGTCGCCGTTGTGCATCCGAGGTATCGGGGATCAAGGTCTTCCCATACGTCCCCTCCACCTGCTCCAGCGTCAGACCAAGAGTGTTGAGTGCGACCTTGTTCGCGCGGATGAATTTCGAATCGAGCCCCTCGTTCACATAGGCGATCGGCGCCTCGTCGAACAAATCGCGCAACTGCTGCTCGTTTACTTTCAATTGAGATTCCATCTGTAATCGTTCCAATTCCGCGCCGACCCGGACCCCGAAGATCTTGAAGACGGACAAGACGCGCGGATCGTCGCGCATGGGCTTCGTATCCATCACGGCCAGATGCCCCATCACCGTGCCGGATCGGTCGAACACCGGAATCGCCAGGTAGCTCTCGACGCCCAGCTTCGCGAGATCTTCCCGGTGGTCCGGAAAGAGATCCTGCACCTTTTCTGGAAACAAGCAGACCTCCCCGGACAAGACACGTTCACAAGGCGTGTGAGGAAGGTCATACTCGAAACTATCGAGGAAGCCATCACCTTTCCAAAAGGCCAATGTCCGCACGCGCGTGCGAGTCCCCTCCACGAACTTGGAGACGAAGGCATACCGTGTCTGAAGCGCCTCGGCCAAACTCTTGACGAGAGATGGGAAGAAGGCCGAGCCAGTGACTGCCGCCGTTCCTTCATCGATCTTGCGGAGCATAAGGTCGCTTTTCCGCAAGGCCTGCTCATACCGAAGCCGGTCGAACTCCGCCGATGCCCGCATGGCACAAATGCCGAGGATCGACAAGGCACGAACGTGATCCGGCATGGGCTTGGAATCCATGATGGCCAGATGCCCGACGACCCGGTCGCTGGAATCCACGATCGGCACTCCGCAATAGCTCTCAGCCTTTATCTCCTGAATGATCGGGATCTGCGGATAGAGCGCCCGAAGCTGATCGGAATGATGGACGCATTGTCGCGTCAACACCGTTTCACAGGGGCCATGCGCCGGCACGTCAAACGGCGGGAGTGGCTGTCCTTTGCCCCAACCGGCTTTGGAGCGGAACCGATCACCCGCTTCGTTAAGTTCGGAGATATAGGCGTAATCCACACCGAGAGCGGCGGCCAGCTGTTGCACCAGGGACGAAAAAAACTGCTCGCCGACCCTCGCCTCCAAGCCTTCGAGAATCTGGCGGAGAATCGCCCCGGTCTCTGCCCGCTCATCGAGCGCAGGCACCGGTAAGGGACCGGGTTGCTGTTCAGGAGAGGGCATCCTCTTCACCCAACAATGGAATAGCCGAGGAAGGACTCCGAGTGTCAGAGTCTAGCACTGGAGAGGAAACCCTGGCAACGCGAACGGTTGGGGGCCGACACGAAGTCAGCGTTCACGATCAGGCGCCTGGAACGGAGTTTTCGCATCCCGCACAGGAGGACGGTATGGACCGGCTGGCCGGTTGAAGTTCACTCAGAGGAGGTGGCGGTCCAAGAAGGAGCCGTGCCACACGGCTCTCTCGATAATTCATGAGGATCTTTGGTGCCGCGAGGAAGAAAGTAACCATTATCATCCCTGCGAGAATCAACGGCCACTGGACGCTGATAACGCTACTCCCCAAATATGTGAAGGCAAAAGTGGGCGGAGCCATGCCGAATAGCGCGGCCAGGGCAAAAGTCTTCAGGGAGATTTTCGTCAGCCCTGCTCCATAACTCACGACATCAAACGAAAAGATTGGGAGCAGCCTTGCAAAAAACACTAATCCCATCAATTGGTGATCCGTGCACCTTTGGCAGAAAACTGTTTCAACCTTGAGCAGTTTGGAAAGGGCATCACGACCCAACACGCGTTCGAGCAGAAAACAGCCGATGGCTCCAATCTCCGCTCCAATCACCGCATAGAGGGCACCATAGAACGGGCCAAAGACCGCCCCTGCGGCAAGATCCAGCGGCACACTCGGGATCGGAGGAATGACGACGGCACAGACCATGCTGCCGATCAACAACAGCGGAGCCAGTGGCCCGGCATCGCGCAGCCAGTCAATCAGCACAGTCGGGGAGAGATACCGCTCGTAATCGACCGAAGACAGCCCCCAGCAGAGGGTACCGATCACGACCGCGGCCAGCCCGAGTTTGATCCAAGTCGTCATACTGCGTGGGGCCCCGATGGCCGTGATCGTGGCCGCGGTCATGGTGACACAAGTTGAATCGCATGCCCATCAGGATCGCGGATAACCATTCCCTTTGTGAATCCCAAACTCTTGTCCGGTAACGTGACAACACCGGCGGAAATCATTGGTGCCATCCCATGCACCTGGGCAGCAGCTATCTCCACATCCGGCACAATCATCGTCGTTTGCCAATGCCAGAGATCAGTCGGATGGGAATCAGCTGGAAAGGGCCGACCTGCCGTTGGTCGCTCATACTCCAAGAACTCCACACCGAGTGGGCCTATGGTCGATGTCAGAGCAGTCACACGCACGCGTGCGCCAGGCAAACTGTCGAGATGTTCCTGTTCCGCGCCCATATTCAACGTCCCGTCTGCGACCGTAAGACCGAGCAGATCGCGATAGAACTTGAGGCTGTTCTCGGTGCTTCGTACCGTCACGGCCGTGTGGTCGATCCCCAGGAACAGGTCTGCCCCTCCCCTCTTCCAGACAGGATTCCCCTTGCCTACCGGGAACCAGAGTAGTTCGAGGTTATGCCCGTCAGGATCGCGAAACTTGATCGCCTTAATGCCGGCGGCCACCTGGTTGGACAGGGGAATCGTCTGAGGTCTCGGAGAGATCTGGCGAACATGGTGTTTCCGCAGTTGTGCCCAGACTGCATCCATATCGCGTACGACGATGGCGAAGTGCTGCAACCAAAGATCGTGACTAGAGGAAGGGACTGGGATGGGCCGCAGATCCGGAGGCGAGATAAACTGCGTGAGTTCGATCTGCTGCTCGCCGAGTCGCATTCGGACAACACGCGCCCTTACGCCGAAACATCCGTACAGTTGATCGTATTCCGGCCCATCGACCTCGACATCGCTCACCGGCTTGAATGTCAGCACCTCTCGGTAGAAGGTCACTGACCGCTCCATGTCGGATACGGTGAAACCGACTGAGGCGATGGATTGGACAGCAACAGGTGGTTCTGCCGCTCCTAGAGCTGAGTAGTGCATGCTGAGTGCTGAGAACAGGACAACGGCCTGAATCCACCGTGCTTTGAGAGGTGTGGTCATCAGGCTTTCCATCACGCAAGCCTTGAGAGGAGATGGTCTCCCACTCGTAAGGCGTTGGCGATGATCGTCAGGGAAGGATTCACAGCCGAGCTGGAGACAAAGAAGCTGGCATCGACGACGTACAGATTGTCCAGATCATGGGCCTTGCAATGCACGTCCAACACGCTGGTCCTGGGGTCACGACCAAAGCGGACGGTGCCACATTGGTGCGCGGTCCCCGCGATGGGAATTTTCTTCCCGAAATAGAGGTGCGTCGGCAGCAAATGGCCTTCACAGCCCAGATAATTGAGCATGCTCTTGAGCTTGGCCGCCAGTCGCTGATGCGCTTCCAGATTATTCTCGGTATAGGCCAGCGTAATGTCTCCGTCCTTATCGACGTGTACCCGGTTGTTCGGATCGGGCAGATCTTCCGATGTCATCCAAAAATCGAGTGAATGTTTCGCCACCACATCGAGCGCCAATCCCGGCGCAAATGGAGGTGCGCCGAGCTTGAGCATTTCGAAGTCCTGCTTGCCAATCATCGAGATGTGGCCCATCGGATAGTCCCAGTCAGCCGAGGAAAAGTAGAAATCATTCAGGCCGATCGTCTTTTGGAAAACGGTTGGGTTCGGCCGCTTGGAGATCGCGAGCATGGCCGAATTGTTGTGGCACATGTAATGCCGGCCTACCATATTGGAGGAGTTCGCCAGGCCGTTTGGGTGTCTGTCGTTCGCGGACTTAAGCAGCAACGCTGCTGAATTGATCGCCCCGCACGAGACCACGACGATATCAGCCTGATACGTTTCCGTGTGCCCGTTGCGCTTCACGACCACGCCTGTGACTTCTCGCCCTGAAACATTCGTCTCCAATCTGGTAACCAGTGCGTTGGTCAACATCGTGACATTTGGGTACTGCAATGCCGGGTCCACACAGACCACTTGCGAATCAGCCTTGGCATTCAGCAAACAGGGAAAGCGATCGCAGGTGTTGCAGCGAATACAGGCGCCTTTTTCCGGTTGCTGCTCGTTCAGCATGACGCCGACCGGCAGATGAAAGGGCCTGTATCCGCACTTCTGCCAGTCATCGTGCAGTTCCTGAATGCGAGGCTCGTGTGAGAGGGCCGGATACTTGTACGGTGCGCTGGCTTTCGGTTCCGTTGGATCTTCACCCCGATTGCCGTGCACGTGGTAGAGGTGCTCAGCCTGGCTGTAATAGGGCTCGAGGTCGTCGTAGGCAATCGGCCATTCCGGCGAAATGCCGCCGTGATGTTTTACTTCACCAAAGTCCTGCGCGCGCATCCGCAGCAGCGCCGCGCCATAGACTTTGGAATTGCCACCCACGTTGTAGTGGATACCGGGGTGAAACGTGGTGCCGTGGGTATCCTTCCACGTTTCCTTGGCTTTATAGCGACTCTCGATAAAGACCGCCTTAGAATTCCAGTTGTCCTTCTCACGTGGCAGATAGCCGCCTCGCTCCAATAGGAGGACCTTCTTCCCCGACGGGGCGAGCGCATAGGCCAGCGTCCCTCCCCCTGGGCCGGTGCCGATAATGATGACATCGTAGTGGGCTGGCATGGATCTATGTCGAGAGGGAGGATGTTGTCTTACAGGAGGCGGATGCTCGCGTGACTCTCCCCGACAAACTGGTCAATTGAGACCACACCTACCTCAGAGGTTGCAGCCAGTCAGACCATTAGCAATGATGTGCCGTAGGACTCGAACCAACCAGCTTCACACCGCGAGGCTTACTTGAATGATCGGCTCTGGCACGCGGACTCTTCAACCTGCGTTACTACATTCATCAGCAGCCACCCCGTTCGAGAAATTGAATCTTATCCCCCTGACAATCAAGGGCGCAGATTCTCTCTGCTCCGGCGAGGTGAACTGGATTAGGTCGTCTTGCTTTCTGGGATGCGGTAACGTTTCTTGATGGCCGTCACGGCTTGGTTGGCTTCTGTTTCGTCTAAGCCTGCCCCCAATCGATAGGTTCTAGCTCCATAGTCAAAGGCAATCACCCCGCCACCGATTCCCCATAATTGCAGTGCCGCCGAAACATTCAGCGGACTGAATCTGACTGGCTCAGCGCGCAGATTACAGATCTGTACGAGATTGTATTCTTTGTCAAAACCGAATCCTCCAATATCGCGGCGAGTTGTGAATGTGTGTCCCCGCACCGTGACAATCTCCTTCCCCATCACCTGCCATAACCAGGCGTAGATGGCCATCACCCCGCCGACCGTCCACACCGCAAGCCATGCCAACATCAATGACCGACCCTCTGACGGTTCATCGCTGTGAAGAAACTGGGCGGGGACCATGACTTCGGCCACCGCCCAGCAGCAGATCCAAAACCCCACAAAACAAATGACAAACAAGCTCCGGCCACATGGAATGACGATGCGCAGATCCTTGGAGGTGTCCGTGATAAGAACTCGAGAGGCGGATGGTTGTCTCTTTGCCATGAGATAGTCCCGCTGCAGTGATACATTATTACATGAATGAGCAGTGCGTCTCACATAATTTGGCTGTAGGAAAGGAGAAAAGACCGGCAGGTCGTGGAATCGCGGCACACAGAGGAGACCTGCCGCCCCGCATTGCTTGTATTGGATAGTGACCGGCTCAGTGGTTCGGACAAATACAGCAATACCCAAGCCACCATCAAAGCTGTTAGACTTACGTTACTGTCAGAGCTCAAGAATGTACGAGACCTACCGATACAGAGAGAGAGGACGCCTAGGCGGGTTTTGAGGAAACATGTGACAGTTTTCTCTTCGCTCAATAGCCTGAATTGCATTCCTATGTATGCCCTGTAGATTCTTGATTGAGCCACCAGCTTATTTCACCCAATGACTCAGAAACGCGTCGTTATTATCGGGGGCGGATTCGGAGGCATGACGGCTGCGCGTTTCTTGCGCGACGTCGAGGTCGTCCTGATCGACCGCACGAATCACCATGTGTTTCAACCGTTGCTCTACCAAGTCGCCACCGCCGCGTTGTCTCCGAGCGACATCGCCTGGCCGTTGCGCACACTCTTCCGTTCACAACCCCACGTTCGCGTGGTAATGGATGACGTGCTGTCGATTGATCGGACTGCTCGGGTGGTCCGTCTCCGAGACAGCGCCCCGATTGCCTTTGATGCTTTGATTGTCGCTCCAGGATCGCGTCACGCCTATTTCGGGCATGATGAGTGGGAGGCGTTGGCCCCTGGACTCAAGACCATGGCCGATGCCGTCCATCTGCGCGAGCGGATGTTGCTCGCTTTCGAGGAGGCGGAACGGCAGAGGGCCGAAACCGGCGCGCAAGACCGTCTGACTTTTGTGATCGTCGGAGGAGGTCCAACAGGAGTCGAATTAGCCGGCTCGCTCCTTGAGATCGGAAGAAGGGCTATGGGGCCGGATTATCCTCATTTGCGCCTGGAAGATCTCTCAATCGTCCTCGTGGAAGCCGGTCCACGTATTCTTCCGGGGTTCGATCCCAAACTATCCGCAAAGGCTGCCGACGCTCTCGCTCATATGGGCGTCACGGTTAAACTGAACAACCCAGTGAGTGCAGTTCGCCCGGACGGAGTCATGGTCGGAAGCGAATGGGTCCCGTCAACCAATGTGATTTGGGCGGCAGGCAACAAAGCCTCGCCACTCCTGAACACGCTAAAGGTTGCCCAAGATTCATGCGGTCGAGTTAACGTTCACGCCGATTTGTCGATCCCGGATGAACCCTGGATTTTTGTCATCGGTGATGCCGCACATTGCCTGGATCCCGACGGCAAACCCTTGCCGGGAATTGCTCCCGTGGCCATGGGAGAAGGCCAGTATGTTGCCCAGTTGATCAATCAGCAACTGTTGCCGGATCAACGCGCCCCGTTTGCCTATAACGATCGCGGCATGCTGGCTACGATCGGCCGCGCCCGGGCCGTGGCCCAAATCGGCCCGATCCATGTATCAGGCTTGCTGGCCTGGATGCTCTGGTGCATCGTTCATGTGTTTTTCCTGATCGGTCTCAGAAACCGGATCCGCGTGATGTCGGAATGGACATGGTATTACCTCACCTTCAAACCGGGAGCCAGGCTGCTGTTTGAGCAACCGGCTTGCCGCGGCAAGAGCAGCTCCACAATCCCTGCACACGAGAGCGCGACGACGGACCGCATTGATTCACGGCGCGCGGCGTGACGCAAGACGTGTAGCAACCCGTTTGCGGCACATCGACTCACCTGCACAGCGTACGAGTACGCCCTTCCGGCCGCACCTGGTTGACACGACGCCCTCCACAACGTAGCCTGCCTCCGTTTCAACCATGGACGGAACATCAGATTTCTGAGCACTATGGACTGGTTATTCTGGACCGGCTTGGGCCTGTTCGCTGTCATCGCAGGCGTCGTATCGTTCTATCTCTATGCGCTCGTGGCGCGAACCAGGAAGGAATTCCGCGCGCTTCAACCGGATGTGAAAATTACCAATTTGTCGGCGATGAATTCCGGAAACGTGCTCACGCTATTTCCCGAATTCGAAAACGTTGGTGGCGGGGTGGCGCACGATTGCCTATTACATATGGGGGGATGGGATGGAAACTTTGCGGTCAAGAAAGTCTACCCGCGCGGGGCGCGCATCCAGAAACAACGAGCGTCGATCGTGCTGGGCCCCGAGGCGCCGATTCGGACACAACCAGTCAGCAATGGCTATCTACGTCTCCGCTATCTCGACCGCTGGGGACATAAGTACGATTGCTGGTATCAGGTGACTCAGATCAAGAATCTGGCGCTGCCGCTCTATAATATTCAGATCGACTTGGACCACCCTGAAGTGAACAGACCCATTCTCTCGTTCTGGGACCTGCGAAAATTGCTGCGCGCACTGGATCAGGAAGACTGAACGTATCTCGCTTGAAAGAGCCTATGGCGTATGGCTGGTGGCTTATGGCACGAAACCGCAGGAGAATCGAAGCGGGAGGCACGACGGATTGTAAGTTGCGAGATTTGAAACGATCAACACGGGTCATGCAGGTTTGAGAATGCGCAGCCCCGGCGAGATCGCCAGGGCTACTCCAAGCAAGAGGACAGCGCGGATCAATGCGCCGGGATTTGCGGGCCGACCTTTTCGAGAATTACCTGCCGAATCTGTTGGGCAAAGCGTTTCGAGACTTCTTCATTCTGCAACACGTGGCCTGATTCGTACACAGTGTAAATCGCAGGGGGGGACTGAGAGGTAATGGTGGCCTCCATGACCACAGCCGTCATCTTGCCGGGTTTGCCGGTCTTGCGATGCACACCCTTCATCTCCATCAGCGAGACCTTTGGTGCGACGGTGACATCGATGATTGATGCCGCCTTCTTGTTTCCCGGGACAAGCTGGATAACGGGATCGGACGAGAGTTCCTTCCGAATGTGCTGCGCGACTGCCCCCTTGGGCTTTTCCGCTTCCTGCATTTTCTTATCCAGGACGGTGGACGCAAGATTGACATAGATGGGATCCTGTGGGCCGCGCAGGGGTTTGGCGTTGAGAAGATTCGATTGCTCCGCTTCATACGCCTGAGTCTGTTGACTCTTCGTCTGTGCATCAAGTTGCTGCTTGGCAACAGAATCTTCCCCGGTATCCTTTGATGCGAAGTCTCCCCCGGCGCATGCGGCGACTGCCACGCTGAGCATGACGATACTCAGGACAGAAAGCATCTGATACGGCCTAGATGATGTGTGGATCATAGAGTCGCTCCTTTGAAGGATGATCTGTACGGCCAGTGGCGGTCTTCATCGTATTGCGATAAGTGTAGCAGCTGACTGTATCCTGTCGAGTTTTGCCCCTTCTAGGGTTATCAACTCTATGTCCATGCGCATGGTTTGGATGTAACTTCGGTGGTGCAAGGCATATATTCTCAGCATTTTCATGATGTTGGCATGATATGCCACTTCCGTCCTGCTACCATGACCACCAGCCTCACGCCGGCAAATACAGGAGAAATCTTCGTAAACTCTGGGGAGCAGATCCAACCTCGCTAATCGGTCTTACGGCCTCTGTGCAGCGCGTCAGGCACTTGTTATGATGACTCAGCCTCATATCAGATCGAGGGCTCGTGATCGCGGAGATAAAGATGCCGGCACGTACCACTCTGTTGGTCCTCTGGTTCATCGCTGGGATCGTTGTCGCACCCACAACCGTCATCGCGGAATGGTATCTTGCCGGAACAGCCGGTGTGAATTTCGCAGATCGAATCAACACCATTGGAGGAACAGGCCCGCAAGCTGGACTGCCAGGCCCCCTCGTAGACTTTGATCTCCAGAACTCGATCACCTATGGCGCCAAGGTGGGCTATTTCCCAGGACATAGTTGGTTCGGGATCGAGGGAGAAGTACTGCACACGACCCCTCACATAAAGAGCTTGCCTCGCACTCCAACCTTAGATGAAGTTCCCGGCGTCCATTTAAGACTCACCACGATCGGGGCAAACTTCATCGCACGATATCCAGGCCGCACGTTTCAGCCCTATGTAGGAGCCGGGATCGGCATGGCAATCGCCCGCATCGGAGATACTGCAACCGTCCAGAGCGACACTGATGTGACAGCGGCCTGGAACCTCTTGGTCGGCCTCAGGGCATTTCTGACTTCGCACGTGGCCGTGTTTACGGAATATAAGTATCAGGGCGTGTCGCTTCAATTCGATCAGGCATTCGGCCCCGATGGCGGTTTTGCCGGCAACTATAGAGCGCAGCATATCCTGGGTGGGCTGTCCTACCATTTTTAGACACGGAGGCTCTATGTTTCGCGGCGCTGTGCTCCCTCCCCTGCTGGCAGGACTCTTCGGCGTCGTATCTTGTGGAGAATCCCTCCATCAAGTTCAACGGGAATCAGGCTTGCTCGGCGTGCCATCAGAGTTGGCAACCCAAATTGATTCTAGTGTCAGGTTTGTCGATTTACAGGGGACTCCTGCAAACTACGTTGGGCGAGTGGTTATGCTCGGCGGGATTATCCTTGGGGCGAAACGGACTGAAACGGAGACCGAAATAGAAATCCTGGAACTTCCAGTCGGTCCCAATGGGCCGTTAACAGAGGACCGCCTTCGTTCAAAGGGGCGGTTCATAGCTGTGCATCGTGCGTTTGTCGACCCGGCAACTCTACCGCCAGGCACACCCGTCAGCATCATCGGTGCGGTGACGGGCTCGACGACCAAACCTCTCGATGAAGGCGAATTCACCTATCCGGTACTCGAAGCCAAACACATCGTTAATTGGAATACAGCCGTTGCGCAGAGGCCGGACAGTCCGCTGTTTCTGAGCCCATTTCTTGCGCCACTTGCACCCTATGGATATTGGGGCAGACCATATGGACACTTCCCCTATTCAGGACGTTTCGGCCCTTCGATCGGCGCTCCAAGATCCTCGCCGCCACCGCCTCCGCCACGAAACCCCTCACCGCACCTTAGGCGCAGGTAATCATTGATGGAACCTACAGACAAACCATCAGGGCATGTCCTGTCCCGCCGTCAAGTCGTAACACTTCTCGGTACGACTGGCGCATTATGGCTGACGGGAGGTGGCCTCATTCCAAGGCGATTATTTGCAGGCGAAGCGGAATCTGCTTGTATTGTTCGACCGGAACAAATGGAAGGGCCGTATTTCGTCGACGAACGATTACATCGATCCGATATCCGCTCTGATCCTGCCAGTGGTCAAATCAAACAGGGTACGCCGCTGACGCTGACCTTTCAGGTCATGCGGCTCAACGCCGGAAATTGCGGGCCATTGCCCGGTGCTCAAGTGGACATCTGGCATTGCGATGCGACCGGCGTCTATTCCGATGTGCAGGACCCATGGTTCAACACCACGGGCCAGAAATTTCTGCGCGGTCATCAGATCACCGACATGCGGGGCGAGGCTCGATTCGTCACAATCTATCCTGGCTGGTACCCTGGACGGACCGTGCATCTTCATTTCAAGATACGCACTAACCCATCGGCGAGCCGGAGCTTCGACTTTACGTCGCAATTGTACTTTGACGATACCATCACAGATCGTGTGCTCTCCGCTCCACCCTATGCCGCGCGGGGACCGCGCACTACGCGAAACCGGCAGGACTGGATTTTTAGGCGGGGCGGCGATCGATTGATGCTGGCACCCACCATTGAGCTCGATGGTTATTCGGCTAAATTCTTGATCGCGCTCCAGCTATCTTGAAGGATCATACAACGCACTGAGGAGATGCCATGACATCTCCTCAGTGTCGTTTCAGCTGTGCAATCAACGGCTCATCGCCATGCTGTCATGCTTCATGCCGCTGTCGGCTTTCATACCGTTGCCACGCGCTTCGCCCGAAGCGGTTAGGACCGGCTTGGGAAACGACGCTTCGCCGAGCAATACTTCCGCATACGCACACCAGATTTGGACCTTGGCCACGTCGTTGATCTGCACCGGCAAGGTAATCGTCCGGTTCTGCTTGTCACCCTTGATGACAAGGCGATTCAAGAGATACACGTTGCCCCTGGTATCGACTACCTGCCAATGCGGCGCGGGCGTGTCGGGAATCTTGAACTCCTCCGACCAGGTCAGCGTATCGTTGTTTCCGGACCGGCCATGCGTCGCCGTTCCGCTGTTCGCTTTTACACCCTCGAACTTGCTCGTGATGTGAGCATCGGCCGCGAAACTGTTCGATGCCATGAACAATCCCGTTGCGGCGACCATCGATAACAATCCGAGCTTGAACATCCTCTGCGTCCTCATAAACACCCTCCTTGTTGTGTGAACGATCTGCGGCGCTGATCGTGCTTCTTCTTGGATCATCCGCTTCTGCACGTCTGTCGTGTGGATGCCCCAGTCCTTACATACGTTCGGGAAACATATGGCGGACAGCACAAGTATCGGAGGATACGTGCATGCCGCCTAGACATGCTTCAGGAATGATCAATGACGGTTGATGAATGACACGATGATCTAGCCATGCAGTGGCAGTCTAAAATGCAGAAAGTGATGTTACGATAATTCAGCTTGGCACAATGGTCACGACGCGCCTCAGGCAGCGCCTGCATGAACCGCCAGCCCTTGTCTCTCAGCCCCTGTGACTGGGGCCGCAACTCTGTACGGCGGCTGAGACGCCACTCCGTATTGCATCTGCCACTCTACAAACTCCACTTGTTGGCAAAGCCACCAGCACTTGACCCGAAGATACCAGTCCTGTTTGGCTTGTTGCATGTGGCGAATCGCCCAATAGATCCTTGTCCCCACCGCGCACCTCCTGTCCATGCCGGTTGGTCTGAGCCAGCCAAGAGTCCTTACAGGAAAGAGTCGGCTATGGTGCGCGATCATTCTGTGTTACTCTGCCCCACCATGCGTAAAGCGAAGATTGTCTGCACCATCGGGCCTGCGACGGCATCGCCATCGATGCTTGAACAGCTCATCGAAAGCGGCATGAATGCAGCACGGCTGAATTTCTCTCATGGCACGCATGAGTCCCATGCCGCTGCCATTTCAGCGATTCGCCAGGCGGCAGCACGGCAACGGGTGGCGGTCGCCATCATCCAAGATGTCCAGGGCCCCAGGATACGAGTAGGCAAATTGCCGGACGGGGGCATTGAGGTACGAGCCGGCCAGTCGGTGTGCGTACAGATCGTATCTACTCGATCAGGAGATGAAACCGGCCCACATTCCCTTGCCCTGACCCAACCCCTCGTCCCCTCTTCTGTTCCAGTCATTCCGGTTGTCTATCCGGCCCTCACGCGTGACCTCCTGCCGGGCGCCAGGATTTTGATCAACGATGGACTGATCGAACTCATCGCCGACCGCATTTCCGATGAGTCCATCGACTGCACCGTTGCAACTGGGGGAAAGATTTCGTCACACAAAGGAATCAATCTGCCTGGCACGGATGTCAGCGCCCCCACGCTGACCGACAAAGACCGGGAGGACATCCGATTCGGCGTCTCACAGGGAGTCGATTATGTGGCGTTGTCGTTCGTCCGAGGACCTGAAGACATCGTGGCGGCGCGCACATGGCTTGTGCAATGCGGCGGTACTCAGCCCATCATCGCGAAAATCGAACGGGCTGAGGCTATCACGGCCTTGGATGCGATCCTGGAACAGGCAGACGGGGTGATGGTCGCGCGTGGCGATCTTGGCGTCGAGATGGGGCCTGAAGCAGTACCTGTGTTACAGAAACGCATCATCGCAGAAGCGAACCGCCGGCGCCGTCTTGTCATCACGGCGACACAGATGCTGGAATCGATGACCCAGGCATTGCGTCCGACCAGAGCTGAAGCTTCGGATGTCGCCAACGCGGTATTCGACGGCACCGATGCGGTGATGCTGTCCGCTGAAACAGCCGTTGGCGCATATCCGATCGAAACCGTTCGTGTCATGGATCGCATCGTTCGCGCAGCGGAAGGAGCCGCTGAACCGAACATCCTGCCCAAACGCCATACGGATATGGAACACCTTCCCTTTCCTGAAGCCATCTGCACGGCGGCATCTTCTGCCGCCAAAGCTATTTCCGCACGTGCAATCGTGGCCTTCAGCGAACAGGGGACGACGGCTCGATTGATTTCCAAGCAACGACCGGCTCCGCCGATCATCGCCTTTACACCATTTGAGCCGGTCCGGCAGCGGATGGCGCTCTATTGGGGGGTTCGTCCCTACACGGTGCCGCAAATCGAGCAGACTGATGCGCGAGTCACTGAGGCTGAGCACCGCTTGAAAGTGGAAGGCCTGGTCAGGGCAGGAGAAAAGATTGTCATTCTATCCGGGACGAGAGTGGGCCATCCCGGCGGGACCAATTTGATTAAGCTTCATGAAGTAGGATAGCTCCGACCCGCCTGCAATATCCTCCATCCGTAGTATCACGGTTCCTGTTCCGGCGCCGGCACCCGATCATGAATTCGCCCCAGTTTGCTCTCGATCGACCGTTCCAACTTCTCCGCCGCTTCTGCAACGGCGAGCTCGATGGTCGGCCCCTGATGGCTCACTACGATGGGCTGAAGGCCGGCCAATCTCGCTTCAAGCACGCATCGAAAATCGTCGCCCTTCGATTTATGTCCGTTCGTATCGCTGAGATGGGCCTCTACCCGTGTAATCCGATCGGAGAATCGGGATATCGTGCCCTCCACGCTGGCATGGACAAGACGCACGACATCTTCGCGTCCTGTGATGTGGTTGTCGGTATGGACCTGAATCTGCATGCGCACCCCTCCAGACTTGGAAACTATTTCCGCACAGTGATCATTGACCTTATGTGTCCGGCGAAGAAATGTCAACGGCGTATCCCCGGCCATCGTTTGACGGGCTGTCCCGACCATGCATGCGCGAAAAGGCTTCCCAATCGAATGGCTTGGAAGTCAGCGCGTGCAGCGGTATCGTTTCGATGTGCCCCGGATCGCGAAAGGCTGCGATGCTTCCGACGATGTCTTCGGGTCGTTCCACCAACCGCTTGACGGTTTCATACGCCAAGTGCTGCGCGATCGCCTTGTCTTCCGGCGCAGGTGAGGCGCCCCGGAGCGTATGCCCGAGAATCGTGGTTTTCGTGGCGGGAGTGAGCGGATAGTGACCAGGCCGAGGATACACCTGAGGCCACTTTGAAATTTCACGGGCCACATAGTCTGGTAATCCGTGAACACCACCCTCAGGATGATGCCGATGCGGTGTTCGCTCGGCGACGATGAATAGATGGCTCTTGTTGGGCACACCCAAGGACCGCTTCAGAGTTCCAAGAATCACGTCATCGATGTAGCCATCCGGATCCGGATGCTCATTGACGAGGACTCCCTCGGCTCTGGCTTGATACGCGCAGGCCAAGGCCAGATGGCCGGATCCCGCCCCCATCAGTTCTACGAAAAAGATACTGCCCATCGCGGAGCTTGTCGCCTTCAACGACTCAATCGACTGATCCGCCAGTCGAATGGCCGAGTGGAATCCCAATGAGGTCGTCCCGCCGATATTGTTGTCGATCGTGCCGGGGATGCCGGTGACCTGAACGCCGAACATCTCATACATCGCGCGCGCCCCGCGCAGGCTTCCATCCCCCCCCAGCACCACGAGCGCGCCGTCCCGCAGATACGGCTCGAGATTGCGGACCGCCGCTTGCTGCACCTGTTCGTCCTTGAAGTCCTCAAACCGGCTGCTGCCGATCGGACTGCTCGGCCGGCTGCCCAGCATGCGCGTGTCCTGCTCAGAAACCTTTTCAATCCAGTTGTTGGCCAATCCCAGAAATCCGTGCCGCACAAAATAGACATCCAAACCGAACCGGTTTCCGGCAACTCGAAATTCTTTCAGCGCCGCCCCGGCACCCGCAAAGTCCCCACCCGACACGAGCGCCACCAGTTGTTTTACCTGTCGCGGCTTCAATGTCACACGATCCCGTCGCTGACGCTCTACCGACACCCAAGCATCCCGTTCCACCCGCTCACGTTCCGACAGACCGACTGCCGTCGAATAGCCGGAGATCTGCCCGTTCTCATAGGTCAGGAGCACGACATTGTCCTGTCCCTCTTTATACTCGCCGAACTCGGAGAAGGCCTCGGTGAACGGGCGGGGGTCCAGAAAGATCACCAGGGCCCGCAACGTCGAACTATGCGTGTAGAGGCAGGACACAGAACCGCGATGAGTATCCGCGAGACGATGCACCCCATCCACGACAGTGACGTAGGTATCGAAAAATGAATTGCCCCCCGGATAGCAATAGAGCGGATGCTTGATCAGCTTCTTGGCCGTCTTCACGTCGACTCCGAATGCGTGCGCCGCGGCCTCCGCTTCTGCGGATTTCTCGATCCCCGTCACCCATCCAAAATCCTGAGAGTCCAATGCGTCAGCGATCTGTGGTGGATCGAAATCTGCTTTCCCCGTTAGAATGGCGGCCGACACTCGTTGGCAGAGCTGAGTGGTATTGGGGCTTCGACTGACAAGTTGGACGAACGCCCCTGGGTCCAAATAATTGCGCACGTGCAGATAGTCCAACTGCCGGCCCACGACTCCGATAATTTTGGCCAATGCCAGACCGACGGCATCCGCCTTGGCGAATCCCCGGTCCCGGTCCAGCACATTGGCGAGCCGGCATCCGACTCGGTGGGTCTTGCTCTCCACCTGCGACACTCCATGTCTCATCGCGAACAGCAAGGCCCGCTCAGTCAGATCCCGAGGCAACAGCCAAAAACGGTCATCGCCGAGATCAAGAACAATCCGTCCTTCCGCAAGCTCCGGCGTGAGCTGCGCGCGTGACACAATCGCCACAGGCCGCCGAACGAGAGGCTTCTGACAGTGTCCGATCGCCGCACGAAAGAGCGGCGCAAGTTCTCCACCCGCCGCCAAGCAGTTCCACGCCGCATAAAACACCAGGGGGTCACCCCCACAGGCGTGATCGATCACCGATTGCCTGGCGGCACGATATTCGGAGGCATTCGCGAATCCTTGGCGGGCACGCTGAACCAGCGACAGGATTTCTGATGTCGCAGTCCTGGCCCGCTCCAACCGGTCCGATCGTGTCGGCAGTGGCGGAGGAAGGGTCAACTCGCCGATCCGAGGCAGACGTGTGAGTGCGTCCCCGTAGAGAAGCAGTCCTTCAAGCGTCACAAAATTCAATGGGTCGACTGGAGGCGGCATGTTCACCCTAGCCATGTCCTATGTTTCTTGAACCTTCTCAAACTCGATGTCAAGCCTGAACCAAACCACGCAGTTCCTTCCGTAATGACCCGTGCATCTTCGCAGTACGGCTGTATGCTTTCGGGCAGGAGCCCAAGTTTGAACAGACTGATGCACCTGGGGTGAGGTGGAACGACGACTTACAGGCAAAGGCTTGGTCAAACCGGGAGGGAAGCTTGTGATCCTGCCCGGCACAAGAGTCGGCCGACCCGGCAGAACAAACCACGTATTGTGACAGGAACTGCGCTAAGCGTATCAAGATCCTTGATCGACCATTGCTCGCGCCTCTTGATCTCCTCCCTCGAAGAGTTTAGGCTGTCATCGGTCCATCAGGACAATGCATGATGAGACTCTTCCTCGCCTGCATCCTCACCTGTTTTCCTTTCTATGCCTGGGCCGCCGCCCCAAGCGCCAGCACGACCGATGCGGTTTATCCACCGGCTGCGGCTGATCCTGCCGATCCGAACGAGGCAGAAGATACCGACGACCAGATCGGTGCCCTCGATGAGTCCTCCCTCGAACAGTTGTGGCCGTACGGCAACCCCTATAGTCCTGCATCAGCCACGAACTTTGAGCCGTTCAGAACATCGTCTTCGTATGGCCAGAACCGATTGCGCCAAGAAATCTACGAGCCCGAGTGGCTCAACGACC
The DNA here is from genome assembly GCA_002083565.1 of Nitrospira sp. ST-bin4. GTDB lineage: Bacteria > Nitrospirota > Nitrospiria > Nitrospirales > Nitrospiraceae > Nitrospira_D. The sequence continues at coordinate 17,473 of MSXM01000062.1, read as the reverse complement.
CCTTCGGTCGTTACGGAAGTCCCTATTCGCCAGATCCGATGAATCAACGATACGATGTCGGCAATCTGTATTGGCCCGGCAGTCCTATGCATCTCTACACGAGGGGCGGAAGGACAGAAAGGCGCTAGCCTCGGTCCATCAAAAGGAGATACCCGAAGACAACACACTCATTACCTGACGCGATCACACGGAGGAGAAGAGCTATGGGACGACACAAGATCGGTCTCGTGATTCCCCATCCCGAGGATCAGAAGTGGGATTCGGTCTGGAAACTGTTTCGCACGCCGAATTTGAATCTCCCTACCCTTGCCGCATTAATCCCTGACGATGAATGGGACATCGAGATCCAAGACGAAATCGTCGGACCATTGGATTTCTCCCGTGACTTCGATCTCGTGTTCATTACTGTGACGACAGTGGTGGCCGTTCGGGCCTATGAAGTTGCGCGGCTCTTCCGCGAGCGCGGCGCGAAGGTGGTGCTCGGCGGCATTCACCCCTCGACGCTCCCGGATGAGGCTATCAAACATGCGGATGCCATCGTCGTGGGAGAAGGAGAATTGACGGTTCCGCGGCTCCTGGAAGACTTTAAGAAGGGACAATTGAAGCCGCGATACGACATGCCGCACATGGTCGAACAGTGGGATGCCAAGCCTCCTCGCTGGGACCTCTTGCCGCAAGGCTATATGTTCCGCGATGCACTCACGGCCACACGCGGATGCAATTACCGCTGTACCTTCTGTTCCATTCATCTGGCACTGGGCGGTGGCCGGTACGGATTCCGGAAGAAACCACCGGCCGACGTCGTCAAACTGGTCGAAAAGATGACCGGGCCGATGGTGATGTTTTGGGACGACGACTTGCTGTCCGATCCGGCGTACACAAGAGAACTATGCGAGGCGATGAAGCCGCTTAAGAAGAAATGGATGAGTCAAATGAGCGCCACCTACATCGCCCACCATCCGGAATTGCTCAAGACCTTGAGAGAGTCCGGATGTTCCGCGATGTTCATGGGTCTCGAATCCATCAACCAGGATTCACTCAGGTCCGTGGACAAGCAAAATTCCGCGAAGCTGTATGAAGAGATGATCCGCCGCATCCATGACCATGGGATCGATATCCATGCGGGATTTATCTGCGGCTTAGATCACGAAACCGTCTACGACTTCGAGCGGACCGCCGAGTGGGCGACTCGCATGGGGCTGGCCGGGGCACTCTGGCGCATTATGACGCCCTATCCAGGAACAAGGCAGTTTGCGGAACTCAAGGCCGCCGGTCGGATTCTCACCGAGAACTGGACCTCGTACACCGGAGAGCATGTGGTCTATAAGCCGGCCAGAATGACCGTGGAGCAGTTGTATTGGGGACACAAGTGGGCCAAGGGACAATTTTATTCCTTTCGTTCCATCGGCTCGCGAGCGATCCAGCGGGCCTCTCAAAACGGGTTCGGCGAGCTACTCAATATCACGGGCTGCGGCCTTGGCTATCGCTCCATGTTTCGCCTTGCCGCCGATTCGGCTCCGGTGAACGTGTATCGGGATATGAAACATTTGCCACCACAAGAGGAGCCTGTCGCCTATCGATTCCCCTATCCGCAGAAATCGAAATTTGGTTTCATCGCCGATCGGGTGGACAAGTTTCGATCGAAGCTGCAACCCCGGCCTTCGATCAATTGATACGATTGGCGGCTTGCAGGATCGCTTGGCAAGGATGATGCCCGGAGAGCGTCACTTCAGCGTGCTCGTCTTTTCGGCCAGCTCTTTCGCTACACGCTGCATGTCGTCGCGCAAAATCTCATGGGTCTTCTCCTCGACCCGCACGGCGTACTGGCCCCGCCCGACTTCCCGGCTGTCAGGAGTTTCGAACAGCTGGGCGACCACCTGCATCAGCGGATAGTTTTTGAAGAACAATCCGCCGCTGCCGTGGGACACCGTGGCCGGAGCCCACAGCACGTACAGATAGTCCACGCCGAGTCGGTGCTGTAATTCTCTCACCCGGGCGAGGTCGGTCTTTCCGTAATCCACATCGATCTCGAAATACGCCGAGTGATACGGACCCTTCACCAACTGGGGATAGTTTGGAATCGACTGCGCAACCTGCTTGAGCGGCGTAATCTGGAACCGGCTGCTCTTGGCCAGTTCATCGGCCAGCGCCTGGGCGGCATGGAGTGAACCAGGGTTGGTCAATCCGGCGATGACGGCCAGTTTCTTTCCTTTCGGGTGGAAGGGCTCGTGCGTCAGTTGAAACGTGGCGCATCCGCTCAGCAGGAGGACGATGCCGACCGCCAGACAGGACCGTCTGAGTGTACGCCGCATCATGATAGCTGCTCCTCTTATTTAGACCTTCCGGTGTTGGTGACTTTAATGAACTCGTCCACGATCCCTTCCGCCGAATTCTGGAGCATCTTATCGATATAGTAGCCCTTCGCGCGGAACAGCTGCAGGACACTGTCGCTGTTCCGTTCGTTGAATGCAGTATGCGATATGATCTTCCCGCCCGGGAATTCGAGCATATTGCCGTAGACATCGGCGGAATAGGTATTCGTGCACCCGCCTCGATTTGAGCACACCGTGTTCTTCATCATGTTCTTGCTCCAGATCACAAAGACATAGTTGGTCTTGAGCCTGGCTTGAATCTTTTCGATCTTCGGTTTCTCAGCCGGATCAATCCAAGCCGCCTGACCCTCGTTTTCCTCAACGGTCTTGATGGCGATGGGATAGCTCGGAACGGCTTTGCTCACCACCTCTTGGTCGATGACCTGCAGCGTCGTCCGTTCTTTCAATTCTTTCGTGAGGTATTCGGCGAGTTTGAGGTCGGCTTCTTCAGACCCGCCCGTGATCACACTAACCGAGGTCGGCTTTATGTGATATCCGGGATCTTTCAGCGCGAACAGCGTGCCGCCTCCGCACCCTCCGAGCAATAGGGCGAATGATATGGCAGCGATCACTCGATAAGCACGACGATTGTCCGGATTAAAATTTGTCGCCATTGCCGCCTCCTGTACTGCGAAACCGTATGTTGGCATCCTACAGCTGGAACACGTTGGTTCTGAAATCGCCCACGCAGAAGTCCGGCTTGCTTCGTGCTGTCGTTGTCACTTCCTTGTTATTGAGACTATTCGTCGTTTCCCGGGTCACAGGAATCTGATTCGTGCTGACACAGCCGACGATCGACAAGCCGTGAAACACGACGCATAATGTCTTGTGCATGTCAGGCGCCCGAACTCCTGCCGCTTTCAGATTGCGAGTGATTGAGCATACGGGCCGGCATCACACGCAGCCGGCGACGGTCTGTGTTCCCACTTCGTGAAGCGAATCGACTCACCGGCGGCATCAATTGCTAGTCTAGCAAACATTTTAGGAGGGTCAACAAGGCCTACAAGGCTGGCTTTGCGATGAAACGCTCGGAATAGAGACAACAAATTGGCGCGAGGGTCGTTCGCTTTAAGGACGTGTCGGAACGTCAGGCGTCCGGCAACCGGTCACCAATGCCCTGCCCAGGAAGGAGCCGGGACAGGATTCGGTTCGAGTGTGGACAAGTCTGCTTCAAACGTCACGACAGACCGGGCATCGACACATCTCCGCACTTGAAGTCGGCCGGATCGGGTGGCAACCAATAATTCCCCCTCTCGATTCCAGTCGGCCCATTGAAGATCGTCGAGCATCTCAATGTCGCCTCCGGATTCCATCGAATACCGCACGCTCAGGCCATCCACCGCTTGATCCGCCCCGAACTCTCCTCCTGCCCATCCGACGCTTTCCACACACAATATCCGAGTGCCATGCGGTTGAGGTTTCCGCATGCGCGCGTTGCGGCGCTCATCCCATGTATCATTGGGATTGCGAATAGGAGAATCGGGCGCTTCAATCCATCCCCGCCGCCTTTCATTGGCGAATTGCACAGCCGGAATAGAACGGAGGCCATATGGGATCGGCAGTGCTGCGGCCCGGGAATCTTCATTGCCGCCGTCCTGAGTGAAATAGTATCCACGAGTCCAGGTGCCGCATGTGGCAAGTGCATGGAGCGCGGTAAGCCACGGCAACTTCGAGATGGCGACGTACGCCTCACCATGGCCCCATGTCGCGCTGGGTTTATGTGCAAAGTAGCAAAGATAGATTCCGTCCGGAGAGAGATCGGCCCGCCGTGGAAATATGCGCCCAGCCAGCCAAGCGCCAGGTTCATATCGTCCGGCAGCCAGATCCCAACGTCCGACATGCGCCCATTGCGAGGGACCTCGGCGAAACACCGCCACCACCGGCGCGTCAGTCGCTGGGATACAGTAGATGCGAGGCGGAACGTGTTTCGTCATCCGTTACCCTCCGTCATGTGGCTCACGACGGTCCGAAAGATCGCGTTTTTCTTCCGACCGTCGCACTTCCAGCCGGTAAACCTCCATCTCACAGACACAATACTGAATCAGGAGAGTCGCAAGACGGCAAGAAAAAGCCCGCCCTTTGCGAACGGGGACGGGCACCGGCGTTACCGTAGTCTGCCCCCGATACACTTATGAATCGAACTCTCAAAATCCTGGTCACACCGGGCTGAAAGGATTGTGAACCTGGCCCCATATCCTCCGTGAAGGCCGCCACAACACCATGGCGTGCTAGGGGGAGGATCACATGGGACAGGATCAACCACTCAGACCAGTTCTCTGGCGCGATCCCCGTCTTTACCAGATCGCCAGCCTCTCCGCACTCCTCCTCTATGGCCTTCTCTGGCTCCACTTTGAGGTCTCACCTTGGCAGATTACGATCACGCTCGGCACGGCACTCCTCACCCAATATGCCGGCACTCGCTTCTTCAACCTACCCGCGTTCGACCCCAAAAGCCCCTTGATCTCAGCCCTCTCTCTCTGCCTCCTACTTCGTACGGACCAGCTCCCCGTCGCAGCGCTGGCATCGTTCCTTGCCATCGCCGGCAAGTTTGTCATCCGATGGAAGGACAAGCACGTCTTCAACCCGACTAATCTGGCGCTCGCCGTGGTGTTGACCAGCGGCCTCGGCTGGATGTCACCCGGGCAATGGGGGCAGGTCGCCTGGTTCGGCTTCTTGATCGCCTGTCTCGGCGGCCTCGTCGTCACTCGCGCGGCGCGAGCGGATGTGACGGTGGCCTTTCTCATCTTCTACGTCGGTCTTCTCATAGTACGGGCACTCTGGCTTGGCGATCCGCTGAGGATCCCGCTCCACCAAATCGAGAGCGGCGCACTGCTCATCTTTGCCTTTTTCATGATTTCAGACCCGAAAACGACGCCGGATTCGAGAACCGGCCGCATCGTCTATGCGCTGCTCGTCACAATAGCCGCTCTCTATGTTCAATTCGGTTTGTTTCGCCCCAACGGCCCGCTGTGGGGACTGATCGCCTGCGCGCCATTCGTCCCATTGATCGACTATCTGCTTCCAGGCTCTCGCTATGATTGGTCCAAACCATCAATCGGTGAGCGGGTGCATAGCCCACAGTCACACGTCATAGACCAACCGGTAGCCGTCAACCGTCTGTATTCAGTATCGTCCGTTCACCAACCAAGGAGGTTCTCATGAAACGCATCAGTGCGACAGCATTCACACTGCTCATCGGCCTGCTCGCCTGGACCGGCGACGCATCGGCTTTCTGCGGCTTCTATGTGGCCAAGGCCGATACCAAACTCTTCAATAAAGCCTCCGAGGTAACCATCGCACGGCATGACAACAAGACCGTCATCACGATGGCCAATGACTTCAAGGGGGATGTCAAAGAATTCGCGATGGTTGTGCCGGTGCCGACGATACTGGAAAAGGAACAGATCCATATCGGTGAGGCGGCAGTCCTCAAGCATCTTGCCGATTATTCGGCGCCGCGATTGGTTGAATACTTTGACGAAAACCCTTGTCGGCGTTATGACCTGTTTCAAGATAAGATGGGCGCCTTGAAAAATACGCCTCCGGCGTCAGCCGAGGTGAAGCGGGAACGGGACCGTGCTCTGGGAGTCACGATCGAAGCTCAGTACACCGTCGGCGAGTACGACATCCTGATTCTTTCGGCCAAGGAGAGTAACGGTCTTGAAGTCTGGCTGAGCGAGAGCGGTTATAAGGTTCCAAACGGAGCATCAGCTATTTTACAAAGCTATCTCAAGCAACACATGAAATTCTTTGTGGCGAAGATCAACCTTGGCGAACAGGAGAAACTGGGTCTGAGCCATTTGCGTCCACTACAGATTGCGTTTGAATCACCCAAGTTCATGCTCCCCATCCGGCTAGGCACCGTGAATGCGGAGGGAGCGCAGGAGCTCTTCATTTACTTTCTGACAAAACAGGGTCGCGTCGAGACAACAAACTATCGAACCATCCGCCTGCCGGAGGCCCAGGAGATTCCGGTCTATGTGAAGGACAGGTTCGGCGACTTTTATCG